>JAKSOY010000357.1 GCA_024405255.1 Kiritimatiellia bacterium
AGACCTTGAACTCCGTGCCGCCCTTCGGATCCACGAGGATAAGCCGCAGCTGATCAGGAGTCCGGCACATGAGGAACCCATTGATGATCGAACTGAGGCAAACGGACTTGCCCTTGCCCGATGCTCCGGCGACAAGGAGGTGCGGCATCTTCGAGAGATCTTCCACGACCTCCTCACCGGCGACGTTCTTCCCAAGTAGGAGTGGGACGGGTATCTTCGGCGATCCGTTCTTCGGCCAGGTCGCGTTGTTCTGCCAATCGACAGATTCAACGATCTCACGGAATGTCACCATCTCGCGGGTCTTGTTCGGGATCTGCACACCCACGGTGTCCTCGCCCGGA
Organism: Kiritimatiellia bacterium; assembly: GCA_024405255.1. The sequence continues at coordinate 342 of JAKSOY010000357.1, forward strand.
ATCGGCGCGAAGATCCGAATCGTCTTCGCCTTGAGAGCACGTTGCAGGTCGCGGGTCAGCCCTGTTATCCGCTCAACGCGCACACCAGGTGCGGGCGTGATGGCATACTGGGTCACGACAGGGCCTTCAACAGTATTCGTCAGCTCTGCATTCACGCCAAAGACCTTCAGCGTTTCCATCAGCATCGCACCCGTCGCCTCGGCCTCACCCGTCCTTCCCTTCTTCGGAGGGATCGGATCGAGCAATTTAACGCTCGGCAAGTCGCCGTTGACCGGAAATTTGATCCGAGGCGGCTTCTCCTTCGGAACCGACAGGGACTTCTCCGGCGGCGGCTTCTGTCCTCCAAGGAATTTCGGCAACTTGAAGATCGGCTCCTCAATCGCAGATTGTGGATGCGGGCTTTCCGCTTCCTCAACAGGGCCGAGGCCCCAGTCAAACTCTGCAAGCGCGGCAAACCACGACCGCACCGTCTTGAGCCCAGCCGCCATGCACACGGCGACGGCCAGAACGCCCAGCGTCAGGAATGTCGCCCCGAACGCCGCGACACCCTTCTCCAGAGCGCAAGTCATGAACCAATAACCGACTAACCCGCCCGCATGATCGCCGATATGCGTGTAGGCGGCGAGTTGCCGCACCCATTGCCAGTGCCCCGCAAGCTGAAAGAGTCCCGTGACGGCAAGCGCCATCAACACGAGCCCTGCGATTCTGACGCAGACGCGCACGTTTGGGACCTCCTCAACTTCCTTCGGGATAGGTTGCAGGAGCTTCAACGCGCCCATGATCGCCGCGAACGGAATGCACCACGCGGCGAAACCGAAGGCCTTGAATACGCCGTAGGCAAACCCGTTGCCGATCACTCCAACCAGATTCGTCGTCACCGTCGGCTTGGGATTGAGCGCCGCGACCGACTGCCAGTCATAGGTCGCAAGCGCTGTCCCAAGAAACGCGGCGAATGCCAAGAGCGCTACGCCGACCAGTTTCCACAGGAGCCGGTCCTCCTGTGTCTTGATCCGCACGTCGCGCTTCTTGGCCTGAACGCGCTTGTCCTTTCTCCTCTTATTTCGCCTTTTCACAGCTGCTCGACCCCATGTATGTGAAATCCCCTCGCGAAGAAACGCTCAGTACGCCGCAGACTGTCATGAGAACAAGCAGAATGGCCGGGCAAACCGCACATATCAAACCCCTGCGCGTAAGCGAATTTTCATCGCAATCCAAGGAGTGGGACAGCAGTATGGCCAGCCCTATGCCCGTAGCCATCGCCAGAGATCCCCCGTAGCACGCGAAAGGTATGCCAAAGTCGAGCATAGAGACGATCCCGACGCAACCGAGCAAATTGAGAAATGCTGGCAGCAGGACGAGTGCGCCCCACACAAGCGCATACGCCCGCATGGATTCGCTTGCGCCCATCACCCAGAACAGCCCGATGCCAATGCCCATCACACCGAGGACGGCCCCAAGCGCGATCAGATACCACTTGCCGAACAGAACGGCAGAGACTGCGGGCATACTCGTTGTCGTGCTCTCGGGAATGAATCTCGTATTGACGTCGCACTTGCCAAACCAATGCGACTCCTTGACCGCGCCGACACATTGATTCAAGAGGAACTCCTGAGACGGCTTTCCGGCTTTCTCCGCCATCTTCTGTTGTGAGGGAAGAAGCATGAGCTGATCCCGTTCAACCGGGTTGCTGAAGAGTCGACAGCACATGAACGCACCGACCATCAAAGCCGCGATTCCGATGCCGACAATCGCACGGCATCGCGACAGCTGGACAAACCAAGCGACCAGAAGCGAAAAGACCACGGGAAGGAATTCCACGACATTGATCCTGAAGCAACCCACGCTGATCCAGCCCCAATGCCCACGCACCAACGGACAGGTTGCCGCGTAAACGACAAGCCCCAACCAGCCGAATGCGATAAACGGAGCCGCTTTCAACCATCTTTTCCATCCGATCGAATACGCAACTGCCGCAAGCAACACGGTGTTGATCGTCCAGCAAAGCTGACGCGAGAAGAAGAAGTGCGACCCAGGACCGTAAAGGGACGCGTTCGCCGGAGTAATCCAGCAGAACACAAGACCCATCACCGCCAGAAGAACAGCAGGCGTCACCAGCAAAGCGGGAAGGATCTTCCGCGGTTGGCCTGCCCCGATCCCGTTCAGAACCCCTGACACATACTTAGCAAACTTCATTTCTCCACCTCCTTCTGCGCCTTGTCGAGAACGCCCATCAAATTATTGACGTAATTGCCGAGCTTCTCATACGCCGCAATCGCGTTGTCGCCCCACGACTCATTTGCGAGATCCGTCTCGGTATCGATGCAGATCTCCTGCAACGTGCTGTGAAAATCGACCTTCTCTTCCACGAGTTCGTTGACCTCGTTCAGCAAGGACTGAATCGTGCGTTCATACGCACCGATCCTCGACTTGTAGTCGTCGAACTTGCTGATATACTTCTTGCGAAGCATGTAGATGGCTGTCTTCTGCAAAAAGTTCTCGTTACCGATCACGCACGTGCATGTCGATTGAACGATCTCGATCTGATCCTTGACCAAGGAATCACTGAGTATCTTCAGTCCGTTTGTCCACTCGCTCCAAAGCCTCGACGCGAGCGCCTTTTTCTCATTGCTCATGGCATTGACTCCTTCTTATGTGTTTCTGCTTCCTTCCCGACTGGATCACCGGCCTCCATTGCCGGTGATCCATGCCAGGACGTTTGCAAATATCAACATATTCACTTCCCCTCCCCCGGATTGTCTCCGGCGGATTCGCTCGGCTTCTCGCCCTTGGGCTCATCCCCCATCGGTTCGTCGCCCTTGGGCTCATCCCCCTTCGGTTCGTCACCCTTGGGCTCTTCCCCTGCGACGCCCTTCAGTTCTGCAAGATCCGCCTCCTGCTTCTTCATCTTGCGCATACCGGCGATGTAGATGACAGCCGGAATGGTCACCCGCATCGCGGGCGAAGCGAGATCGGCCGCCGTCCAAAGACCCGTCAGCACCCAGCCCACCGGACCGGAGAGGATCGCAAGGAACTGACAGACGGTC
>JAKSOY010000358.1 GCA_024405255.1 Kiritimatiellia bacterium
GCGGCGAGCCCATCTCCTCCATGAACTGCACGTCGAGCTTCCACCCGCCCTCGCGAAACGCATTCGCGCAGACGTCGACGCGCGCGCCGAACGCCGCGCCGGCGAACATCAACAGGGAAACCGTCCAAACTGCTTTTTTCATCATAACGCGTCTTTCTTCTTTCACTGGAAATCAAAGTCCTGTCATTCGCCGAACAACGCCGAAGCATCCAAATCGCTCTGAAGGCAACCGGCCGAGGCACTCGGACGCAACCCGTTCGCACTGACCAACGTCAGGTGTATCGTCTTGTCATCGGAGACCTCCTTGACATAGGCATCCACCTTGTCCAGAAGTTCTCGTTCGCACTCTCCGGTGACGACAAACGGCCTTGCCGTGTATTTCATTTCACACAGATTCACCACCTTGTCATCACGATCAATCACCAGATCGACCTGCACGGCGGGTTTGACCGACCGGCTTCTCCAGGCATAAACGCGCGCGATCACGCCTTGAACGCCGAGTGCGGCCTTGATCTGTTCGACGTGCTGCAGACAGACTCGCTCAAAGGCAAGGCCGCACCAGATGCGGACGGTCTGCGAATTCGCCATGGAACGCCAATATCCCGCCATCCTTTCCGGCTGTCCCGCAAGAAATTTGAAATGGAACAGAGTAAAGTTGTCGATCAGCTGATAAAGGGAATCCTGTATCGCCTTGCCCGGCATGGCATAGCGACGAATGAATCCGCATTGCTCAAGTTCCGCCAACCGCTCGCTCATTTTCCCGTTTTCCAGAATGTGCGCGGATTTGGACAGTTCTTTCCGTGTCATTCCGATCTTCTTCGTTCCCAACGCAGTGACAATTGCAATGTAATCCTGCGGTTTGCGGAACAGCGATGCGTACAAGCGGTCGAACTCCCCCCGTAGTTCGCCGTTCTCGGAAAAGAATATCCGATCGACATTCTGCGCAAGGCTCTCGCCTTTCGCCAATTGCTCCCAGTAATACGGCACGCCTCCGGCGATCATATAGTACTCAAGCAGTTCACCCCGCCTCAATGCGATACCGCGGCTCCGCGCGAATTTCTCACATTCACGCAAAGTGAAAGGACGCAAATGAATGCGCTTCGTCACGCGATTGTGAAGCCCACCGTAATCCTCGATGATCTTGTTGATAATCCAGCTGGTCGCCGACCCGCAAACAATCAGCAAAACATCGTTTCGCAGTGACGCCCACCCGTTCCAGAAATGTTCAAGCGCACTGATGAACCCGCTCTTGGGCGTATCCATCCACGGCAACTCGTCAAGAAACACCACTTTTCGCTCATCAGTTGACTTTTCAAGGCAGATCTCGAGTTTATGAAACGCCTCATACCAGTCTCGGGGAACGGAAACTTTTTCCTGAGAATATTTTGCAACCGACAGCGCAAACTCCCTTAACTGTTCGCGACGACCTGCCTTTGCCAACCCAGTATGCTGAAAGGTATACCGTCCAAAAAAAAGTTCCTTAATCAGGAAAGTCTTGCCAACACGACGACGTCCGTAAAGAGCAATGAATTCCGATTTTCCAGAACGGACTGCCTCCAAAATCCTTTTTTGCTCATTTTCTCGACCAATTATCATTTCCGACAACCTTTCCACATTTATACATATCGAATTATAGCGCATTTCTGTCTTTTATTCAACCACAAACATAGAAAAAGACAACTATCGCGCATCAGATTCCCCCACGTCCTTTTTCAGAGTGTCATTTCCTCGGCGCACCGAGGCCGATGATGAAAAGTTGCGGATAGTCCGAGAGATCCTCGCCCACGTCAAGCACGCCCTCGGACGCATCCGGCGCAGCCGTCAGCGTCGCATTGACGACAAACGTCTCGTCGCCCGCAAGATCGGTCTTGCAGACGAGGCCGAACGTCTCGCCGTCCGCGTCGATCTGTCCGGCCCTGAACTTCACCTTGAGGCCCGTCGCGGAACATTCGACCGCCTCGAACGCAATGATCCTGTCGCCGTCCGCGCCTTCGAATCCGCGGATGCCGCCCGTCCCGCCGGAAATGTCCCAGACTGCCGCGAACTGCGCCCACTTGAGATCCGTGCCGACGGCCGAACCGACGAGCGCGGCATTCCCGTCGCAATGGAAGCGCTCCGCTCCCGTGAAGCCCGCCGCGGTCAGCGATCCGAACGTGACGCCTTCGGCCGCACTTCCGGACACGCCGACATAAGCGCCCGCGTTCAGGTTGCCGTCCTGCCGGATGCTTCCTCCGTTCACCGTCACATTCTGCTCCGTGGTGCCGTTCAGCCTGTTGTTCCGGATGACGGGCGTGCCGCTGAACTTCGCCGTGCCCTTCATGTAAAGTGCTCCGTACGAACCGTTCTTCCAGACGTTGCCCGTGATCTCGCCGCCCGAGATGGTCACGTTCGCCGTGCCCGTCTTGACGATCGCGCCCTTGGCATTGGTGGCGCGGTTGTCCTTGACGAACCCACCCGTCATCGCGAACGTGCCGCCCTTCTCAAGCAGGACAACCGCATTTGCGGACGAGACGACGCAATTGGAAACACCGCCGGCGTTGACGGCGAGCGACGCCACTTCGCTGGCGTAGACGATCATGTTCGCATCCGTGATGTCGCGGACAACGCCGCCGTCAAACGTCAGCGAGGAATTCGCCCCGATGAGCTGGATGACCGAGGTGTTGCCCATGTCCGCATTGAAGATCTCCGTTCCCGCGCCAAGGGTCACGCAGCAGCCGGACGTGCCGGAGATCGTCGCGATGATGTTGCCCTTCACGCCCCCCATGTCGATCAGGACGTTTTCAAGCGTCAGGTTCGCGCCCGCCGCCGCAAGCTTCAGGTTGGCCTCGGCCGACCCGCCGACGGCCGCCTGACGCGTCAGGGTCAGGCGCGAGTCCGTGCGCGAGCGGATCGTGACACGCTGATCAGCCCGCGTGAACGCGAGCTGCGAGCCAATCGGAAGGTTCACGTCCTGATTCAGCTCGATGATGGTGCTGGCGTTCCGGTTGGCGGCGTCCACGGCCTCGACGAGCGTCGCGTCCGTCCAGCTGCCGCCGCCGTCGCATGAATAGCGCACCTCCGGCGGGACGACGGGATCGTCCCCCTCCGGCGGAACGACGGGATCGTCCGGCGTCACATACCCGACCAGCATGTCGGTGCGGAAGGCCTCGATCTCGTCCTTTGTGATGCCGAGCGCGATGAAGTACTTCTCGACGCTCCCCGCGAAGGTGTCCGCCGGATAGTTCTTCCGGATGCCCGAACGGAAGTCTGCGAAGCTGTTGAAGTAATAGGCGGGCTGGGCGAGGCCGTCCTTGTAGACGCTTCCGCTGCGGATGGTGGACGCGTGATAGTCCTTCAGGATGTCCTCCTCCGACACGCCGAGGATCGCCAGCACC
>JAKSOY010000359.1 GCA_024405255.1 Kiritimatiellia bacterium
ATGAGCTTGTCGCACAGGCCCTTCGCATTCTTCAGCAGATTGAGGTGCCCGATGTGGAAGAGGTCGTAGACGCCGCTCGTATAGCCGATGATGGTCTTGCTCATGCTCGAAGTCCTCCCGTTTACTTCCGACGACGCTCCAGCATTTCGTGGTACTCGGAGTAGCTGCCTTCGAACCACGTCGTCTTGCCGTTCGGCTCGAACGCGAGGATGTGCGTCGCAATGCGGTCGAGGAACCAGCGGTCGTGGCTCACCACCATCACGCAGCCGCCGAACTCTTCAAGACCCTCTTCCAGCGACCGGAGAGTCGCCACGTCGAGGTCGTTCGTCGGTTCGTCCAACAGTAGCAGATTCCCGCCCGAGGTCAGCAGCTTCGCGAGGTGCACGCGGTTGCGCTCGCCGCCCGACAAGACGCCCACCTTCTTCTGCTGTTCGGACCCGCGGAAGTTGAAGCGGCTGCAGTAGGCGCGGCCGTTCATCATCGTTTCGCCCGCCAGGCGCACAAACTCGCCGCCGCCGGTAATGGCCTCGTACACCGTCTGGTCGGGCTGCAGTTCGCTGCGCGTCTGGTCCACATAGCTGAGCTTCACCGTCTCGCCCACCGTGAGCGAACCCGCCAGCGGCTTGAGCTGGCCCGTGATGAGCTTGAAGAGCGTCGTCTTGCCGGCGCCGTTCGCACCGATGACGCCCACGATGCCGCCACGCGGCAGATCGAAGTTGAGATCGTCGTACAAGACGCGTCCGTCGTCGAAGCCCATCTTGACGTGTTCCGCCCGCACGACGAGATTGCCCAGCCGCGGACCCGGCGGGATGCGGATGACGAGATCGTCTTCACGCGTGTTGACCTGCTGGCTCTGCAGTTCCTCGTAGCGCTTGACACGCGCCTGCGCTTTCGAATGACGCCCGCTCGGATTCGTCTGAATCCACTTGAGTTCGTTCTCGATGAGCTTCTGACGGCTCTTCTCGGCCTTCGCTTCGCGCGCGAGCATCTGCTCTTTCTGCTTCAACCACTCTTCGTAGTTGCCCTTGTAGGGATAGCAGATGCCGTGGTCGAGTTCGAGGATCCATTCCGTCACGTCGCTCAGGAAGTAGCGGTCATGCGTGACGACGATCAACGTGCCCTTGAAATCCTTGAGGTAGGCTTCGAGCCGGAACGTCGTCTCGGCGTCGAGATGGTTCGTCGGTTCGTCCAGCAGCAGCACATCCGGCTCCTGCAGCAGCAGACGCGCAATCGCCACACGACGCCGTTCGCCGCCCGAGAGCACCTTTACCGGACGATCCGCCGGCGGACACCCCATATCCGCCATTGCCATCTCGACCTTGTGCTCGACGTTCCAGAGGTCTTTCGCGTCGATGATCTCCTGCAGACGCTCCATCTCGGCGGCCTTCTTCGGATCGTCGAGCTCGCAGCAGAGGTCTTCGTAGCGTTCGACCATCGCCTTCGCTTCGGCCACGCCCTCTTCGACGATTTCACCCACCGTCTTCGTGTCGTCCAGCACCGGTTCCTGCGGCAGATACCCGACCTTTGTCCCCTTCGCCACCTGGCACGTCCCGAGGATGTCCGTATCAAGGCCCGCGAGGATCTTCAGCAGCGAGCTCTTGCCCGCGCCGTTTCCGCCGATGACACCAATGTGCGCCCCATAGAAGAAGCTCAGGCACACATCCTTCAGGATGGTCTTCGTACCCTGCTGCTTCGTCACGTCGATAAGTGAAAACTGATATTCGCCTGCCATGTCGATTCTTTCTTCTTTGTCTAAAGCCTTCTATTTTCCTGCCGTCCGTCAGAAGGACGCCTTGATCGGCGCGCCCTTGACGCCGAGCGAACTCACCGGCGTGATTTCAACCGTGTGCTTCACGCCGATCGGCAACGCGGCCTTCGCGATCACCGCCCGGGACTCCCGATGCGTCCACGGATGGTTGGGCGCCTGGTCGAAGCCTTCCGCCACCACCCCGCGCTGAAGCGTACAGAGCGGATCGTCGCCCGTGATGCGGATCTCGTAGATGAACGGACGCGTCCGGCTCGCCCGCGCCGCCGGGAACTTGAACTCCACCGCCGCGCACGCCGCGCCTTTGCGCGGACGCCCTTCGACGTCCTTCACCGTCACGGCCGCACCTGCGGCAAATGCCGGTGCCGGTTCCTTCGCCGCACGCGCCGCGAAGTCCTGCGGACGATACGGCAGCGGCTGCACCCAATCCGGACCCAGCGCGCAGTCGTTCTGGAGGTCGCGCCGATGGTAGACCACTGCCGCGTCGCACACGTCGACGACGAGTCCCGTCTTCGTTTCGACGACATTCGCCGCCCCCATCAGCTTGTCGTCGCCGCGCACGCCGTTCTCATAGCCACGACCCGGCAGCCCGCCGTCGTCCGGATGGCACCCATAACGCAGCGACCCCGTATTGACGCTCGTAAACGCCCCCTGCCAGATGGACCGTTCGTCCGTCTGCGCGTGGTGCGAGTGCCCCGAAAACGTCACGGCGTTCGGCCAGGCGGCCAGCGCCTTCGTCACGTTCCCCTGGTCGCGTCCCCAGGCGTACGGACCGTTGCACGTGTTGTTCGGATGCGGATGCTGCACGTAGAAGAACGGTTGCGTGCCCTTCACCGCCGCCCCGTTGGCCGCCAGCCAGGTGCCGATTTCCGTCCACGTGGGCTTATCGGAATCCCAGTGCTTGCCGAAGAAGTGATACCCCTTCACCGTCTTATGCCAGAACGATTCGTAGGGTTCACGCCACGCCTTCTCCCACAGGGCCTTGATCTTGTCGAATGAACGCTGGCCCCACCAGTCGTGATTGCCGCAGACGAAGAGCTTCGTGACACCGCAGCCTTCCGGGAAGACTTCGAACCACACCTTCGCCATCGCCATCAGCTCGTCTTCGCGCCCGCGGTCCGCAAGGTCCCCCGCGATCATCACGGCATCGCACTTCTGCGCCTTGAAATATTCAAGCGCCTTGCGGAAATACGTGGTATCGCCACCCGTCGCATGATCGCGCGGACCGCCCTGACGCACATGCACGTCGCTCACCACGCCAAACCGAACGCGCGGTACGCCAAAAGTCGCCCCCGCGTCACCTCCAAATGCCCAAAGTCCACCCACAGCAAAGATGCCACCCAGGAATTCTCTTCTCTTCATGTTCTTCTTCCCTAAAAAAATGGTTGTCCCGCCTGGGATCGAACCAGGACTAAGAGAATCAAAATCTCCTGTGCGGCCTCTACACCACGGGACAACGAGTTCTTAAAGTATATCAATTCCTCGCCAAAGAATCAAGGCTCTATTCTTCGACGACGACACGGAAACCGACGTCGTACACGGGCGCATACGGACGGTACGCGCGGCGGAAGGACGCCGTTGCGAGCTTCGGACGCGAATACCACGA
>JAKSOY010000036.1 GCA_024405255.1 Kiritimatiellia bacterium
TGGCGTTCGTATGAAAAGCGGTATAGGCGGATTGAGGTGCTTCCGAAGATCGGAGCGGAATTTGGCTTTATTGTGCCCGTGCTGATTATGTTGCTTCACATTGGGTTGGCGTTCTGGGGAGCGATAGTCGTAGTGAGATTCAAACGAGGTGTGTATCGGGCGGTGGCGGGCTGGGTTCTTGCAATCCTTGTCTTGCCCTGGATTGATGTTCTGATTGGACCGATATTTGCGTCTTCCGACGCCAAACCGTGGTTTGCTCTGCCGGATTATCTGCCTTTCCTCAATGAGCAGCCGGAGTTGTTGCTTGCCTCGTTGATTCAATCCTGTGTGCTTGTTGCCGCGCTGCGATACGGACGGAATCGCGAAGCACAATTACCGAGCGCGTTTCCGGATTCGTCAGACGGACGGGTGCATTGATGGAGATTGGCAAGAAGGGGTGAGAACAGGGTTCCGAATGTGGTTAAGGACATCGGCGATGATTCTTGCCGCATCGAGAAGATTGTCGGGGACGGGTTGGGTAGCTGCCATAATGAGTTCCTTTGCTTTGGTACGGCGTGTATGATGCCGTAATTCGCGGGGAATAGCAACGCGGAAAGTGTAGGTTTGAAGAGGGTGACGCCGTTTGACCTACGCCCGACCCTCGCGACCTACTGCGCCATGAAACGAGGGGTATGACATGTCCCCCGGAGTTGCGTCGACCGCCTCTCGATTCAGGCAAACTTCTCCCCGACCTACTCGCGCTACATCCGCTATCCAGGTGGAAATTTGGTATAATACCCATCAGTGAAAGATATGCGGATATTCTCTTGGGCGCGTTGGACGTGCGGAATGAGGCAATCAATCACCACCAGTCGAAAGGCCGCAATTTTGCGGCCTTTTTTCGTTAACGAGACCGGCCCGGCGGAGCGGGCCTGCGCAACACGCCTACCCCCGGCCCGGCGAAGCGGGCCTGCGCAACACGCCTACCGAGTGCGTTGACTACCCTGCCGGGCAAGCTGGCGAGGGTAGGCGTGTTGCTGTTGCCCGCTCTGCCGGGCAACAACGTGGGTATCGAAAATTTTGCCACAGCCCGTCAGTTTTTGACGGGCGCTTCACGGGTTTCGGGTCGAATCCCCCCGCCCAACACCCACTAACCCCCGCCCAACACCCACTAACCCCCGCCCAACACCCACTAACCCCCGCCCCCACCCCACCCCGCCCCCCACCCGCAAACACATTGGTATGCGATTTGCTAGAAAAGGCGACAGAAGAACCGAATGAATTGGGCGAATGGCATTTCGCGCGTCAAAAAGAACAACGAAAAGGAGAAGGCGTCGTGGGTATTCGATTGAAAGGCTTTGATTATAAGCGACCGTTTTTCTACATGGTTACAATCAAACGTGCAGCGGGTTTCCCCGAGTTTGCGCGGGTGGTGGGTGATGCCGGGTGTCACTATCTCGAAGCCAATTGGATTACGCGGCTATTCGTTGACATCATCATGACGTTTCATCTGACATGGTATTGCATCGAGCCGATTACCTGCTTCGCGATCATGCCCGACCACATTCATCTGTTGATCAAGATACGCGATATCGAAAAGCGCGTTAGCTTGCCAGTGATTGTGCGCATGTTGACGCGGGCGCTTGAAAAGGGGTATTTCGCGCGAGACCGGCCCGGCGAAGCGGGCCTGCGCAACACGCCTACCCGGCCTGGCGAGGGTAGGCGTGTTGCTGTTGCCCGCTCCGCCGGGCAACATCTCTTTGAATTCGAATGGCACGAATGGATCGTGAAGCGTGATGGCCAGCTGGCCGCATTCACGCGTTACATTCGCGAGAATGCCGAACGAAGCTGGTTGCGAAAAAGCCATCAGGCCTATTTCCAGCGTGTGAATAAAATCGAGTTCCTCGGGCGCACATGGTATGGCTATGGCAATGTGGCGCTTCTTCAGCTGCCGGTCATTGAACCGTTCCGTTGCTCGCGAAAATGGGTCGAGGGCGGTTGTGAATGGCGCACGGCGGTTGCGAGGGCGGCACGCATCGGCCCGGGCGGCGCGGGCATTTCAACTTTTATGAGCCCGTGTGAAAAGGCCTGCGGGCACGCACTGGGGCTTGCGGGCGGCCGATGGATTGTGCTTTCTCCCGAAGGCTTTGGCGAACGGTGGCACCCGGGCCGTGCCTATGAGAAATTCTGTGCCGAGGGGCGAATGCTGTTTCTCTCGCTGTGGCCTGCCATGTCGCGCGAGCCGACGCGCGCCGAGCTGTATCGGCGGTGCCATGAAATGGGGGATTGCGTCGTTGATGCGCTGATGGGCGGCGATTAGGGCGTGCGTCTCTTCGTACGGGCGGTCGACGACTTCGCAAAATATCCATTTGCACACCGGCGCAGAAAATGGTATTATCTTTATCGTCAATTTCGCGCATAGCGCTTAACAACAAAAAAGGAACAGAGAGATGCAGTTCAATCTGAACAGAAGAGGATTCATTGGTAGTGCGGCGGCGAGCATTGCGCTCGCGGGGTGCGCGTCGGGCCCCCGTCGCGCCGGCAAGCTCGACCACAAGATCCGCCTCGCCGTTGCGGGCGTGATGGGCAAGGGTTTCTCCGACTGGATGCCGATGGTCAAGAGCGGCCTCGCGGAAGTCGTGGCGTTCTACGATGCCGATAAGAACACGGTCAAGCGTGCGGCGGATTCGATTGCGAACGAAAAGCGGAAGGGCAAGCTTCCAAAGGATTTCATGGACCCGACCAAGGTTCCGTTCTATGACGACTACCGCAAGATGATCGATGACGCAGAGAAGCTCAACATCGAGGCGATGACGGTTTCGACCTCCGACCACATGCATGCGCCGATCGCGGTGCGCGCGATGAAGAAGGGCATCCATGTCTACGTGCAGAAGCCCCTCGTGCGTACGCTTCAGGAAGCGCAGGATTTCTACAAGGCCGCCAAGGCCAATGGCGTTGTGACCCAGATGGGCAACCAGGGTTCGGGCGGCGACGGTTTCCGTCGTAACGTCGAAATCCTCCAGAGCGGCATCCTCGGCGACGTCAAGGAAGTGCACGTGTGGACGAACCGTCCGGTGTGGCCGCAGGGCCTCAACGTCGAGAAGTATGTCTCGAGCCGCAAGACGGGCGATGCGATTCCGGCGGGTTTCAACTGGGATCTCTGGGTCGGCGCGGGCAAGGAGCGTCCGTTCCTCGACATGTATCCGGCTGGCACCGATGTCTACGATCCGTGGAAGCTCGGCAAGCACGTCTATGCGCCGTTCACGTGGCGCGGCTTCTTCGACTTCGGCGCGGGTGCGTTCGGCGATATGGCGTGCCATACGATGAACCTGCCGTTCCGCGGTCTTGAACTTGGCACGGTGACGGCGGCCGAGTGCACGATGATCGAGAGCGAGAACAAGATCGCGTATCCGCTCAAGTCCATCGTGAAGCTCACCTACGCGGCGCGTGAGTCGAAGATCCAGAAGGGCAAGACCCTTCCGGAAGTCACGCTCTTCTGGTATGACGGTCAGGAGAAGCCGGCGGCTTCGCTGATGCCGCAGGTGATCGCGAAGGACGGCAAGGTGCCGAATACGGGCTGCTTGATCGTCGGTACGAAGGGCATCCTCTGCTCCACGAACGACTACGGCCAGGACGCGTTCATCGCGCTCGGCGACGAGAAGGTCGTGGTGAACACGAAGGATCATCCCGCGTGCAAGAAGGTCGCGACCTGGATTCCGCGCTGCAAGGGCGTGGCGGCGGCCGGTGGCATGGACAAGAGCGACGGCGCGGCTTCGCTGACGGCCGACGGTCACTACATCGAGTTCCTCACGGCCATTAACGGCACGAGCGCGATGTTCGCCGAGACGAACAGCCGCTGCTACTCCGACGTCGACTACTCCATCCCGATGATGGAAGCGATCCTCGTCGGCACGGTTGCGCAGCGCCTGCCGAAGACCCCCCTCAAGTGGTGCACGAAGAAGCAGAAGTTCGTCAACTGCGAGAAGGCGAACGCCTTCATCAAGCCGTACATCCGCAAGGGCTTCGAATACTAATTCGAGGCCGTTCGCATGAACGGAAAAAAGGGACCGCGGCATTTCGCCGCGGTCTTCTTTTATTGACTTCCGACTGACGCAGAGCAAGTAATTTTTGCTATACTATTAACTGTTGAATTTCTAATCATTGGAGAGACAAGTGAAAGCATCTGAATTGGCGGCGAAACTGGGCGGCGTTCTCGAGGGGAACGACGTGGAATTGTATGCATGCGGCGGACTCGAAGAAGCCCGTCCCGGAGACTTGAGCTTCTGCAAGGATCCCAAGCACGTGAAGCTCGTCGCCGAGACGAAGGCTTCGTGCGTCCTGCTGCCGCCGGATTGGACGCTGGGTGCCCCATGCGCGATCATTCGTGTGGACGATCCCAACCACGCGTGCATGGCGGCGGCCGAACTCTTTGCCCCGCCGGCTCCCGTGCGCGCTCCGGGCATCCACCCCACGGCGATTGTCGATCCGAGCGTGCAGCTTGGCGCGAATGTACACGTGGGCGCCTACACGATCATCGAGAAGAACACGGTCATCGGCGACAACTGCGTGATCGAGGCGCAGGTTTTCATTGGCGAGAACTGCGTCGTCGGTGCGGGTACGCACATCTATCCGCAGGTGACTCTGCGCGAGGGCACCAAGGTCGGCAAGGGCGTGATCCTTCACTGCGGCGTGCGCCTCGGCGGCGACGGCTATGGCTACAACACGACATTTGAAAACGGCCTCCCCAAAATCGAGAAGATTCCGCAGCTCGGCATTGTCGAACTTGGCGACGGCGTGGAGATCGGTTCGAACACGACGATCGACCGCGCGCGCATCGGCCGCACCTACATCGGGCCGATGACGAAAATCGACAACCTCGTGCAGATCGGTCATAACGTGAAGGTCGCAGGCTACTCGGGCATCATCGCGCAGGCCGGTGTCGCGGGTTCCACCCAGATCGGCACGGGCTGTCTCATCTGGGCGCAGGCCGGCATTTCCGGACACATCAAAATCGCCGACGGCGTGCAGGTGGGGCCGCAGGCCGGTGTGCCGCAGTCGCTTGACGGCTCGCTCAAGTACGTCATCGGCGCCCCGGCGATGTCCATGAAGGACATGGCCGCCATCACGCTGGCGCCGAAGATGATCCAGAAGACCCGCGCCGACCTCAAGGCGCTCAAGGCCGAAGTCGAAGCCCTGAAGAAGCAGGCTTGATCATGCGCGAACTTCCGGAGATCCTCGACGAGGTGAACGCCACGATCGACGCGGCCTGTGCGAAGGCGGGCCGCCGGGCGGACGAGGTCGAGATCGTGGCCGTGACGAAAACGCACGGGCCCGATGTCATTCGCGAAGCCTGGGAAGCCGGGCTTCACATCGTCGGCGAGAACAAGGTGCAAGAGGCCGCCTGGAAGCAGCCGCTCGCCGTCTCAGGACCCGACTGGCATCTGATTGGACACCTCCAGAAGAACAAGGTGCGTCCGGCCTTGTCGCTGTTCACGACGTTTCATTCCATCGATTCCCTCGCGCTGATCGATCGTCTGCAGACCGTGGCCGAGGAAGTGGGCGCGCAACCGCATATTCTGCTGGAAGTGAATATGAGCGGCGAGCGTTCGAAGGACGGGATGCGTCCGGACGAGGTTCCGTTCGCCGTCGAGCGTGCGCTGGCGTCATCCAGTCTGACGCTGGAAGGTTTTATGACGATGGCGCCGTTCACGCCGTCGGACAAGATCGAAGAGACGCGTCCCGTCTTCGCAGGACTGCGCGAACTGCGCGACGCGATGGATGCGGAGTTCGGCGTGACGCTGCCGCGTCTTTCGATGGGCATGACGAACGACTATCGCATCGCGGTCGAGGAAGGTGCGACGTGGATTCGACTCGGTACGGTGCTTTTCGGGGAGCGTCCCAAAGTCAAGCCGACGCGGCTGGTCGATGCGGGCGATGCCGGAGAATGCGGCGAAGGCGGTGGCGCATTCGACCGCGTGCTTGATTGAGGTCGAAACATCTGAGAACGGTGGCGAACGGAAAGGAGCGCGAGACGATGAGAGGATGGTTTCTGTTGATCATGCTACTGGCTGGCGTGTGCACGCTGAATGCGGCTCCGGCTCCGGTGCCGTTCAAACCGTCTCTCGTCTCGCGCATGCTCGATGCGCGCGATGGTGCGGCCGCGCCGATCAAGCGCATGTGGTTCGCGCCGGAGGCGCTCGTCGAGGATGCAGACTGGGCCTTCGACGTCGCGCGCGTGGAGGGGTTGCTTGAGAAGGCGCTCGTCCAAGGAGACGACGGCGTCTATCGCCTCAAGCGGCAGAAGAGCGAACCGGATGCACGCAAGGCCGCCACGAGTGCGCTCGCGTATGTGAACCGCGTCATCGCCGAATGGGCCGTGTTGCAGCTCGATGCGAAATTTGTGCGCTGCGAGGCCGAGACGATCAAGACACTGGGCGGTTACCGCGAGGATCTCGACCCCGATTTCTGGAAGAACTTCGCGATCTTCACGAAGAAAGGCGTGGTCGGTGGCGGTTCGATGCGGACCGGCGGCTGGATCACCGCGTGGAAGGTGACGGACGCGTTGTTCCTCGTGATGACGAACGAACTTGGCAAGGAAGGGGATCCGCGCGACTACCAGTTTGTGATGTGGGACGGCAAGAAGGATTGGCCGATTGTCGGATTCGTGAGCTTCCCCGATGCGGCACGGGTGGCGCTCGTCAAGCGCATCCTCACTTCCGCGACGGCCGTCAACAATCTTGCGGCGCTCATCCACGCGCGCGAGGCGAACCGTTTCAACTATCTGCGCGACTATGTGGAGTCGCTGTTGCGTCGTGCCGCACGCGATGGATGCGAGACGGCGTTTCATAATCTCGGCGTGCTGATGGAGGAGAAGGGCCTCAAGGGAGAGGCCGAAGCCTTCTACAGCCGCGAACGCAACGCGGCTCCCGCGAAGGGGGATAAGTAGACATGTTCGCGGTTCGCGGCTACATGCTCGACATCAGTCGGGACAAAGTTCCGACGATGGGCACGCTCAAGCTTCTCGTCGACTTGCTCGCCAAGTTCGACTACAACCAGCTGCAGCTCTATACGGAACATACGTTTGCCTACTCGCAGCACAAGGGCGTTTGGGAGAAGGCCTCTCCGCTGACGGCGAGCGAGATTCGCGCGCTGGACGCCTACTGTGCGATGAACGGCATCGAACTCGTTCCGAATCAGAATTCATTCGGACACCTCGAGCGGTGGCTGGTGCGTTCTGAATACAATCATCTGGCGGAACTGCCGAAAGGCGGCGCGCCGTTGCCGTGGGGCGGATTCAAGAAATTCCCGACGACGCTGTGCCCGACCGACCCCGCCTCGCTCGAGTTCCTTGAGGGACTCTACGCCGAACTGCTGCCGAACTTCTCTTCCAAGCTCTTCAACATCGGCTGCGATGAGACGTTCGACCTCTTGGGCGAAGGCCGTAGCGCGGCGGCGGTGAAGGAGCAGGGCGAGGGACGCGTCTATCTCGAATTCCTCAAGAAAGTCGCCGCGCTCGCGCGTCAGCACGGGAAGCGTCCGATGTTCTGGGGTGACGTGATTCTGAAACACCCTGAGCTCGTGCCTGAATTGCCGAAAGACCTGATCGCGCTCGACTGGGGCTACGAGGGCAACCATCCATTCCTCGCGGAGGCGGAGAAGTTCCGCCAGGCGGGGCTTGATTTCTATGTGTGCCCGGGAACGAGCTCCTGGAATTCGCTCGGGGGGCGCGTGGAGAACATGCGCGAGAATATGCAGGCCGCCGAGCAGGCGGGACATCGCTTCGGGGCCAAGGGGTTTCTTGTCACGGACTGGGGCGATGGCGGACACTGGCAGCCGCTGGCGGCCTCGCTGCCGGGGCTTATCCTCGGTGGCAATCTCGCCTTTACGGGGGCGAGCGCAGGGAAGATGAATCTTGAAGAGGCGCTCAATGCCGTGATGGGAGTGCCGCTGGGCGGAACACTGCTGCGGCTGGGTACGCTCTATCTGCGCGGCGGCGCGTTGCGGGCGAATGCGAGCGAGCTCTTCCGCATTCTCGCAAACGACCACGGCTATTCGCGTCATCCGGGATTGACGGACTCGGTTCTGTCCGAGATCTCGTCCATCGCCGAAGGCTGCCGCCATGCGGCCTCGGCCTACGCCAGCGGCGCGTTCCCCAACCCGTGGGCGCAGGAGATCGTCCACATGGCGAATCTCATCGACGCCGCCTGCAACCGTCGCGACGAGCGCCGTCTGCGCTTCCTGCGCGAAGAACACGACGAGGTGTGGAAGCTCCGCAACCGCCCCGGCGGTATGGAAGACTCCGCCGCGAAATTGCCGCGTTTCTAGTGTTTGAGTTGTTTGTGAAAGTATGTTAGAATAATCGTGTCATTTTTAATAAGGAGAATGAAATGAGAAAAGAGATGTGGCTGGCGATCGCGGCTGTTTGTGCCGCAGGTACACTTGTAGCCGACCAGAAGGTCTGGCTGGATGAACTTCCGTTGGATGGTATGATATGCGGCTGGGGACAGGTGCATGCCAAGCGGTCGGTGGATGGAAACCCGCTGCGCATTGGCGATCAGACGTTCGCGCGCGGCGTGGGAACGCATGCCGAGTCGGTGGCGATCTATGATATGGCCGGCAAGGCGCTGGCGTTCGATGCGGACGTGGGTGCCGATGCGGAAGTGTTTCCGGTCGGTTCGGTGTCGAGCATCCGCTTCCGCGTGATCGCGGATGGCCGTACGGTGGCCGAGACGAAAGTGCTGAAGGGCAAGCGCGAAGCGATTCATCTGCATGCGGATCTCACGGGTGCGAAGACGGTCGAGCTGGTCGTCACGGACGGTGGCGATGGCGACACCTACGACCACGCCGACTGGGCGAATGCGTTCTTCACGATGCAGGATGGTGCGCGTCCCTCGCCGTACAAGATCGGCAAGGAACAGCTCGGCATCCTGACGCCGAAGGCGGGTCCGACGCCGCGCATCAACGGTGCGAAGGTCTTTGGCGTGCGCCCGGGGCGTCCCATCGTGTGGCGTCTGCCGGTCACGGGCGATCGTCCGATGACGCTGACGGCGGAAGGCCTGCCGCAGGGTGTGACGTTTGACGCCGCAAAGGGTATTCTCGCGGGTTCGGTGGCGAAGGCGGGTACCTACCGCATCACGTTCAAGGCGGCGAACGCGAAGGGTTCGGCTTCGCGCGTCCTCAAGCTGGTGGTGGGCGACAAGATCGCCCTCACGCCGCCGATGGGCTGGAACAGCTGGAACTGCTTCGCCGGCGCCGTGACGGGACAGAACATCAAGGACACGATCGACGTGTTCATGAAGAGCGGCCTCGCGGATCATGGCTGGAGCTATGTCAACATCGACGACTACTGGCAGAACAAGCCGTCAGCCAAGAACGATCCCACCTTGCAGGGTCCGGAACGCAATCCCGACGGTTCGATCGTCGTCAACAAGCGTTTCTCGCCGGAGAAGGGACTCGGCATGAAGGATCTTGCGGACTACGCGCACTCCTTCGGCCTTAAGATCGGCCTCTATTCGTCGCCGGGTCCGTACACGTGCGGTGGCTGCGTGGGCAGCTGGGGACACGAGTGGCTCGACGCCCAGACGTATGCCGACTGGGGCTACGACTACCTTAAGTACGACTGGTGCAGCTACGGCGGCGTGGCGGTGGGCTCGGGGCATGGTCGCCTCATGCTGCCGTACCGCCTGATGGGTGAAGCGCTCAAGGCGCAGAAGCGCGACATCGTCTATTCGCTCTGCCAGTACGGCATGGGTTACGTCTCCACCTGGGGTGAATCGCTTGGCGGCCACTGCTGGCGTACGACGGGCGACATCACGGATACGTGGGGGTCGATGAACGGCATCATCCATCAGCAGATGGATTCGTGGCCGTATGCGCGTCCGGGTGCCTGGAACGATCCGGATATGCTCGTCGTCGGCCGCCTCGGCTGGGGCCATCTGCGCCCGACGCGTCTGACGCACAATGAACAGTATACGCACATGTCCCTGTGGGCCATCTGCTGCTCGCCGCTTTTGATCGGCTGCGACCTCACGCAGATGGACGACTTTACGCGTTCGCTGCTGACGAATGACGAAGTGATCGAGACGAGCCAGGACGAACTTGGCGCCCAGGCTGCCTGTGTCGCGAAGGGTCCGCGTGCCGAAGTGTGGGCGAAGCCCATGAGCGACGGATCGCTTGTGTTCGCGCTCTTCAATACCTACGGCATCACCACGCAGATATCGATCGACTTCAACTCGCTCGGCCTCGAGGGACGTTGGCGCGTGCGCGACCTCTGGTCGCAGAAGGACCTCGGTACGTTCAGCGACCACTACAGCGCGGAAGTGTTCGCGCATGCGACGCAGCTCGTGCGTCTCTTCCCCGAGCAGGACGCGGGATTGCGTAAGGGCCTGAACGACATTCGCGACAATGCCGTCTACAGCATCTATGCCGCGAAGCGTCCGGTTGACAAGCCGGGCTACTCGGCCCCGGTGAAGCCGCCGTGCGCCGAATGCCCCTCGCTGCGGCACAAATGAAAAGGCAGAATGTAAAATGAAAGGGCCGGGCGATCTGTGCGAAGTTGCAATCGCCCGGCTGTCAATCAAGATCAATACGTGAGGAGCTGGAAAGGCATGAAAAAATCAGTCGTCGCTGTCTGTGTGGGTTTGGGCATGGGGTTGGTTTGGGCGGAGGCGAACGATCCCAGTGCGACGACCTTTGCCGAATTGAAAAGCTTCCGCGCGCCGGTCGTGGATGTGCAGGAGCATGTGCCGGGATTCCTCTGGCTGGAAGCCGAGGCGTTTGCGAACTATGGCGGCTGGTCGCTCGATACGCAGTTCACCCACAAGATGGGCAGTGCCTATCTGCTTGCGGCGGGCGTGTTGAAGCCGCTTGCGCCGGCAACGACTTCGGTCAGGATTCCGCGCGCCGGTACATGGCGCGTCTGGGCGCGTACGAAGGACTGGCTGCCCGATTTCTCGCCTGGAACTTTCGCCGTCTCCGTGGCGGGGACGCGCGGTTCCACTCTTGGTGCTTCGCGCAAGGACGGCTGGTGCTGGGAGAAGGCGGGCGACTTCACGCTCGCGGCGGGGAAGGTCCCCGTCTCCCTCGAGGACCTCTCGGGCGCTTTTGCGCGTTGCGATGCGCTGCTTTTCACGACGGATCTTACATTCGTCCCGCCGGAAGATGAGAAGGCTCTTCGCGCGGCGCGTCTGACCTATACGGGGACGGTTGAGAAGATCGCGGACGGTGGATCGTATGATCTCGTTGTCGTGGGGGCGGGTCCCGGTGGACTCGGTACCGCATTCGCCGCGGCGCGTAATGGCGCGCGTGTGCTGCTTGTGCATGACCGTCCTGTGATGGGCGGCAATGCCGGTTGTGAAATGGGCGTGTGGATGGAAGGCGCCGGTGTCTACGGACACGGTGACTTGCGAGAGTCCGGACTCGTCTGCGAAGCGACGATGCGGCGTAACCAGCACAAGGGGTGGACCTACAGCGACGCCTTCCGCGAAATGGCGGAGGAGCTGAAGGACCGTCTCGTCGAGATTCCGAACACGCGTGTGCTGGCGGTCGAGAAGGCGGGCGACAAAATCGCCGCCGTCGTGGGCCGCAGTACGCTCACGGGTGCCTCGACGCGTTTCCGCGGTCGCCTTTTCATGGACGGCACGGGCGACGGTTGGCTGGGGTATTTCGCGGGGGCCGAGTATATGCATGGACGCGAGGCGCAGAGCGAGTTCAACGAAGCCGCGGCGCCCGAGGCTCGTGACGATTTGCTGATGAGCGGCTGCATTATGGATAATTGTCTTGGCTATCGCTACACGCACACGGGCAAGCCGCAGCCGTATACGACGCCCGTATGGGCGCGGGTGCTGCCGCCCGGATTCACGCGGCGGATCCACCGTCTTGAATCCGAATGGTGGGTTGAACATGGCGGACGCTTTGACGAGCTGGCGGATCCCGAACGCGCCCGTGATGAACTTGTGCGCATCAACTTTGCCTACTGGGGCTGGATCAAGAACGGATCGCGTTTGAAGAACAAGGCGTCCGATGCCGTACTCACGCAGATGCCCTACAAGAACGCGCGTCGTGAAGGTTTTCGTCTGGTGGGCGACTATGTGCTGACCGCGAACGACGCACTTGCGGGCCGGCTCTTCCCCGACCGCATTTCCTACGGCGGCTGGCCGCTCGACACGCATGACCCGCTCGGGATGGAGAATCCAAACGGCAATGGCTACTGGAAGCGCCACCCGTCGGTGCCGGCCTATTCGATTCCGTATCGCTGTCTCTATTCGAAGAACGTGCCGAACCTGCTTCTCGGCGGACGCTCCGTGAGCGTGACGCACATCGCCTTGGGGTCCGTGCGCGTACAGGGCACATTGTTCCAGCTCGGTCAGGCGGCCGGTACGGCGGCGGCGCTGATGTGCGAAAAGAATCTGATGCCGCGCGAGTATGGGCAGTCCTATATCGCGGAACTGCAGCAGCGTCTGCTGAAGGACGACCAGTACATTCCGCATTTGGCGAATGAGGATACGGCCGACCTCGCGCGCGGGGCGAAGGTGTCGTCCACGAGCGACGGGAATCGTCAGGTGTTCGATCTGAAAGATCCGCAGCTGCGGCGTGCAGACGGCCTCAAGCATGAGTGCAGGGGATTCCGCCGTGCCGTACGTTTTGCGCGTGGCGACTTGAAGGCGCTGGAGGCTGTGAATCTGCGCCTCGTCAACGCGCAGGCAAAGGATCGTGAACTTGAAATCAAAGTGTACGAAGTCGCATCGCCGAATGAATTCCCCGGCAAGAAACCGTTGGCGACGATCAAGGGCACGGTGCCGGCGGGCGGACGTGATTTCGTCCGTTTCGTGCCGGCGAAACCGATTGCCCTCACGAAACCGTTTGTGTGGATTGAAGTACCGCCAACGCAGGATCTCGCGTGGGCGTTGCGTGACGGAACAACGGGGCCGAATGGCGGGCGCGCCTGGAACGGTGGCAATGCGTGGTATCCGCGGGAATGCGAACAGTATGCGTTTGTGACGGAGCCCGCGCTTGTCTATGTGAGCGACAGCCATGCGGCTGCCGTCACCGACGGTGTGTCGCGTCCTGAAGGGGGGAATTACCATGGCTGGTGTTCCGACCCGCTGCAGAAGCTGCCGCAGTCCGTGCAGCTTGACTTTGCACAGCCGGTGACGGCGAAAGAAGTGCGCCTCACGTTCGATCCCGAACTCAGCGCGCGTCATGCGGCGGTGCGTCCTCCCCGGCTGGTGAAGGCCTACAAGGTCGAGGCCCGGGTGGCCGATCGGTGGCAGACGCTTGTCACGGTAACGGATAATGAACTGCGTCATCGCATCCATACGTTTCCCGAGACTGAACTGACGGCGTTGCGCGTAACGGTCTCCGAGACCTGGGGCGATCCTTCGGCGCGCATTTTCGAAATCCGCCTGTACTGACTGGCTGACTTCAATCTTCTCTCCCAAGCGCACGAGATTGTGATATAATACTCTCATGAAAAACTTGAGAGTTGTGACTTCCCTTTCCGTTGTCGTCGGTGCGATGGCGGCGTTTGCCGTTTCTCCGTCTGAATGGGCGGATACACGTATCGGTACGGATCGTTCCCATGGCAGCAACATCGTGGGGCCGAGTGTGCCGCATGGTTCGGTTCATCCCTCGCCGGATTCGGCGTGGCCGGTTCCGCATGTGCGGCCGAATGGTGCGAAGCACGGGTTTGGTCCGCCGACGAGCGGCTGGTGGCCGGGCGATCCCGTCGTCGGTTTTTCGCAGCTTCACAGCCAGGGCACGGGCGGTACGCCCAGCTATGGCATTTTCCGCTATGTGTTTCCCGCCTCGGCAATGGAACTCGTCGAGACGCATCCGTATCGTCTGCGTGTTCGCCTGACGGACCTCAAGGCCACGGTGGATGTTTCGGCAACGGCGCACGGCGCGATCTACTGTGCGCGGAGCTTTGACGGCCGGCCGCTCGCCTTCGACCTCAACCGCCGCTGCAAGCTGTCGAAGCCCGACTGCGTCAACAAGAAGGGCGAGTTCACGGGCAACTGGAATCCCGCTCCGTTCAACTGCTACGCCTACTCGCAGGTCGATCCCGCAACGGGAATCCATCGCATCGCCATTTCGTTCAAGAGCGAGGCACAGGCCAAGGCGTACTATGAGGCCGAACTCGCCGGACGTTCCCTTGACGACATCGCGAAGGCTGCGCAGACCGCTTGGGACCAGATGCTCAACCGCGTGGTGGTCGAGGGACTGTCCCCCGCCGAGCGCCGGAAGTTCTATTCGCACCTGATGCAGACCTTTGTCCAGCCGCGCAACCGCACGGCGGACGGCATCGGCTGGGACGACCACTACACGATGTGGGACACGTGGAAAACGCTCTTCCCGCTGATGGCGATTCTCGATCCCGCGGCGCTGGCGGGCAATGTCAATTCCTTCGCCGACCGTTTCGCGCGTACGGGCCGCTGCGAGGCCTGCTATACATCCGGCAAGGAATTCAAGACGGGCCAGGGCGGCGACGAGGTGGACTACGTGATCGGCGATGCCTTTGCGAAGAAGATTCCCGGTATCGACTGGGCGCGGGTGCGTCCGCTCCTCGAATCGCGCTGGACCGGCCGCACGCGCGGCTACCGCGAGAAGGGCTATACGCCAATCGGCGAGCGGGAAGACTACTGCGGGCGGATGAAGGGCGGTTCGGCGACGATCAGCTTCGCCTACCAGGACTGGTGCTGCGCCCAGGTGCTGGGCTCGGAGAAGTTCCGCGCGCGGTCCGGCAACTGGACGAACGTGTGGGACGCGGCCTGTGTCGACAAGCCGAGCGGCGTGAAGGGGTTCATTCGCGCGCGCAAGAGGGACGGGGCCTTCGGACGGACGGATCCGCGCCGCGGCTTCAATAGCGACTTCTATGAAGCGACCTGTTGGGAGGCTTCTTTCTTCGTGCCGCACATGATGGACGAACTGATTGCCCGCTGCGGCGGCAAGGCGGCCTTCGAGCGGCGTCTTTCCTATGCCCTTGAACACAAGCTCATCGACTTCGGCAACGAACCGAGTTTCCAGACGCCCTGGCTTTTCGCCTACGTGGGACGCGGCGATCTCGTGACGAAATGGGCGCGCGAGGTCGGCCACCTCTTCGACGGCGAAGACCTGCCGGGCGACAACGATTCGGGAGCGATGAGCGCCTATTACATTTTCATCAAGCTCGGATTCTATCCGCTCGCGGGACAAGACCTCTACGTGCTGCACGGCAGCGCGTATCCGAAGATCACGATCAACCTCGCCGATGGCAAGACGTTCACGATCCGCGCGCAGAATCTGGCGACCGGCACGAAGATCAAGGCGGTGACGCTGAACGGTCGTCCGCACGATCCTCTCTTCCTCCGCCATAATGAAATCGTCGCCGGCGGTGAACTCGTCTTTATCTACGAATAAGTGAAGGTCCTGAAAATGAAACGACTCCTTCTCGTGTGTGCGCTCGCCGTTGGCGCGGGCGCTTGGGGTGAATCGACTTTCGCCGAAAATCTGAAGACGCCGCCGCCCGGCTATGGCGAAGTGCCGTTCTGGTGGTGGTCGGGCGAGAAGCTCGACAAGGCGCGGCTCTTGTGGCAGATCGAAGAACTCCACAAGGCGGGTGTCTCGGGCATGCAGGTGAACTACAGCCATGTCGCGTCCGAAGGTTGGAAGACGGATCCGAATACGCCCGAGATCTTCACCGATGAATGGTGGGACTGTTTCTCCTTCGTAGCCGTCGAGTGCGCGAAGCGCAACATGGGCATCGGCCTCTCGGGCTATACGCTCGATTGGCCGGGACGTGACAACCTCTACCGGCAGCTCGGCATTTCCGCGCCGGAAACATGCGGCAAGGTGCTTGAGATGGTCGGTGGCAAGGTGGTGGCGAAGGTCAAGCCGGCGACGCTTGATCCGCTCAACCCCGAAACGGCCAAGCGCCTCATCGAACGTTTCCTCAATCCCTTCCTCGAACGCGTGCCGAAAGAGGCGCACAAGGCGCTCAACTACTTCTTCCAGGACGAGTTGCGCCTGCTCGCCGATCTGCGCGTGTGGTCGGACGATTTCGCCGATGAATTCAAGAAACGCAAGGGCTACGACATCGTACCCAAGCTGCCCGCGCTCTTTGGGGATTTTGGCCCCGACACGCTTCAGGTGCGTCTCGACTTCAACGACGTGCAGGTGGCGCTCACGGAGGAGCGCTTCTTCAAGCCCATCTACAACTGGCACGCTTCGCGCGGAATGATCTATGGTTGCGATCCGGCTTCGCGCGGCAAGAATCCGATGGAATTCGGCGACTACATGCGGTGCATGCGCTGGTACACGGCGCCTGGATTCGACACGCCCGGAAGCGGTCCCGATCCCGTGAAGTGCAAGGTAGGGTCTTCGATCTCGCACCTCTACCATCGGCCACGCGTGTGGCTGGAAGGCTATCACTCGCTCGGCTGGCAGGCGTCCACTGAAACGATCTTCGCCGCCACGGCGCGCAACTACGTGTATGGTGCAAACCTGCTCAATCTCCACGGCCTCTACTATACGACCTATGGCGGTTGGTGGGAGTGGGCTTCGCCGTGCTATCATTTCCGCCAGCCCTATTGGGCGCTGCTGCCGTACACGCTCAAATATTTCGAGCGTCTTTCATGGGCGCTCACGCGCGGCGTGCATGTGTGCGACGTGGCGATCGTGATGCCGCAGGAGGAAATGGTGCTCGACCGCACGTCCGGTGGTGCCGCGACGGCGCTCTCGCATCAGTTCGTCAAGAAACTCGCCGTGGAAGGAACGACGGATTGCGACTTTCTCGACTCCGATTCCATCGCCGCCGCGACGATTGCACGTACGGACGTGGGGCCGGTTCTGTCGGTGGCGGGCGAGAACTATCGCGTCGTGATCGTGCCGCTCATGCGCAAGCTGCGTGCGACGAGCGAAGCGAAGCTCAACGCCTTCGCCCAGGCGGGCGGCAAGGTCATTCGTGCGAACAAGCTCGAGGATGTGAAGCTGCCGCTCTTCGACAACCCGGATGTCGTGGGCAATCCCGGACTCAAAGTCCACCATCGTCGTACGGCGACGGAAGACATCTACTACCTCGTCGACTGGGATGGCGAAACCGACATTCGCCTCCGGGCGACGGGTACGTTGGCGCTCTACAATCTGTGGACGGGCGAGCAGACCCCGTACCCGATTCCGGGTCAGCCCGTTCTGGCCGTCATCACGCGCGGCGAAGGTGCGGTGGTCCTCAAGGGCGGTGCGCGTTCGCGTACGACGGTGGCGACCCTGCCGACCGAGTGGGAGGTCGAATTCAAGCCGACGATGGATAACCAGTGGGGTGATTTCCGTCAGCCGCCTTCGAAGGAAATGATCGGGGCGGAAGTGCGCGAGATGACATGGGTCGACCGCAAGGAACGCACGCTCCTTGAGTATGGTCCGCAGTTCACGAAGAATGGCGCCGGTGTCTATGCGTTCAGCTGGCGGTACGGTCCCTGGAACATGCCGGCCTACCAGAACAAGCATCACGGGCTCAACAAGCGCGTGGGTGACGAGTTCCTCGTGCTGGGACCCTACTCGCAGGGTTGGGATGCGCTCTACGATGTGAACCCCAAGAAGGTGGGGAACAAGCCGCAGGAGAACACGTTCGAGACGTTCGTTTCTGCGCCGTGTGCGGTGAGCGCCGAGGCGGTTGTGTCCTTCGAGGCGGTTCGCGGCACGGCCGATCCGCATCAACGGTCCGCGAAGCCGGCGTTGAAGGGGCTTTGGGTCGACGGAAAGCCCGTGAAGCCGGGCGAACGGCTCTCGTTGAAGGCGGGCTATACGCCGGTGAAGGCCGTGTATACGGGCTACGGGCGTGCGTCGCTCGTTTTCCGGCGCTTGGATATCAGCGCGAAGCCTCGATGCCAGACGCCGCTTGCGATGTGTTGGCTGGACGATCCTGCCGTGCTGCCGTTCGATCCGTTCGGCGGCAAGATGGCGCGTGGCACATTCACGGCCACGGTGCCGTCCGGTGCGTATGACGCTGAAGTCGACGTGCGGGGCCGGTTGCTGCGCAAGGAAATCAAGAACGGCGTGCTGACGGTCGAAGTGGCCTATCAGCCCGGTTTTGTGGGCGGCAACGCCTTCAAGGGTCCGATCAAGCTCAAGATGCGTCCGGCGAAGATGGCGCTGGGCGACTGGGCGGTGACGGACGGCCTTGCGTGCTATTCGGGCGCGGCGGTCTACCGTACGACGTTCAACTTCTCGCCGAAGGCGGCCGACGGGTTCGAACTCGATCTTGGCCGCGTGGGCTGTGCGGCATCGGTGAGCGTGAACGGGCGGCCGGCGCACGCGGTGATGTGTCCACCGTGGGCGGTTGACGTGACGCGCGATCTGAAGCCGGGCGAGAACACGGTGGAAGTGACGGTGTACAACACGCTCAACAATCACTATCGGACGATTCCTTCGCGTTACAAGAAACCGATCAAGGATGTGCCCTCGGGCCTGCTCGGTCCTGTGACCCTGAAGGCGATCGGCAAGAAGGGACAATGACGATGAAACTCAACCGTGTACTTGTGGTTGTTGGCGCCCTCGCCTGTTCTCTGGCGGTCGGGGCGGAAGACCTGAAGGCGCAGATGGCGCGGGAATCGCGCGGGGCGCTCGTGCTGTGCGTCGGCAGCGACTGGTGCGTTTCGGGTACACGGGTTGAGAAAGTCTACCGTTCAAGCGCCTTCCGCGCGCAGGTGGGCGGCAAATGGCTCTTCGGCGTCAACGACGTGCGGGAGGGAGCGATGTCCGCCGTCGTTTCGAATGAGAACGCCCGGGTGAAATCGCTCGCGCCTGACACGCGTCGCTTCCCGGCGTTGCTGGTCTACAACGCCGCCGGTGAACCGGTGGTGCGATTCGAGAATCTGCCGCAGGAAATCACGGCCTCGCAGATGGCGCAGATGGTACAGGCGGGCGATCGCGAGCGCCAGGCTGCCGAGGCCGATTTCGCGAAGGGGGCGATCGGTTCCGGTTTTCAGCGGCTGGCGTACTTCCAGCTCTCGGCCACCGAGCGGCCGAGCCTCTTTTATCGCGACCGTAAAAAAGGCTGGCTCGCCCGCGCCTACCCCGCGATGTGGGAAAAGCTCGTGGCCGACACGTCGGACGAGGCGAAAAGCTGGGTGTCGCATTTCACGATGGGTGACGGCATCGACGACGTGACGAAGGCCAATGGCCTGCACGAAAAGCCCGAAGAAGGTAAGGCGTTCATCGCCGAACTGCGCGCTCGGCCGCAGATGCATTGGACGGTGGTGCAGCGGCAGTCGGTCGACATGGCGGAATTCGCGTTCATTCGACGCGATGAATCGCAGAAGGCAAAGGCGCGTCAATTACTGAAAAAAGTTTTCTCTGAAGGCCCCGAGACATTCTGGGGGTGGGCGGCCTACGGCTACCTGACCGACAAGGAATTCGGCGAAACGATCGAACCTCCGTCGACGGATTTCGCGAAAGACGTGAAATTCGGCAAGGGGCTTGTCGATCTCAAGTTGCGCGCGCGCGGATTTGTCGAGAATCCTCCGACGGCAGAGGCCGTTGCACGGCTGTATGCGACACAGCGGGCCAAGCTTGAATCGGTTTGGACGCGTCCCGGTACACTGGACGACCGGCAGGCGACGACACTTGCGCGCACGTGGGTGTTGCATGAAATCGGAAACAAGACGCTGACGGAGCTTCTGCGTCTGGAAGGAGGCCGTGCCTTTGTCAATGCCTTTCTCAAGGATCAGGCCTGGCTGGAGGATTTTCTGGCGTCGGGTCCGATCGTCGATGTGCCGGCGGCATTCACGAATCTCGCGGCGCTTGTGTGGAACGATCCGAAAGGCGAGATCCTCGCGGGCGGTCTCGCCCGTACGATTGCCACGGCGATGGCCTTGCAGTCGACGGGCAAGCATACGACGGAAGACCTCGTGCGCACGTTTGCGGGCTATCAGTTCCTTGCGCGTGCGGGACGCCTCCATAAGGCGGCCTACACGCAGGATGTGCGCGAATGGCGCTTTGCGCTCGGCAAGATACTCAACATCCGCGACCTCCTGTATCTCAATGACTACCTGAATTTCACGAACGACAGTTATGGCGGCGCCTGCTGGTGCGTCCCGTACCGGCTGCACAACTGCTTCGGCGAAAGCGTACAGCGGCCGACGTACTATCGTCCCTGGCGAGACTGTACCTGGGCGACGCAGGCGTTGCGTCCGACGGTGGGCGGTGTGTGCGGGGCTCTCTCGACTTTTGGTGCGCTCAGTGCGAACGCGCACGGCCTGATGGCGTCGACCGGCGGGCAGCCCGGACATTGCGCCTATGTGCGTCGGCGTGCGAACGGACGCTGGGACATCCACAACTACGTGTCGCGTTTTACCTCGGTCCATAATACCTTCTGGGGCGGACATGCCTTCACCTATTTTGATGTCTTCGAGCGATCCTATGCGAATCGTTCACGCGCGCTCACGGCGGATCGCTACACATGGCTGGCGCGGCTGGCGGAAGACGCCGATTCAAACGATTCGCGCGGAATCGAAGCCTGGTACCGGCTCGCGGTGAAGACGTGTCCAAAGCACTATGGCGCCTGGCGTGCGTATTCCGACTGGCTGGACCGCGGAACGGCTCCCGCGACGGCGGCGGCGGCTTTCCTGAAGGCGCTCGTGCAGGCGCTGCCCGAGGGGCGTCAGGCGACCTGGGATCTCATCCATACCTGCCTTGCGCGGATTGCGAAGGACAAGCAAGGCGGTGTCGATCGCGCGGTGACAACGCTTGAACGGCTCTATCCGCTGCTGCCGCAGCCGACGAATGTGGTGACGCGCGAAGAGATGAACTATACGGGACTCCTTGAGCGCCAGTTGAAGATCGTGGGCAATGAACCGGCGCGGCGGATGCGTCTCTTCAAGGCGGCGCTGGCGGCGCAGGTGGGGCGTCCGTGCTTCGCCGAGGTGCTCGGCTGGGGGGCGTCCTGGGCGCTTTCGGATACGGCGCACGCGAAGGAATTCATTCGACTCGTGGAAAGTGTCGGGACGCGCGGGAAAGGCGCGACGATCGACTGTCGCGGCATGATGATGTCGGCGGCGAAGACAAAGGACATTGCCGTTTTCCGTACAGTGGCTGATTTGTTCGACCGTCTCAATCCGGTCGACAATAAAGCCTCGCGCTATCCGGAGAACGATTTGGGCGGCAAGCTTCTTTCCGCACGCGCGATGCTGACGACGTCCTCCACGTGCGGGTGGGACAAGCCCGAGCTTCACGGGCGCGTGACCGATGCGACGAAGCAGCCGAATCCCCGTCATCCGAATGATCTGGGCACGTTCCATACCGGCAAGGAGACGGCACCCTGGGCGATCGTGGAACTGCCGGGCGATGCGCAGGTGACGGGTGTGTACCTGTTGAATAAATTCGGACAGAACGCGCCGCGGCAGGTGCCGTTCGAGGTGTCCGTTTCGGAGGACGGCAAAGACTGGACGCGCGTCTATCAGACGGCGATTGTCACGGCCGAATACCGCATCAAACTCGACTCGCCGCGTCGGGCGCGCTATGTGAAGGTGGCGCGCGAACCCGACGCGAAGAACGACTTCTTCCACTTCGGGAAGATCCTCGTCTACGGCAAGAAGCTCTATTGATTACCAGAACACGCGCACGCGCACGCCGGGGCGCATGTAGAATCGGCGGGTGTTCTTCAGGTAGGGGAAGAGCGCCTGTGCGAGGTGGCCTTCGGCCATCGGGACGATGACGACGGTTGGTTTGCAGCCGTTTTTCTCAAGGGCGATCAGATCTTCGAAGCGGGTCCAATAGCCGGTGATCGATTCCAGCGTACGATTGTAGAAGGGGAAGGGCCAGGTGTCCGTCGCGGGCAGGGCGACTGCGATGAACGGATGCTGGGCGGATTCCGAACTCGATTCGGTGCGTGCCTTGTTGTGCGTTTGCGCGATGGCGTTCGCGACGCAATCGGCGAGTTCGCGGACTTCGGGCGAACTGTGCGCGTAGTTGTAGGGAATCTCGGGCGAATCGGGCGTCTTATTGATCTTGGTCAAACCCGGCAGGTGCTCCGTGGCGATGATACTGGCCGGAAAGGCCACGAGGAAGATGAGCGAAGTCACCCATGCACAGGCCGTGGGCGATTTGCCGCGGCGAAGGCCGAGCTGTAGGAATGCCTCGCGCGCCAAGTAGTAGCCGAGCGAAATCGCAACCAGGAACGGCACGAGAATCTGCAGCGTACACCACGGCGTCTTGTAGGGAATCGCCGAGTAGAAGACGAGCAGAAGCG
This sequence comes from Kiritimatiellia bacterium, assembly GCA_024405255.1. Next base: position 22,199 of record JAKSOY010000036.1, read on the forward strand.
CCGTGAAAAGCGAGGTGCCAAGAAACGCGATGACGAGCGGACGATGCGCCTCGTCGCGCCGATTGCCGAAGGCACACCAGAGACCGACCGGCAGCAGCAGGCAGAGGAAGTGGAAAAGCGCCTTCAGATTTGCAAAGGTGAGGTCGAGGTGTCCGTTCTTCGGCGGGTTGCCGAGGAAGAGCCACTGCAGATGCTGCCACCAGGGATGCACATGCCACGCGGCACCATCCGAGGCGGCATCGCCGGCGGCGCGGTGGACATAGGAAAGCGGGGCCGCGACAAAGGCGTTGTAGACGCCGTTCCAATCCTGTGCAAAAGACGAGAAGAGGATGACGGCTGTCAGAAGCCCGCCCATCAGGCCGAGCACGATGTCGTTCGGGCGGAACGGGAGCGTTCGCGTGCGGCGGAAGTGGCTGACGAGGAAGGGCAGCGCCGCGCCGAAGAATGCTGCGAACGTCAACACGCACGTTTCCTTCGTGGCGAAGGCGAGCCCGGCGGCAATGCCGAACAGAAGGGCCCAAGTGCCGCGTTTCAGGCGTTTGCCGGGCAGGAAGTAGCCCGTGCCCGCCCAGAACATCATCAAGGTGAAGCAGACGAGCAGCATCTCCTGAATGAAATCCGTCGCATAGAAGACGAAGAGCGGCGCCGTACCGAGCAGAACGACCGGGAGGAACGGCACGGCAAAACTCTTCCAGCCCATCAGCTCGGTCGCCCGGCGCACGAGGCGCAGAACGGCGAGGTAGAGAAAGACGAGGCCCGCGACGGCGAACACGAGCGGTGTACAGCGCAACAGCGTGCCGTCGAGCTGGGCGGTCGTGTGGTGGCCGAAGGCCTGCTGGAGCGGGGCCGCGGCGTAGTAGAGCGTGGGACCGTGATGGTCCGTCGGCTTGTACGTGTAGACGCCCGTTTCCAGCAGTTTGCCGACCGTAAAGGCCTGGTTGGCCTCGTCCGGATGGAAGGTCCTGTCAAAGATGAAGTGTGTCATTGCAGCAGACTCTTCTGCTGGAGCGTCTGGCGTTCCTGCGCCTGACGCTGCAGCATCTGAAGGACCGGCGTTGCGATGCGGAGGAGCTCCTTGTCGGTTTCGAGTTGCTGAATCATCATCTCGCGGTTCGCCTGAAGCGCGCGGAAGACGGCGCTCTGCGCTTCCTGCATGTGGCCGAGAGCATCCTGCGCCTTGGCCATCTTGATCCAGGCAAGGGCGTCCTGCGGCTGAATGGCCAGGTAGCCGTTGAGCGGGTCGATGGCTTCGGCGTTGAGACCGCCCTCGATGAGGATGGAGACGAGGTCGAGGCGATAGCGCGGATCGAGGTTTTCCGGCATGCGGGCCAAGGCGCGCTTCATGGTCGTCGCCGCATCGCCGCGCTGGCCGCAGGACGAGTAGAGGTGGGCCGCGAGGTAGAGCACGTCAAAGTCGTCGGCATCGGGAAGGGCGAGCGTCTTGCGTACATTGGCAAGGGCCTGGCCGTCCTGTCCGATCGAGTGATAGCACTGTGCGAGCGTGATACTGTCACGCGCGTTGAGCGGCGCCTTGGCGGCTTTGGCCTTGAAGGTTTCGATCTGCGCGGAGACGTCCTGCAGCTTCTTCACGTAACGGCGCAGCTGGGTCGTACGCGTGTTGTTGGGGTCCACGCGGTCGGTGTAGTCCAGCAGGTCGTTGATGGCGTCCCAGCGGCGCAGGGGCATCAGCACTTCCTGGATGTAGCGGAAGGTCGCCTCGGGCGAGGCCGGGTAGAGGAGCACCGCTTCGCGGAACGCCTGGTCGGCCATCGAATAGATGCCGCTATGCGAGTAGAGGCCCGCGATGGCGGCACGGAGCTTCGAGAAGCTCTTCTGGGCCGGGAAGTCGCGGCGGAAGGCCGGATCGCGCAGCAGGCGGCGCTGGTACCAATCCCAGAATTCCATGTCGTTCTTCACGATGTCGCCATTGAGGGCGTTGGGATCCTTGTTGATCTTCATGATCAGGCCGTGCGGCGTGAGGTAGGGGTACATCCACTGGATGACATACGACTCCTCGACGTAGAAGGCGTGGCGCAGGCGTTCGTGGTCGAACATCATCTTCGTCAGCACGCCGTTGATTTCCATCACGCCCAGTGCGCCGGTGACCTGCACGCGGCCGTTCTCGATCTTGAGGTCGGCATTGGCCTGGCGCTTGCCGCTCTGCACTTCCGAGACGTAGATGTTGAACGATTCGGCGGAATCTTCCTTGGACGGAATCCAGATCTCGTCGCCGTAGAGGTCGCGTTCGACGGACATGTAGGTGTCGTCCGCCAAGGCGTTCTGCGTGATGAGGTAGACGTCAGGACGCACATTCGCCGAGTAGATCATGTAGGTCGGCACGAAACGGCCCGGATCGGTGCCGCCGAAGAAGATGGCATGCGGTTCCATCTCGGCCGGCCATTGCGGGTTCGGCAGCGGCTCTTCGTCCTTCGAGAGTTCCTCGCGGATGGCGTTCGCGCCGCGCAGCTGGTAGTTGCCGAACTGCCAGCCGAAGGTGTGTCCGTTCTGTTCGGCCGAACCCATCGCGAACACGAGCTTGCCGTTCGTGTAGTTTTCGTAGATCGGGATCAGCGCCACGCAGGCGGCCGCCACGCACAGACCGCCGAAGACGGCCTTTTCGATCGTCTGATTGGTTGACGGTTCGATTCCCTGCTCGTTGGCCTTGCGTGCGAGAATCAGCTTGAGCAGGCGGTTTGCGACGAGCAGACCCACCGCGAGACCGTAGCCGATCCAGAGCGAGAACATGCCGTGCGACGAAATGAACTTCACCTTCTGGATGAAGCCGTCCTGGATGTCGCCCTTGACGCCCGCGA
>JAKSOY010000360.1 GCA_024405255.1 Kiritimatiellia bacterium
CGCCGACCGTGCGGGTCATCGGCTTCTCGCACCAGATGTCCTTGCCGGCCTTCGCGGCCATCACGCTCATGCAGCCGTGCCAATGCGGCGGCGTGCAGATGTGCACGATGTCCACATCCTTATCGGCCAAGAGCTCCATGAAATTCTTGTAGCCCTTGATCTGGCCCCAGCCGTGCTGCTTCGCAGCCGCCAGACCGTGTTGAACACGCGCCTTGTAGGGGTCGCAAAGGCCGATCAGGCGCGAGCCTTTGAACGGCAGGTGGTTCGCGCTCTGCGCGATGCAACCGAAACCGATCAACGCACGCGTGAGCTGGTTCGAGGGCGCCGTTTCGCCCCGCAGCACCCCTGCGGGCGCGATCGTGAAGAGGCTAGCGCCAGCCGCCGTCTTCAGCAGATCTCTTCTTGTCACCATGTTTTATCCTTTCGTTGAACACTATCGGAAATCTGTGAAAGATTTTACCATAAATTCGCCATCCATGCCAGCATTCGATTAACCGAATTGCAGGGACCTCACTCGTTGCCGAGGGAGGTTCCACCGGGGCGCATGTACCACCAGGCGGTTGGCGAATAGTCGATTTTACGACGTCCCGGACGCCGCTCTTCCCAGTCCACCAGTTCCATGTCATAGCGGATGGAACGCGTGAACGGGATCGCATCGAGCATGCGGTGACGGAGCATCTGCGCCACGCCGATCTCATAGCAGCCAATGCCGATCGGCTGCGCGAGCAGCGGATGGTCGAACGTATTGCGGTTGCTCCACGCAAAACCGTAGTGGTCTTCCGTACCGGTACCGATGAAGGACGGGACATGTTCGCCGTCGATGTAGACCTTCTCATCGCCTTCGCCCCACCAGCCGACGTCTTCGTGCGTATGCGCCGCCGCCGCCATCGAAACCACATAGCCCGCGCCCGTGAGATCGCAGTAACGCAGGTCCGTCTGTCCGTTCACGCCTGTGTAGAGACCGCGGTTTTCCGTCCAGGTCGCACCGAAGTGCAGACTCCGCGCCGCATCCCACGCATACGGCGCCACCAGGACGCGCGTACCGCGCAAGGTCACAGATTTGCGGCCGAGATTGACGACGCGTACGCTCGCCGTCCGCGCGAACGGCATCAACCAGCGCGCGGCAAGCGTACCATCCGCCCCGGCGGACACATAGCGCGTCGTATAGGCCGCGTACTTGTCGCAGATGGCGTAGAACGCCGAGACGGGCATCATCACCGTCCGCTCGTCGTCGAAGATGAGTTCGAGGTAGAGCCCACGCAATGTCTTCGCATCCGTGCCCGCGTTGAGATCCAACGCACGGATCACGCCCGGACCCTTCAGTTCGCGCACGCAGGAGGTTCCGGGGGCGAGTTCGCCATCGAATGTCGTCGTGCTGCCGTCCGGCAGCGCAATACCGTCCACGAGGGACTTGTTCACACGGTCGATCGCCGCACGGTACTTCGTCAGCGCATCCATCGTGAAGCTTTCAACCTCCACGGAACAGGGATAGGAACGCGTCTCGAAATTGTAGTAGAGGATTTCCCGTCTCTTCTTCTTGGGATACTCGTACGTCACCTTGAGGTGTTCCGCGTAGGGGATCGGCAGATAGAGGTCGTGTCCGCGCCGCAGATAGGGAGTCTTCGGCGACAGGCTTGTGGACATCGGCGCCGCACAAAGAAGTCCGCCCGAGACAAGCTTCATGATCGGTCCTTCGATCGCCAGCTTGCCGTCGATGTAGAAGCGCAGAATACCCGATCCGTCGGCGCCGGCCATCGTGATCCAGAAGCGCGTAATCGCACCCGGTCCCAGCACATCGGCCATCACGTGTTCCGTGCGACCGCCGTTCTTTTCGACACGGTCGAACTGGTTGCAGTCGCTATTCGCGTACCAGCCCGGCTTGTCGGGCGCCACGTTTTTCCGGTTGTGGCTTGACCAGAGACGCGCCCGCACAGGTGTTGCCGCGAGACGCGTACGCGCCTCTTCGTCGACCATTTCGTTGAGCAGCGTCTCCATCGTCACGCGCTCACCCGAACGGCCCGACATGATTTCGATCCGATGCCAATAGGCGTCTTCCCAGTTCCAGCCGGACGCGTGATTGAAAAGTTCGATCTTCACCTTCTGTCCCGCCCAGCGGCGCAGCGGCAGTTCGATTTCAAGCGGCGACTTGTGCGTGACGACCTGACGGCAGATGCTCTCGCCCGCGACTTTCGCTTCGAACGTCCAATCGCCTTTCGGTTCGGACGACGCCGAGACGACAAGTCGGGGACATTCCGCCGGCACGGTCACTTCGCGTGTCAACGACGCGAATCCGCCCTTGAGCGGATGCGTCATCACGCTCGGCACCTTGGCACCGTTCGCATGGGGCGGCAGGCGAAGTCCCGGCATGAGGTCGGGAGCATTTTCACTCGTGACCCAACCGGGGAAGACCTTGTCCAATCCAGCTTGGACATCCTTGGTCGGTTCTTTACTCATCGGCGACGCGGCCATCAGCACGCCCGCCATTCCCATCGTGATCATCAGGACATTTATCGTTTTCATGCCCCTATTATAGCATAAAAACGCATCCCTGCCCAAAATCTTATTTCACATTCGAAAAGTCGGCCAGCAACTCGCAATAGGAATCGATGATGCGGTCGGGGCGGGCGGCCGCGAGTGTCGCGCGCGGATTCGTGAACGTGATCACCGTCACACGCATGCCCGCCGCATGCGCCGCCTGAATGCCATTGACGGCGTCTTCAAAGACCTGGCACCGGGACGGTTCGACGCCGAGACGCGCCGCCGCCGTCAGAAAACACTCGGGGTCGGGCTTCGAATGCGTGTACATCGTGGAGTCGACGATCACCGGAAAGTCCTTGCGCAAGTCGAGTGTGTCGAGCACAAAGTCGACGTTCTCCTTGGGTCCGCCCGTCGCGATGGCACACGGAATCCCCTGCGCATGCGCGGCATCAAGAAACGCGCGAAGTCCCGCCGGCACGGCCAGATGCGGTGCCGCCAGTTCACGATAGATCGCCTCCTTCTCGGCACAGAGGCGCGCCAGTTCGTCCGCAGGAATCGGCCGCTGGAAGATCTGCGCCATATAGAAACTTCCCTGCGCCCCCATCCAGTCAAGAATCTGCCGCTCGGTGAGTTCGTGTCCGTAACGCCTGGCAAACGCCTGCCACGACGTGACATGATACCCGCAGTTGTCCACGAGTGTTCCATCCATATCGAAAATATAGGCACCGACCGCTTTCATGCAACCTCTCCTTCAACGAAAAAGGCGAAGGGAAACCCCTTCGCCTCAGACGACGTCCAACAGGACGAGAAAAAACCGATTTTACTTGGCCGCAGGCGCAGGGGCCGCCGGCTTGGCAGGAGCCGCAGCAGGCTTGGCAGCCGGCGCAGG
>JAKSOY010000361.1 GCA_024405255.1 Kiritimatiellia bacterium
AGGCGCGAAGCGAAAGTAAATGATTTTCGGGAGCCCAGCACTTGCCTGCTTCCTGCTGGGGCGGACGGGATCAACAGGAACTTGCCCCCGTCCGCCGATTACGAATATTTCTCCTCCCTTGTGTGGTTTCGATTTGGTATAATAGAAGTGACTTTGCAGGGGCTTGTTCGTTGCCCCTTTGGTCGGTTGGCGAGTTTTGAAAGGAATGATGTCATGGCAGAAGATGAGATTAAAGCACACAGTTTCAAAAAGTTTTTGAAACGTGCCGCTCGGCGTGTCCTTGCGTCGGTTTTGCCTTGCCGAAATTCCCATGAAGTTCCCCAGGTGGGGGTTGAAATCATTTGTGCTGCAAGGGTGCCTGTCGCAGCTGAAGTCGGCGCGGACGAGTAAAGGATGAACGCATGCGGTTGGTTGGCTTTTTGAGATTCGCGCTGATGGCGCTGTGCCTCGTGGGGACGGGTTTTGCACGCGCCTCGGTGACGCCGGGCGGCGGGGGCGGGACGGGTTCGGTCACGCCCTCGGCGCGTGCGGTTGCGGCGACGGCACAGGTTCACGAACCGTGGGACGGTCTCATCGATGTCGACGTGACCGTCTACTTGCCGGTTTCGGGGACCTCGGCGACGATCGGACTTTCAGCCTCTGAAGAGGGCGGCACGCGTACGTTTGCGGCGCATGCCCTCACGGGCGAGACATTGGTTTCGTCGTCCGGCGTCTATCGCGTGACCTGGGATTTCGCGGCGGACCATCCGGACGTCTTCGCACCCGCCCTGCGTGTGGCGGCTACGGCTTCGGTGGCGTCCTTCACGCCGGATGCGTTCAGCGGCAACTACCTGGTGGTCGATCTGTCGTCCGGCGCCGAGGCCGAATCCTATTCGGTGCGCTATCTCGTCGATCCGCCGGCGGGAGGCTGGACGGATGCCGAGAAGACCTCGCAGCTCGTCTTGCGCAAGATCCCCGCAGGGACGTTTACGATGGGCGTCCGTGCGACGGATTTCCCCGGTGCGCAGGAGCAGAACCTGCATGAGGTGACGCTCACCCGCGCCCTGTGGGCGGGCGTCTTCGAAGTGACGCAACGCCAATGGGAACTTGTGACGGGAACGCGTCCCAGCAATTTTAAGAACGACGAATTCTATGCGACGCGTCCCGTGGAGAAGGTCAACTATGTCGCGATTCGCGGCACGTCCTCGGATGACGTGGGCGAGACGACCTTCTTGGGTCTTTTGCGTGCGCGCACGGGCGAGACCTCCTTCGATCTGCCGACCGAAGCCGAATGGGAATACGTGTGCCGTGCGGGAACGACGACGGGACTTAACAGCGGAACGAATCTCACGAACCGCGTACAGGACGCGGCGCTGGATGAACTTGCGCGCTATGGACAAGTCGACATTGTCGTGTCGCAGTTGAGTGGCATTGAGAAGGGAACGGCTCCTGTCGGCTCGTATGCGCCGAATGCGTGGGGACTCTACGACCTGCATGGCAATGTGTGGGAATGGACGCGTGACTGGTATGAGGCCTCGCTCGGAACGACGGCCGTTACGAATCCCGTAGGACCCGCCACTGGTACGAAACGCGTGCTGCGTGGCGGCGCGTGGAACGCCGATCCCGTTAAATGTACGTCCAGCTACCGGTCACAGGCGATGGCGCCAAATGTGACATCGGGCGCTTCGGCTTTCGGGCTACGTGTATTCGCCACCGCGCCGGAGGCACCGGTTTGGGAGGGTCCGACCACGGGATCGGGCGTGGCGGAGCCGGTTTACTACGATGGGCGTGTCATCGTGACGTTGTCGGAGGCGCTCGATGCGCGCGGACTCGTCTTCACGTCGGGCGGCGATGTCGACACCGCGTGGGTGGCGACAAATGCGTTCGTCAAAGAGGGGACCCATTCGGCGCAATGCCTCTCGCCCGGTACGGCGACACGTCGTGAAGGCGTACGGACCGTGTGGATGGAAACCACCGTCACGGGGGCGGGCACGTTGACGTTCTGGTGGAAGGTCGACTGCGACCACGACCCGGAAGGCTTCTGCGACTGGGACCATCTCGCGTACTTTGTCGACGGCGTCGAGCAGGCGCGCATTGACGGCGAGACGGATTGGACGCTTTGTACGGTGACGCTGACGGGCGAGGGCGAGCATGTCATCCGCTGGGAATATGTCAAAGACGCCTATGTGGATGAACGCGAGAGCGCCGATGTGGGGTGGGTGGATGCCGTCGTGTGGACGCCCCAGGGAGGCGACGACGACGAGACGCTGACGGCGACGATCGCCGTGGCGGCGGATGGTTCGGTGACGGTCGGCTGGGTGTCGAGTCTGCCCCCCGCACCCGCAGGAACAACGCCGCGAACATACGCCCTGCTGGCAAAGCGCAAACTCGACGATCCCGCCTGGGAGCAAGTCGCCGTTTCAAACGACGGGTCCTTTTTCACCCCACCGCCCGGTTACTCCTTCTTCAAAATCTCCCGCGTACTCGGCCCGTGAACGAGACATTTGTGGGTAAGATGATGATCTTGTTGTTAATCATGTTCTCGCTGGAAAGTGCGTTCGGTGCGCCATCCAAGAGATTTGGCAAGGGAATTAGAAGATGATTATCAGGGACGAGAACTGCCACCAACTGATAGCCAAAATAGAAGAGAGCGGAGGAAATGAATGATGAGGTCAACCTTAAGCGGTTTTGGGATAATGTATTTCCTTTTGTACTTGATGTCATGTGTGCCGAGAACCTCAGATGATAGATCACTTGAATTGCTCGATACTCATGTTCCAATTACGCGCGTGACGATCCCGTATACGAATGCCCTGGAAAAAGCAGTGTTGGGGAAAAGTAGGTATAATGCCGAAATCGATCAATCAGAGTTGAAGGTAATTTGGCCATATAGCCTCTGTTATGGGTGGCCAAGACGCTATGAAAATATCTGTGAACGGATTCAAGTACCACTAGATCTTGATGTTTCATGTGTTGTTTACGACCCTTGGTGGAAAACAGAACGAAATCGTGAAGTGATATTTGAGCGGCAGGCATCTGTCCTTTGTTGCATCCGATTGTGCTTTGAAAACTGTAAAACGCTTCAAGAAAAACTCAATATAAACGAGATGAATTTACATAAAATGTTGGATGACCCTCCAAAGGATTGGAGTATGTGTGATGTCATCTTTACGCCTGAGGCTGTTCTGGCAAGAGGGTGTCACGAAAAAGTCTTCCGTTACTATTTGCGGGAGAAGCGTGGAATCGCTGATGAATATAAAAATGTCGGCCTCGGAATCTGCGACAGAGCGACATTTTATGGCTCTTCAGGCATGACTGTGGGTCAATTCGTGCCGCATAAATTCATCGGTCCCC
>JAKSOY010000362.1 GCA_024405255.1 Kiritimatiellia bacterium
GGCGCGGCGCACCTTCGCGCCGTGCCGTCGCACGTCGGATGGCGAGATCGGCCTTTACGATACGGCGGAAGGGCGGTTCTACCAGAACCGCGGAGCGGAGCCGCTTCTCGCGTCCGGCGCGCCGCGTGTGGGCACGTTCGCGGGTGCGGCGAAGAGTCCGAATGGCCAGAACGAAATCCGCCTCTGGACGAACCCGCTCGCCTACGAAGTGCGGCGCGGCGGCGAGACGCTCGTCGCGAAGACGGAGATCGGCCTCAAGATTGACGGACATCGGCTCGGGCCCGTGGCAACGGTGCGGCGCACGCAGGCGGGTACCCGTGCGGGTCGCGTGGAAACGCCGATCTACAAGAAGCGCGCGATCGATCTCGCCGCCAACGAGACGGAAGTCGATTTCGGCGACTGGAGCGTGCGGCTCGTCGCGCGCAACGATGGCGTGGCGTATCGCTTCGAGACGCGTCTGAAGGGCGAGATCCGCGTGGATGGCGAACAGGCGGGCGTGACGATTCCCGATGCGGCGGCGGACTGCGTGTGGACGCCCGAGACGCGTTACGGCTGCGAGGAGGCGATTCCGCGGTGCTCGCCTGCAGGCCAGCTGCCGTTCGCCTTGAATAATCGCACGCGCGAGCACTTCTATCTGCCGTTCGTCTATGCGCACAAGGGCAAGGCCGTCGCCGTGGTCGATTCCGACACGCAGGACTACCCGGTGTGGAATCTTCGCCGCCGCGTCGCGACGGCGGAAGGCGTGCGGCTGGAAGGGGACTTCGCGCGCTGGCCGGCTTTCGCGGAATTCCGCGGATTCAATGTGGCCGTGCGCAAGCGCATGGATTATCTCGTGCGCACGCCGGGTACGCGTACGTTCCCGTGGCGCGGATTCCTGCTCGCCGATTCGATGATGCAGCTCAACGAGAGCGACCTGATCGACGCGCTCGCGCGTCCGCCCGAAGGCGACTTCTCCTGGGTGAAGCCCGGACGGGTGATTTGGGACTGGTGGTGCTATTACGACAACCAGGGCGTGGAAAAGGGGTGCACCACCCAGTCGTATCGCCGCTACATCGACTTCGCCGCCAAGTATGGCATCGAGTATGTGTATCTCGACGGCGTGAGCGACGTGGAGCGGACCATCTTCTGGGACAAGGTGCCGAAGTTCGACATCCCCGGTCTTGTCCAGTATGCGAAGCAGCGGGGCGTGGGACTCTTCGTGTGGCTGCCGATTTCGTGGTTCAAGGGAAATGAGGCCGACCTCATCGAATGGGCGGCGGACGTGGGGCTGAAGGGCTTCAAGATCGACTATCTCGATCGCGGCGACGCCGAGATGGAGCGCTTCGTGTGGCGTTTCGCCGACCTCTGCGCGAAGCGGAAGCTGATGGTGGACTACCACGGCGCGCATCGTCCGGCCGGTCTTTGCCGCACCTATCCGAACGCCGTCGGGTTTGAGGGTGTCCATGGCCTTGAATGCATGCGCTGGTTCCATAACGACTACGATTTCATGGCCTGCGACCTCGGCCTCTGCTTCACGCGCCTCCTTGCCGGTACGATGGACTACACGCCTGGCGCGATGGACAACCATCCTCTCGGCAAGTATCGGAAGATGCCGAACAATCCCGGTTCGGTGGGCACGCGGTGCCGCCAGATGGCGCTGGTGATGGTTCTTCAGGGCTATGTGCAGATGCTCGCCGAAGGATTGACGAAGTATGAGAAGAACGCGGAGTGCTTCAAATTCATCGCGGGGATTCCCGCCGTGTGGGACGACATCGTTTCCCTCGGCGGCACGCCCACGTCCTACGCGGCTCTCGCGCGCCGCACGGGCGACGTGTGGTACGCGGCGGCGATTGCCAATTCCCAGAAGCAGGACGTGACCTTCGAGACGGCGTTCCTCGGCAAGGGCGAATGGACGGCGGAGATTTTCAGCGACGCCGCTGACGCCGCCACCGAGCCCACGCACTATGTCCATCGCGAGCAGAAAGTGAAGGCCGGCGAAAAGATGTCCTTCACCCTCGCCCCCGGCGGCGGCTTCATCATCCGCTTCACGCGCAAATGACCAAATGTAAGGCGAAGCTCAAATCGCTCTATGCAGAGATCGGCGAGATCATCAAGGGGATGTGAGAGGTGGAAATGAAGAATGAGGGTTTGGGAACTACGGAATATTCCGCATGGCTCGCTGAACTGAAGAAGCGGTATCGCGCCACGCAGATCAAGGCGGCGATTGCCGCGACGCGCGGAGAGTGGAGATAACGATGCCCAAGCCGATTTCAGATTGCCGCGCAACCGAGCGTAAGCATCCCTGGCCCGTTTGGTCTGGACATGGTTGCGATTCGAAGTATCTTGCGTATATGATGTATTCGCCGCAAATGATTTCTCAAAAGGCGGCGACGGGAAATGCAACCTTCCTGCGGTATCTCATGCTTTCGCCAGACAGCTTTGCATATTTTGATAAAGTTGCAACTGGCGCTGCCCAAAGAACGGTTTCGTTTGAATGAAGAAGGTGAAGGAGAAGCTGTAATGAAATATTCGAATACAGAGCTTTGTGAGATGGTGGATGAATTTCGTGCGCTTGATGCGGAACCTTCGTGGCTTGAATTTAAGACCGGCATGAAGGATCCGGTACAGATTGCCAAGTACATTTCGGGCTTGTCGAACGTTGCCGCCTATGCAGGGAATACACACGGTTACCTTGTTTGGGGAGTCAATGACGAAACGCACGAAGTCGAGACCTCGGATTTTGATCCGGATGTCGTCAAAGCGGAGAAGAATCAGCCTTTGCGCCTTTGGCTCAAGTTGGTACTGAAGCCGCAGATTGAATTTGAGTTTTATCCGTTTGAGTATGATGGACGAAAGGGTGTGCTTCTGGAAGTTGAGGCGGCGTATCGGCAGCCTGTCACATTTCGTGGTGTTGGCTATGTGCGCATTGGTTCGGCTCTGACAGAGTTGTCCAAGGAGCCCAAAATTACAGCTTCGATTTATCGTACATTGGGCCATGACTGGTCGGCGGACATTGTTCACGGGGCGGGGATCGAAGATCTGGATCCTGCGGCCATTGCCTATGCACGTGAACTGTTTGCCGATAGGCACAAGGGCGAACCATGTGCGGAGGAATCGCTGTCTTGGAATACGGAGACTTTCCTTAACAAGGCCAAGATGGCAATAGATGGGAAGTTGACGCGTGCGGGCATATTGTTGCTGGGTAAAGCGGAGAAGTCGCACCTTGTTTCTCCGGCGTTTGCACGCATTACCTGGCACTTGATGGACAAGGATGGCAACACGCTAGACTTCAAGCATTTTGGGTTGCCGTTCATCTTTGCGGCACGTGACGCGTTGGCTAAGATTCGAAG
>JAKSOY010000363.1 GCA_024405255.1 Kiritimatiellia bacterium
CGTCGTCAACAAGTAAGGAGGAAATCGCAATGGAAGTCGTGTTTGAAGAGAATCCGTGCGGCGGCAAGGGCCGCATGAAACTGGAGAAGCTGCTCGCCCCCGCGGAGATGAAGGACAAGTGCGGACTCTACGCGCGCGTCACGCTGCCGCCCGGAGCCGTTCTCGGCTATCACGAGCATCACGGCAACAACGAGTGCTACTTCATCCTGTCCGGCGAAGGCGTCTACGACGACAACGGCGTCAAGCGCACGGTCAAGGCTGGCGACGTCACCTGGACGCCCGACGGCTCCGGCCACGGCCTCAGCAACGAGGGCGGCAAGGAAGACGTCGTCTTCATGGCGCTCATCATCAACTCCTGATGCGACGTTGGGCCGTGGTTTTCCTGCTGGCGTCGGCAGCGTATCTGCTGACGCTCCAGACGGGATTTTCCTGGCAGGATTCCGGCGGCTTTCAGTTTCGCGCATTGGAGTTCCGCTGGCGGGCCGAGGACATGATCGGACTCGGCATCGCCCTCGCGCACCCGGCCTATGTCGCGCTGTGCGCCTTCGCGTCGCGGATCACGGCGCTCTTTGGCAATCCGGTTGTCGGCGTAACTGCAGTCAGCGCCTTTGGCGCGGCCGTTGCGCTGGCAAACGTCTGGGCGCTCGTGTTTTTCCATTTGACCGAGCGGAGGCCTCTCGTCGCCTCGGCGGCGACGGTCTTGCTTGGCGCGTCCCACATGTTCTGGTGGCTGGCGACCGTGGCGGAGGTCTATACGTGGAGCTGCGCCTTGCTGACGACGGAACTGCTCCTGCTGCTTTCTGCCGCGAGAGCGGAGAATCAGTTTCGCCGCGGACTTCTCCTGGTTGGTCTGGCGGCCGTGACCGGACTTCATCTTTCGTTTCACAATTTTGCCTTGCTGGCGTGGCCGGTCTATGCTGCGGTCTTTGTCGTCTGGGCGGTGAAGAACAAGATCGGCGTCTGGTGGTTGTTGCCGATGGTTGCCGCATTCTGCCTGGGTGCGGCTCCCTTCCTTCAGCTGACGGTGTCTGCCGCAATGGAACACGGCATACCGTTCGCCGTGACGAACGCGCTGGTCGGCGACTTTTCTCAGGAGGTGATGGGCGTCAGCGAACGCTGGGCGCCGCCGTTCAACGCCAACACCGCTTCGCATCCGCTGAATTACCTGAATCCGCTTTGGCTTTTCCTGCCGGTCGGCGTTTGGTTTTCGTTCCGGAAGCCGGGCGGTTTCACCGCTCGTTGCATCCTTGCGTTGTCTGTCATTCACTTTACGTTTTTCATCCGCTACAACGTCGGCGACCAGGCGACCTTTGCCTTGCCGACGCTGACCTGCTTCGCTCTGCTGGCGGCAATCGGCATGGACCGGATATGCGGCAGTCGGCTGGACCAGCTCGGCCTTGCTGCCGGTGCGACGGTTCTGATTCTTGCCGCGGCGTTTCCGACGTGCGCTTATCTTGGAGCGGATGCCGTGGTGAGGCGGCTCAACGTGAGTGCCCTCTCAGCCAAGGAGAAGATACCTTTTCGCGATGAAGTGAGGTATTGGATATTGCCCTGGAAGATGAACGAGAAGAGCGCGGACCGCGCGATTGAGGCCGTCCTGAGGGAAACGGAGACGAATGCGGTCTTTTACGGCTATCTGGTGGTGAGCGCACCGCTCATCTCCAAGCAGCTGGCCGATCCGGAAGCCATGGGCGACCGCAAGGTCGTGTGCTACGAGAACTTCGGCGGATACCGGCAGCCGGACCGCGACACCTGCCGTCGCTGGATGGTGGAGCGTCCGGCGTATGCGATGCGTCTTCAGGATGCCAAGCCGGCACCGGGATTGGGAGATGTCAAAAAGCAGGGTTCGTTCCTGCGCCTGTGTCCGTTGCCACCGGAGAATTGAATTGCTATAATGAGCGACATGGAAACGGAGCTGCAGAAATTTCTCGAACGCATCGCCGAAGTGCTGGAAGTGCCGTCCGTAACGCCGGACGACGATTTCCGCGCCGTGCCGATGTGGAGCTCGCTTGTCGGCTTTTCGACGATGGTGATGATCGATCTCGAGTACGGACGTCAAGTGACTGCCGCGGACCTCAAGTCCGCGAAGACGGTCCGCGATCTGGCGAAACTGGCGGGAGTCGACGGCTTATGAAACACCTGGTGATCATCGGCGCGGGCGGATACGGACGCGAAATGTACGGCGCGGCGTTGGGCGCGGTCGGTTATGGAACCGAGTTCGACGTGAAGGGCTACTTGGATGGCAACCCGGATGCGCTGGACGGCTTTGCGGGCTATCCGCCGATTGTCGGTTCGCCCGAGACCTATGTCCCCGAACCGGACGACGTCTTCATCACGGCGCTCGGCAGCATTGCGAGTCGCCGGCATTGCGTGAAGCTGATTGCCGAGCGCGGCGGACAGTTCGTCTCCATCGTTCATCGCACGGCGTTCCTTGGTCCCAACGTCACGGTCGGCGTCGGCTCCTTCGTCGCGCACAACGTGGTGCTGACGGCGGATGTCCGTGTCGGCGACCATGTCGCGGTCTTTCACAACGCGTCCATCGGACACGACACGGTGCTGGAGGACTATTCGCATGTCTACGCGCTCTGCTCGCTTGGCGGTTCGGTCCGTCTCGGCGAAGGGGCGGTCGTTTATCCGGGCTCGGTGGTGACGCCGCGCAAGACGATCGGCGTCGGTGCCGTCGTTGGCGCGGGCTCGACGGTTCTCCTGAACGTCAGGGATGGCGTCACGGTATTCGGCAGTCCCGCGAAGCCCGTTGTCTGAGGAAGATTGAAATGACTACGACAGAACAGATTCTCAACCTGATCCGGGAAACGAGCTCTTCGCTTCCGGAAGATGTCCTGAAGGCGCTGAAGGCGGCGCTGCGCAAGGAGGCGAAGGGGTCGTCCGCGGCAGTTGTCCTGAAGACGATTCTCGACAACTGTGCGATTGCGAAGCAACGCGGAACGCCTCTCTGTCAGGATACCGGCACGCTCACGTTCTTCGTCGACGAGCGCCTCAGGCGCAAGGTGACGCCGAGTGTGCTCAAGAAGGCCGTCGCGCTCGCGACCGCGAAAGGGTATCTCCGCAAGAACACGATCGATTCGATTACCGGCAAGTCGTATGACGACAACGTGACCGAGGGCGCGCCGGTGATACACTATGTCGATAGGTCTAGCGATTCTAGAAGTTCTAGCCCTTCTAGAACTTCTAGCCCGACGGTGACGCTGATTATGAAGGGCGGCGGCAGCGAGAACATGTCGCGGCAGTATTCGCTGCCCGATTCGACGCTGGGCGCTGGGCGCGACCTCGCGGGCGTGCGCAAGTG
>JAKSOY010000364.1 GCA_024405255.1 Kiritimatiellia bacterium
CCGAAACACACACCGGTCGTCCACACCGCCAAAAATAAAATCATCCGAGCCATCATTTTCCCCGTGGCGAGCCCAGCGTTACGCCCTTGTCGTATTGCGTCTTGTGTTCACAGTTCTTAAATTCATTGCCCTCGACGACGTTGTTCCACGGCGCAAAGGGATCCGTTTCAAGTGCGGACGCGAGCCCCGGATATGCCGCGCGCCATGCGTCATTGAAGGGACAAAACTCCGCGAAGGCCTTTGTGAACCAATCGGGATGCTCCGTCCACTGCCTCCACGTCGTCCCTCGTGAATCGATATGAATACCGATCTTACAGTCCGCAAACGTATTACCTTCAATCCGGAAAAGATTCCCGCCCCCAAGCAGTACGCCGCGTCCGAGCCGCTCGAAGCGATTTGAGATAACGCTATCCCCCCAGTCGCAATCGTCAAAATAGACAGCACTTGTGTAATCACGCTTCGTGGGATCGCCGAGATCGTGGAAGTAGTTGCCGCGGATCATCGTGCCCATCTCACTCGGATTGCGCCCCGTATAAACCGCCCCCGCATCCCCCGTTTCCATCAGCACGCGGTCAAACTCGTTGGATTCAATGAGATGATCATTGCCCTTGAAAAGTATCGCATTGTGCGGCGCGTCGCGGAAAACACAGTTGCGCACAACCTGTCCGCACCCCTGCATCAACACCCCCGGCGTATAGGTGCGCAGGAAACGCGCCCATCTGCGGAACTGACATCCGTCGATGACGATATTCGACTTCTTCAGCGTCTTGCGGTTCCCGCCCGCCAGGATAATCGCGCCCTTGCCAAGATTGCCGAAGCGACACTTGTCGACTCGCGCATTGTCGCCCGTGAGCTGAAGCGCCGTCCCGCCCAGATTGACGAAGTCACACGCGGTCAGCCGAACGCCGTCAACATGATCGAGTTGCACGGCCGTGTTCGCATGAGAATACTCGAAGACAATTCCCTCGAAGGCAAAATCGGTGAGACCGTCGGCCTTTATAAAAGGCACCGTTGAGGTCGCCAGAACGTAGTGCGCCTTCTCCTCGTCCGCCTGCGGCACGACCAGGAGACGCTTTTTCGCGCGATCGAGATACCATTCGCCCGGCGCATCGAGTTCGGAAAGCGCATTGTAGACACAATAGCGCCGCCCCTTAAAACCCCACGTCTTGCCGCCGAGACCATACTGATGGCGTCCGCTGAACGACAAGGTCTTCGTTACGGGATCAAACGCCGCACCCTTGATGAAACTTTCGGACCAGTCATGCCGCCAATACCCGTAGAACCAGATGCCGGCAGAAAAATCCCAGTCCTTCGCGCGCGCCTCGTTACAGACGATGGCAGTCGCCTTCTCGGGATTCGCCGCGCCGTCTTGCGCAGCCTCACCTGCCGCAACAACAGAATTTTCGAACGTCAGCCATTCTGATCCGTTCGGATAGCGCGCAATCTCCAGCGGCTTGCCGTTACGATAGAGCCATGGCCCCGGGGGCACGCGAAACGAATCGGGCCAGTCCGTAAGTTCACCCGCGACAAGCGCCGATACGTCCGCCGCACACACGTCAACGCCTTTGCGCACACCCGCACGAAAGGCCGATTTCGGAATCTCCACTCCACCACGAAAGTGTGTCTTCCCCGGTTTAGCCGCGCGCCAGAGCGTCCGTGAATCGGCTTTAAATAGCGTCACCGTATTCGTCACCCAATAGACGCCCGGCGCAAAAACCACCTCGACGCGCTCGCCCGCCGGCAGGGTCTGCCGCAGCTGACGCGCCTCGTTACGGACCCGAATCAGATCAACCGCCTCACCCGCCCCCGGCGGAGCCACCTCCACCAAGGCCGCCAACAGAGGAACAACAAAGGACAACAGGACCATATTAGAATGAGACCTTCAATTCATAGCGATGCGGCACGGGCTTGGCGAGGGCGTAGACTTCGTTCTGCTTCGCCAGCAACTCCGCCCGCGTCTCGCGGTAGGTCGGCCAATAGGCGACGTAGCCGGGGACGAAACGGCCGAAGTAGCCACCCTTGTCGGGGAGCGCCTCGACATACGCGGCGAGTCCCGCAAGATCGTCCACATTCGTCTTGCCGTAGAAGCTCCACCGCGCGCTGTGATGATTCCTAAGAACCGTCTCCTCGCCCCAGAGTTCGCAATTCCGTTTCGAGACCGCCTGGGCCTGCGCGTACTGCGGCGTCCTTTCGTTAAACGCCAGGTTGATGCCGGCGGCAAGTTCTTCGTCCGTGTAGGAACCGACTTCGACGCCATCAATCGCGAACGTGTAGCGTCCGGCGATAAGTCCCGTCACGGTCAGCATCTCACGATTGAGCTTTTCGGCGATGCCCAGCTCTTCAGCCGCACCGCGTGCAATCGGTGCCACCGGAAGCGGCAATGCGTTTTCGCGAAGCAGAAACGAGACACCCTCGGACGTCACCTTCAGATTCGTGAGCGCGGCATTCGCGCACCGCGTGACCTCGCCTCGCGTCGCGTCGATTTCCACGTCGCTCACGATCGGCGACACGCCCTGCGCTTCGAGAAACGCCCAGGCCATAATCGAGTGGCCGAGCGAATTCGGATGCACGCGGTCCCAGCTCGTCATCATGAAATGCGGATCCGCCGCCTGCCGCTTGAGGAGATAACCGTTGAGCGGCGTATACCAATCGACGCCCAGAACGCCATCCGCCTTTGCTTTCGCAAGGACATGTCCCGCCATCTGCGCGAGTCCCGCACTGCACCCGACTTGATTGATCGTCGCCCATCCCGTCGCGTTCGGCGGGACGTTCGTTGCCACCGCCGTATCGTCATAGATTGTCGTCGACAGGTAGATAAGCTCCGCCTGCGGCGCGACGGCCTTCATCTGCGTGATGAGGTCATCGAGATTCTTCCGATACTTCGCTTGGGCATCCGCCCGCCGACGCAACCGATCTGTCGTCGTCTCGCGCGTATACGCGCCGCGATCAATATCGTTCATGCCGAAGTGAAGCGCCACGTGTGTCGGACGGTACTCAGAGACATCTTCATGAAGACGCTTCTGTGCCCCAATCGCGCTGTCGCCACCGATGCCAGAGTTGATGAAACGAATCTTTCTTTCGGGATAGCGCGTGCGGTAGAAGTCGGTGATAAACCCGTGATACCGCCCACCATGCGTGATCGAATCCCCCAAGAAGACAACCGTATCACCATCCTTGAACGGCTCAGCCGAAAGCGTCAACGCGAACAACGCGCAACCGACAACCAGAATCGATTTCATGCGACTTTAAGAGGAAAGAGGGTCAATAACGGAATCTGACGGTAATGTTTG
>JAKSOY010000365.1 GCA_024405255.1 Kiritimatiellia bacterium
ATTCGCTGCCTGATGACGCTGCGTTAGGCAAGTGGTTTAAGCGTGGCAAGCGCTGTCCGAGATGCTATTCGGATAGGTTCGGGACCAAAGGCGATGTGAGGGCTGTAGAACTCTCGGGCAAGGCGTATCTTTGGAACGAAAACTATTTCTTCCGTAAAATGCTGAAAAAGAGCGGATTTGACACGGCTCGCTTCATGATTCGAGCGTGAGGTAGTAACCACTCGCCTTTTCGATTGGCTTACTGACACCCCGCGTGTTATTATGCTTTGCGTATTCACCACCTAAAACACCAAAGGAAGAATGACATGAACGCGAAGACTCTAAATGGCAAGGACGTGAACGTTCTGCTGCTTGATCCAGGACGGATGTTCGCCGTCCTTGTGGGGCTTCTGGAACGTTCCATCGTGGACGCGGACGAGTTTCCGCCCGAGGGCAGTGTTTATCTCTACCAAAAGCCCTCGGAGACGCCGGATGAATTCCGAGCTGACTACGAAATTCTCATCAAGAATAGCCCGGATGCGGAAATCCCGCCACTCGAAGAACTTCTGGAAAACGATGGCGCTGTCATCGGCAAGGCAGACTACGCGCTCGAAACCCGCGAGGACGGTGCGACGCTGATGCGGTTCGCGAATGTCCAGCAGTTCGATTGTTTGTATGAAGTTGACGAGAACGGCGTAATTAACATCGAGGAGTAAGGGTTTATGATCAAAGAGGCATACCTCAAGAAACTGAACGATCATCTGCTCGAGTTCTCAAAGCAGGTCGGGCTCCCCATCGGCGACTACCGAATCGACCACGGCCTGAACAGCGTGGCCGAAATCAAGTTCCGGCATGACTTCGCGAACCAATACCGCGAGAAGATCTCCGAGGTCATGGAGATGTTCACGAAGGTTCCTGGCATCTTCGAGATCTGCGACTTTCAAAGCGAGGATGTTTTACGCGGTGGCGAGGTCCGCTCTGTAGGCATAGAGGTCAAACGGCGCTACTGGTATGAGGGCCACATCGAGGAAGAATGGGACGAGGAACAGGAGCGTCTTGACACTGACCCGGAATACGCAAAAAAGAAGCAGGAAGAGGAGCTTGCGGAGAAGCGCAAGTATTGGCGTGACTACCTGATTCCGATTCCGAAGCCGCCAAAGGACGCGACGGATGAGGCCTACCTGACGCTCGATTACAAATACTACGACATGATCAAGTCAGGCGAGAAGACCACGGAATTCAGGGCGTATTCGCCGTTTTGGGTGAAGCGTCTCCTCTCGCACCCGATCAAGACCGTGCGCTTCCAGCGCGGCTACGGCGGGCCTGGACATCCGCCGCCGGAGCAGATGGTCTGGTCGGTCAAGGACATCGTTCTTTACGAAATCGGGACGCGCAGGGAGTGTCCTGCGGACAACCCGAGCGAAGGCATCATGCCGACGCACATCGCAATCGACTTGGCTGAGCGGCTGGACACCCCTGCGAAAGACGATGTGGCCGATAAGAGTGAGTCTAATACCAAAACGGCGCAGCCAGAGACGGCCAAGGAGGGAGGTGCCAATATGAGCGCTGACACTTTGACACTTGTAGACATCGGAGAGATCGAATCGATTGTTGGCATTAAGCCTGTCCACAATGAATTGCTGGGCGCTACAGTTGATGTTGAGGCTCGCGGTGAGCGCGGAACAATGAAGTTCGCCTTGTTGGCGGCGCTTTCTCGTGGTCGAGTGGAGACCGAACATGGTATGCTGTGGACCTTCCCCCTGATCGCACTGATAGAGAAACTGTGCAGCGAGAGACGGGAAGTCTTGGAGGTCGGAAAGGAAATTAAATTGCCGTCGATTGAAGAATCTCTGGCGATAGCCAAACGCTTGGATTTCGGCAGCATCAAACACTATTCACCAACTAAAGGTTTGGACGGAAGGTTTGTCTGGGTAGATGCGAGTGGCTTGCCGACCGTTGAGCCCGGTTGGTTCCGACCGATGATGAAAGTGCTTGGAATTGAACCAGTAAAGCCGGTGATGCACAAGACTGTCGAGTTCCTACAACCCGAAGGTGATTTCTCTCCGGTTTATAAGGGATATCCTGGCGAATTTTACGCAGATGTCCGTGATTATGCAGTCGATGATGATTTCCCTAGTCGCGGTTATCCTTGCATCATATTCCCCGACCTTGAGCCAGGGTTTGTTGAGGTCCCAAAAGAAGCGGCGAAACAGATCCTCGAAGGACGCAAGACGACGAAGCTGGATGTTGTCGCCATACGAGATTGCGAGAAAGCGGGGGATCCGGTCGTCATCGAAATTCAAGACGAGGAATCCGCGCTGAATGGATCGAGCGGGACGGTCGAGGAAGCGCCCACGAAGAGCGCGGCGGTTCAAGACGCTAAACCGGCGAAGAATGCTTATCAGTCGGCCAGAGGCAGTCTCGGTAGCTCAAAGCGTTGGGGCGAAAATCACGGCCCTACGAAAACGGTCCGCGCTTTTGCTCCCGCTGCGGAGCGGTTGCAGGCGACGATTCCCGAGAAGGATCGGGCGCAGTTCGTGACAGACGCCATCAATGAGAAACTGGACGCCATGACGAGACGTCAGTGCCAAAGCGGAGAGTGAAGCGTCAACATATCTGAACCAATGTAAGGAGCATCGGGGAAATATGCTGACCAGTTATCACATCAAGGGAGGAGCATACCTTGGCAGGTTGTGCGAGGATGGTTGTTTTCTGGGGCTGACGGGGATGCTCCTTGGGCGAAGGGATAAGCGCGGAAATCTTTACGATACGACTCACACCTTCCTTGCGAATATTGGCGATGATAATTGCGCTGCATTCCGGCATTTCGGATTGGTGAGTGAAGGAACGGAGATAATTGAAACCCAAATCACGGCGCAAGTGGATAAGGTGACGCCGGAAGAGCGGCATCAGAAGCGCGTGGAATTGGGGCTTTTATACGGGGCACAGGGCAGGACGGCTCGCTGGGGCACGAATCATGGCAAGACCGTCACCATCCGAACTTACGAATCCGCCGCAAGACTTCTTCGGGAGAAAATCCCAGAGCGCGACCGCGCATCATTTGTTGCGGATGCAATTATGGCTAAGTTGTCCCGTTGTGAAAAAGAGCCCAATGTGTCAATAGGATAACTTGGAAAGACCAGTTTACATTTAATCCATCTTTTGGGGCATAATCATCGTTTTTTTGCGAGATATGTTTGGGTTATTGATGTCGAATTGTGGCCTCTAGAGACGAAGGGTTTGACCCACTCGCACCGCTGGAGATATAATATTACCATCAACGGGAGGAGAATGGGCT
>JAKSOY010000366.1 GCA_024405255.1 Kiritimatiellia bacterium
GCATCTGCCTCCAGGCGAACGCATTTACGAGTTCGTTAAGCCGAGGATGATGCTCGCCGGGCGCGTCCCGCCCGATCGCCAGCCGTCCGAACTGACGCTGCGGATAGCGCACCGCGACATCGCGCACGAAACGTTTGCGACTCCATTTCGCCGCCAGTCTGGCCTCCTCGTGAAGGTCGGCGCAATGGTTGAAGTACGGTTGCGTCGGCGAGGTGAACATGCCGTAGCCGCCCTTCTCCAGAAACCCCTTCGCCGTCAAGTGGTAAAGGGACTGGAAATAGGTGTCCATGCCGTAGAGCGCACAGGTCCAGAAACGCTGGGCCTGCTGGGTCGGCGTCATGTCCAGCGGACCGAGCGCGTACAACTCGACGCCCCCGTGTGCCGTGAGAACGTCACCGGGACACGAATTGCGCTCGATGCCGTATTGCGCCGTGGCGTACGTGAGCCACTCGTTGTTCCGCCCGAGTTCGGCGCCGATCTTGTCCATACCCGGCAACGTCAGGCCACGCACGATATTGAGCGGCAACCCGTTCCAGTTGCAACAATTGTTCGGAGACCCCTCGCCAATCATATGTCCGCAAAACTCGATTCCCATCTTGCGGCACCACGCGGCAATCTGATCAAAGAACGCATGCCGGAACTGGTGTCCCTTCAACTCGGTGTAAAGCTCCCACACCTCCGTCTTCGACGAATCGCGCAACGACGCCTCGACGTCACTGCGGAAATCGCGTCCCGTCCGTGCGCGGTACTGGTCCTCCAACTCCTTCCACCAGCGGAAGGTCACGATGGGCTGCGGGTCGTTCCACTTCATCACCGAGGGATGTCCGGGCTCGTCGGTGAAGATGCCCTTGATCGTGCCGTCGCGGAAGTACTCGCCGAACCGATTCTCGTAGACCTCGTGCGTGAGCTCGATGAATCGCCGGATCGCATCCGTCGAATAGGCGTTCACATCGAAGTACTTGTCGTACATCGACATCTGGTCGTTGCGCTTGACCTCCCAATCGAACGCGCCGTTCGCGTTCGTCCGAACGGCGTACTCAGTATACGTCCACTCGGGGTTCTCCCGCGGCACGCGTCCCTTGCAGCTCCCGCTCGGCCAGTTGTACTCGTCGTAAAGCCAGACGTGCCCCCCGGCGGCTTTTGCCGCCGCCAGGAAATGCCCGACGAACGCGAGCCAATCCTCGCCCATGTACTCGAGCTCGAGACCGCTGCGCGGATAGACAACCCACTGGCTGAAGCCGGCCTGGCGGCTGAGGCGAACGACCTCCTCGGCCTCCGCCCTGCCGGGTTGCCCCGAAATCGCGGTGAACAGCACGAGCGGCGACGGCTCGTCCGCAGCGTGAAGCCCGAACGAGACGGCGACGCAGATTATCACCCAAAGGCAAGACCTTCTCATACAAGACTCACTTAAAGAGGAGGATAAGGCCCGGAGGCTCGACAAACAAAGACCCGATGCCCAACACATACCCCGGGAGCGTCAGGGCGTTGATCTCACCCGACTTGGCCCTTCCGCCGTAGCGGAACTTCCCGATTTCGAATCTGCCGAGGTAATCCAGCCGGAGATCGGCATCGGTAGAGAGTTTCACGCTCGTGCCTTCGGCAAATGGACGCCAGCCATCAACCGGAAGTTCGATCTTGACGAGTGAAAAAGCATCGACGAACGAACTCTTGTCGCCCGCCGTGACACCCCTGACCCCGACAGTGTAGTCGCCGGGCGTGTCGATGGAGAAGTCGAATTCGTATTTCAGGAATTCCGTGGAGACAGTGCTGACGGCAACATGCCCGATCACGTTCGTGTCAGCATTGTGAATAAGTTCGACATCAAGATCGGTCGGGCCGTACTCGACTTTCCCGTTGCACACTCGGGAACGCGCCCAAAAGGCGAAGCGATAAGCCCCTGCTTCATCCAACGTAACCGTCTGCCGCGCATAACCCGTATCTCCATGTATGCGAAGATGCTCCGGCCCATGAATCATCGACGCACCGAAGCTCTGGATGTTGTCATCCTTTCGAATGAAGACGGGATTTCGGTTGCCCTCGATGTAGGCGTCCCAGTAATCGGTCGTATAGCCGGCGGTCGATCCCTCGGCAAAGGAGGGGTTCTTCAGGAAGTTCCCCTCGCGGTCGAGCGCAAAAGTCACCTCGTCCAGCACAATCCGATACTGTCCGCTCGCGGGCTGTCCGACCGACAACTTCAGCGTAACGGAATCCCCCGCGTCAAATCGGATTAAGTTGGAGCAGCTCTTCTTCTCCAGCATATACCCCGACACGGAAATTTCCTCTTCCTTTCCATTCACGGACACCTTCAGTACCGACGGAACGACCGCATACGCCGGATTGCCCTCGCCCTGAATTGCCAGCAACGCCGAAAACCGATAGTATCCCGTCTGCGGCACAGTGAATGCCGTACCGATCTCCGCTCCCGAGGTCATCAGCAACGTGTACCAGCCGAACGGAGACCACAGGGCCGAATACGAACGCTTGGCGACATTCGACTTCTTGTCAACCTCGATCTCGTTCTGCCGGCGCGAGACCCTCACCAGGGAATCGTCATTGACGGTCCAACCGGACAACCAT
The DNA here is from genome assembly GCA_024405255.1 of Kiritimatiellia bacterium. The sequence goes on from JAKSOY010000366.1 coordinate 2,578, forward strand.
GCACCGTCTGCAAAGAGGACATCCTTGAGTTTAGCCGAAGACGGCGGCGTAGTGCCGACCTCCCCGAAGTTCACCGCCTCGAAGTTCCCGTTTGGGATGAACGCGGCAATCTCGCCGTCATACCAGTTCATCTTGACATCATCAATGCCCACCGCCCGGTCATTCCCGAAGTCATTGGACAGCTTGAGCACATGTTCGCCTGCGGTCAGAAACGGCGTTAGCACATTGTAAAAACTCCACCGTTCCACATCCCAATCAGCCGCCGGCACGCAAGTCAGTTTCACATCATCGACATAGACGGAGATCGGACCGCTATAATTCCGTCTCGCAGAAGAATAAAACGAAATCACATAACGGCCATCCGACGGGAGTGTCACCGTCTGGGTCACGGAACCCTGACCCTTCAGCACGAGTCGGTAATTCCCTTCCGCGCAACCGGTCATGTATTGCCATTGTGCCGGACTGAGCACGCGAACTGCATCTGCCGATTCAATCGGATGGCTCACCCACGCCCCGAACGACGTACCGTCCGCAACACCCCCAGTCCCCGACGCAGACGGCAACTCGAACCCACCGTCCGCAACAACATTGCTGCACACATCGGGCAAATAGGATGGGGACGGGGAACGCACGGCCAGGGAACCGCCCGAAGCGACAAAAGCGCCCTCCTTCTCC
>JAKSOY010000367.1 GCA_024405255.1 Kiritimatiellia bacterium
CAGCGCATGTCGATCTGGCGAAACCTCGTCCGCAAGCACGGACTCGGGGACATCCTCACGGAGGAGAAGATCGCCGATCTTGCGGCGAAGTACGAGACGAGTGCGGGCGGCATCTCGGTCGTCCTCGAGAACGCCAAGAAGATGGGCATGACGGCGAAAAACGCCGATGCGCTGATTGCGTCCCTCATGAAGCCGCACTGCAAGCTGATGGAGGTGAAGGAGTCCGGGCGGTTCCTCCCGGCCAAGGGCTATTCGCTCGAGGGGCTCAACATTCAGGGCAAGGTCAAGCTCGACAAGATCGTGAAGGCGGTGAGGAACTACCTCGATGCGGGTTTCAACGAGTCGAGCGAGGACAAGCCGCGCATGAACATCCTGATGTACGGAGCGCCGGGGACGGGTAAGACCGAGTTCGTGAAATACCTTGGCAAGACCCTCGACCGCAAGGTGCTCGTCAAGAAGGCGAGCGATCTCCTCGACATGTACGTCGGGAACACGGAGAAGCGCATCGCCGCCGCGTTCCGCCAGGCTGAGGCTGAGCATGCGATCCTGTTCTTCGACGAGATCGACGGGCTGGTCCAGGACCGCGAGGGGGCGAGCCAGAGCTGGCAGGTCACGCAGGTCAATGAGCTGCTCCAGCAGATGGAGAATTTCGACGGCGTGATGATCGCGGCGACGAACTTCTGCAAGAACCTCGATCCGGCGATTATGCGCCGATTCACCTTCAAGCTGTCCTTCGATTACCTCGAGGACGAGGGGAAGCGGATCTTCTTCGAGAAGTTCTTCGGCACCAAGCTGACGGAGGGGGAGTTCAAGCGGCTTAGGGAGATTCAGAACCTCGCGCCGGGCGATTTCCGCACGGTCCGCCAGGAGCGGTTCTATCTCAACGAGCCGCAGACGAACCTTCAGCTGATCGAGGCGTTGGTGGAGGAGTGCTCGCTCAAGAAGGACGGATCCTCCGTCTCGAAGATCGGATTCTGATCTTTCCGTGATTGTGAGGCGTGAACATTGAAGATTGATTTGAAGATCGTCAGCGGCGGGCAGACGGGCGTGGATCGCGCCGGTCTTGATGCCGCCATCTGGCTGGGCGTGAGGTACGGCGGATGGGTGCCTCGCGGTCGGATCGCCGAGGATGGCCATGTGCCGCCGAAATACGATGGGATGAAGGAATTCCCCGAAGGAGGGTATCGGGCGCGGACGAAGGCAAACGTTCGTGATTCCGACGCCACCCTGATTGTCGTGGCGAACGATCCGCTGTCCGGCGGGACGAAGCTGACGGCAGACACCGCTCGTGAGCAGGGGCGTCCGGTTTTCGTGATGCGGTTGGAAGAGGCGGGCGATTATTCTGCTTGCTACAGGTGGCTGAAGTCCACGCTGCGCAAAAGACATGCCGTATTGAACATTGCGGGTCCGAGGGAGTCGACATGCCCGGGAATCTACGAGCGGGCCTTGATCTTCCTGCGGGATGTCCTCATGCCCTATGGCCATTGGTCTTCCAAGAAGATCGAAGAATACGAGCGGCTTCAGAGCGAGAAGGCGCAGGTCTGTCGGCTTGCGAGCGGGCTTGACGTCTATGTGCGGACGGACGAGCAGGGTGAAAGGCCGCATTTCCATGTCGCTGATGCCGAAACGCTGGGCTGCCGGTTTCATACGAGCCTGTGCATCGACAAGCCGGAGTATTATGTGCACGGCGAGGAGCGATACCCGCAATTTGAGCGACGGCACGACAAATTGACGAAGGCGCAGGTTGTAGAGCTCATGTCGGCATTGAAGGAAGTCGATCCGCATCTGCCGGTGCGCACGAAGCGGAAGTGTCCGATGCGATGGCAAGCGCTCCTCGTCCAATGGAATATGGGCCGTCAGTCGGGCAGTCTGAATTGCCGTATGCCTGACTACCGTAAGATTTCGGATCTGCCGGGGCTTTATTTGAAGGAAGGACAAAAAAGAGGGAAAGACGCACCGCATGGCAAATTGGCAAGAGAGCAGGATCGAACGAAGTCATGAACTGTCGCTTCGGCTTCGCGAGATCAAAGACGGGGACGTCGGTGAGATTGTCCGCCTTGCTCGGTTCATCGCCGTAGATTCGGAACTTGATTTTTCTAAGATGAATGCGTTTCGATTCCCTTTGCTCTTGTTGGGGCGCGAGCTGTGGCGAAGGGCTGGGACTGTTGGCGGCGACAAGGTCGGCAGTGACGAGTGGTATGATTTCAATTCGGAAATCGCGATGGGCATTGCGCTTGGCGAGGGAGTCAGGCAAAACTTGCCCTTGGCCTATGAAATGCTCTTGGATGGGTTTGCGAAAGTCGAGCAGCCGGGGTGTTTCCCTCATCACTTCATCGAGATCGGGGCGACGGCGGATGTCGTTCGGGATCGTCTGCCAGATGCCAAGCTCGCCCAGTTGCAAGATGAGGAAGAGTGCTGGCTCGAGGATGACGGGATTCCGGGGGAGAATCCGGCGATTCCGTTCGGATGGTGGATGGACAAGCGTCCGGTTGAACGGGAAGCCGTCGATCTGGCGCTTAATGACCACGGCGAAGTAAATGCGCTTCTTAAGAATGTCGGAGGGACTGAATCTTTCCTTGACTGGTCTTCTCTGCGGCGGGAGTTTGCGTTCTATGGAAGTGATGACGAATTCCATTATTTTGTTCCGGAGTGGGTTGAGGCGATTGCGAAGGATGATGTTGGCAAGGTGATGGCAATCGCGAACAGTCCGGCCTTTGGGCACAAGGGTCTTATGTCGCTCTTTTGGTGTGGTGCAGCCCGTTCACTGTCGGCGGTTATTGATGCCGGCAAGGCGGACCTGTCGCCGATGGGCGCGGCGGCGTTTGCCGTCCGAAACCTCCCGGATGCCGTTGAGGTCCTTGAGTCCATAGAAAGGCGATGGCCGGGCACATTGAAAACCTATCGTGACGAGAAGGGCTTGTCATTGCGACAGAAATCGGAGCAAGAGCTGATCTTTGGAGCATGGCGTTGGTTTTTAGGGTATACTACCAATGGTACGGCGGCTCTGCGGTACTTGAAATGAAAGGAGAGATGAAATGCGATTCAGCAAGAACGAGTTGAAAGATCGGATTGTGAAGGACAGCCGCGAACTTGAACACCGCTGTCTTGACGAAGAGCATGCGTTCTTCAGCGATGATGTATCTGCCGTGAGGAAGAATCCTGAACGTCCGTCAGTCGGGTATTTCCGTACTCCTTTTGCCCATGACGTGGATCGGATCATCCATTCGCATTCATATGCGAGGTATA
>JAKSOY010000368.1 GCA_024405255.1 Kiritimatiellia bacterium
TTTTTGTCTATAAGTGCATTTCTGGTTGACTTATAGACAAATGAGCGTTGTTTTTCCACGGTAAACACACCCCACTTGTCTATAAGTCTAAAATTTGATACCATATAGACACTTGATAAATGGAGGGTGGTTATGGTTGGTCGGCAAAAAGAGCGTAAGGACTTGTTATTGGCGCGCGATTCTGAATATTCGGAGTTCGTTGCCGTCTATGGGCGCCGCCGTGTTGGAAAGACGTTCTTGATTCGTGAGACATTTGACTATCGGTTTACATTCCAACATTCGGGCGTAAAACTCGGAGGTGCGACCGTTCAGTTGGCGCGATTTCGAAAGTCGCTTCAGACACAGGGGTATGCCGAGTGCCCAGAGCTGAAGGACTGGTTTGCGGCGTTTGACGCCTTGCGAGTCGTTGTCGAGCAATCGCCTGAAGGCAAAAAGGTGATCTTTCTTGATGAGATGCCTTGGATGGGGAGAAAGAATTCCGACTTCATCGTTGCCGTTGAAGATTTCTGGAACGGGTGGGCTTCAGCGCGCAAGGACATCCTATTCATCGTGTGCGGTTCGGCGACATCGTGGATTCTCAGCAAGATCGTGCACAACCGAGATGGACTTCACAACCGCGTGACCTATCGGATTCCGCTGAAGCCGTTTACCTTGCGCGAGTGCGAGCTTTATGCGGAATCCAGGGGGTTGGAACTGACACGGGCGCAGGTTGCCGAGTATTACATGATCTTTGGCGGCATTCCCTATTACTGGCATTTTCTCGAGAAGGGGCTGAGTGTCGCGCAGAACGTCGACAACGTTTTCTTCGCTGGAGAGGACAAACTGGAAAACGAGTTCGACGAGCTCTATTCGTCGTTGTTCTCTGCGCCCAAGCCGTATCTCAAAGTCATCACGGCGCTTGGAAAGGTGAAGTCTGGCATGACGCGGGACGAAATCGCCCGGGCCGCGGCGCTCGCCAACAACGGTGCCCTGACGAAGCGGCTGAAGGAGCTCGAGCAGTGCGGCTTTGTTCGCAAGTTTGTCGAAATCGGCAAGAAGAACCGCGGTTCACTGTACCAGCTGATTGATTGCTATACGCTCTTTTACTTTCGCTTTGCGTCCGAGAATCGACTCGGCAATCGGCATTTCTGGTCTGAGATGCTCGATTCGCATGTCCATTCGACCTGGGTCGGACTGGCGTTCGAGCGGCTCTGTCTGCTGCACGCCGATCAGATCAAGGAGGCGCTTCGCATCGGCGGTGTCCACGCCAATATCCATTCCTGGCATAATGCACAAGCTCAAATTGACCTTTTGATCGATCGGAATGACGGCATCGTCAACCTGTGTGAAATGAAGTATCGTGAAGGACCCTTCACGATCGAAAAGGATGATGACGAGGCAATCCGCAACAAGAAGGCCGAGTTCAAGGAGGAAACGGGAACGCGCAAGGCCGTCCATGTCGTCTTTGTCACGCCATACGGTGTGAAGCCCAATGCCTATTCGAAGAACGTCCAGGCGTTTGTTCAGCTGGAGGACCTTTTCTGTTTCTGATGCGGAGATCGGTCTGGCGTTTCCCTCTGGCGTTTTCGGGCGGTGTCCTTTTCGTCCGGAAATTGGTATAATGTGCAATTGGCAGGACATGGTCGAGAATAAGGCCAGGTGATGGATGTGATTTAGGCAAAAATTGCGAGAATGGGGGAATAATGAGACAAAATACGGTTTGCGCTGCGGTCGCGCTTTCGGTAATTGCCGCGTTTGGCGGGAGGGCGGCGGACATCGCCGCGCTCGTGAAGGAGGACCTGAGGCACGAGGTGCGTCCGGGCGGCGTGAACGGACAGCCGTTCTGGAACGGCGCCGCGCGGTTCTTCATGTATCCGCCGGCGTTTGACTTCCCGGCGGACAAGGTGGCGGTGAGCAACCGCTTCGAGGTCGTGGACTCGAAGGGCAAGCTGCACGTCTTCATGGCGACCAGGCCGACGGCGTCGCTCGCGCCGGTCTGGGAGGAGCTTCCGTCCGGATGGACGAGCGTGATGTGCCTCGCGGTCGACAAGGTCGACGACCGGACGGTCTTCAAGGGCTCGCGCACGTTCTGGAAGCAGGCGCCGTTCACGGGGAAGTATCCGCCCGCGGCGTGCGGCTACGCCGAGTTCGCGGCGAAGGCGAAGGGCTGGCTCTACGCGCAGCCGGCGTTCCGGAAGTTCCTGAAGGACCATGATGCGGCGGCGTGCGGCTACTGGGGGATGACGTATCCCTCGAAGATGATCGCCGCGATCGTGGGCGCGCTCTGCTCGGGCACGCCGAGCGCGCAGGACCTCGCCGCGGCGCGGGCGTGGGCCGACTGGCTCATCTCGGTCGCCGAGAAGCCGTCCGCCCCGCTCGCCTACTTCACGCCGACCTACTACAAGACGTCGGACGGCTACCAGGCGGCGTCCGTGAAGTACGCGGCGCAGACGATGCTCATCTATCCCGCCGCGGCCGGGTGCTCGTTCCTGAAGCTGTACGCGAAGACGGGCGAGAAGAAGTACCTCGAGCACGCCAGGGGCATCGCCGAGACGTACCTGAAGCTGCAGGGCGAGGACGGCACGTGGTACCTCAAGATGGACGTCGCGACGGGCAAGCCGGTCAATCCGAACCGGCTGATGCCGCTGGAGGTCGTCAATCTCCTCGAGGCGCTGTACGCCGAGACGAAGGACGCGCGCTACCGCACGGCGGCGGACCGCGCGTTCGCGTTCATCGAGAAGGGTCCGGTCAGGACGTGGAACTGGGAGGGTCAGTTCGAGGACGTCGAGCCGGACATGGCGTACCGGAACCTCACGAAGCATCCGGCGTGCGCGACGGCGCTCTACATCTTGAAGCGCTATCCGGGCGACAAGGGGCGCCTTGCGCTCGCCCGCGAGCTGCTGCGTTTCGCCGAAGACCAGTTCGTCTGCTGGGAGAAGCCGTTCCCCGACATGCCGGAGGTGCACAACGTGCTGAAGGTGTCCGAATGGGTCGTTCCCGGCGTCCTCGAGCAGTATTACTGGTATGTGCCGATTGACGCGTCCGCCTCGAAGCTGATCCACACCTATCTCGCGCTCTACCGGGCGGAGGGGAATCCGCTCGACCTCGCGAAGGCGAAGGCGCTTGGCGACGCGATGACGCGGATGCAGAAGGAAAACGGCGACGTGCCGACGCACTGGAAGCCGTCCTGGGAAGGCGGCTGCTCGTGGTGGAACTGCCTGCTCTCGGACGTGAGCGCGATGAACGAGCTTGCCGCCGC
>JAKSOY010000369.1 GCA_024405255.1 Kiritimatiellia bacterium
ATGGCGACGGTGTGTTGACAGATTCCGAATCTCGCTTCGCCTTTGCCCTTGATTGCGGGTCACTTGTCGTACGTGATGCCGACGGGACGAGCCTGTTCTCCCAAACGACGGACGCGCATCATCTTGTACTTCGCCTGAAGCCGGCAAAAGGCCAGTGCCCCGATGTTTGGAAATTAGAGTCGGTCGATGTGCAAGGTACAGGTTCGGCTCTTGCAGAAAGACCGTTCGCCGATAACACTGTACCTTTGATGGGTTGGTCTTCGGCACGGGTTCGCGTCAGTGGCCCGGCCACCGCGTCTGTGCAAATTAACGCCAGGCGCTCACGCCATGCTTTTGTGTTCACTGTTCGATGAGTCATGCGTGGCATCGCCCATTACACGGTCGCTTTCATCTTGCTCGTTTGAGCAGAATGGGGTATAATATTGGGCGATTCATTAAGGAACATCTTTTATGACACTCGAAGAACTCGAACAGGGCAAGGCCGCTTCGTTGGCCGAAATCGCCGCTGCCGCGGATGCTGCGGCGGTGGAACAGTTGCGTATCAAGTATGTGGGCCGCAATGGGTCCATTCCCGCATTGATCAAGGGCATGAAGGATGTGCCGAAAGAGGAGCGCCCCGCCTTCGGCAAGGCCGTGCAGGCCTGGCGTGCCGAAGTGGAGGCCGCGCTTGCGGCGAAGGGCACGGGCGCCGCAGCCGGTGGCGGCAAGGCCGAGACCGTGGATGCGACGCTGCCGGGCCGCTGGGCGGCACCGGGCGTCGAGCATCCGCTCAGCCGCGTGATCGCCGATACGGCGCGCATCTTCGGGCAGCTCGGTTTCACCGTGGCGGACGGTCCGGACATTGAAACGCGTTTCAACAACTTCACGGCGCTCAACACGCCGGCGCATCACCCGACGAACGACCGTACGGACACGTTCTGGATCGACAGCGCCGAGGTGCGGGGCGAGGGGATGACGCGGACGGCTGAAGACCTGCTTCTGCGCACGCAGACTTCTCCTGTGCAGATCCGCACGATGCTGGCGAACAAGCCGCCGGTGCGCGTGATCTGCCCGGGCCGCACGTATCGCCGCGATACGACGGATGCGACGCACTCGGCGAACTTCCACCAGATCGAAGGCCTCTATGTGGATACGAAGCCGGTTTCGCTGGCGGACCTCAAGAGCGTGCTCGCCTACTTCGCGAAGGAAATGATGGGCGACAGCGTGACGGTGCGTTTCCGTCCGCACTTCTTTCCGTTCACGGAACCGTCCGTGGAAGTCGACTTCTCCTGCCACGTGTGCAAGGGCAAGGGCTGCAACGTGTGCAAGCAGTCCGGCTGGATTGAAGTCGCGGGTGCCGGCATGGTGGATCCGCGCGTGTTCAAGCACGTGGGCTGGAATCCCGAGGAAGTCAGCGGCTACGCGTTCGGCTTCGGCGTCGAGCGCATTGCGATGATCAAGTACGGCATTCCCGACATCCGCTGGCTCTACGAGAACGATCTGCGCTTCCTGTCGCAGCTCGTCTGACGCGCCGCGGCGAGAGGGAACGATTCCGGACGCCGCTTCCTGGGGATTCGGCGTCCTTCATTTTGAAAGAGAATACAGTTTGCAATGGATATCAGAAAGCAGATCACATCGGACATTTTCTACGTGGGCGTGAACGACCACGACATCGATCTTTTCGAGGGCCAGTACGTGGTGCCGCTCGGCATGGCCTACAACAGCTATGTGATCAAGGGCACCCAGACGGCGGTGATGGATACCGTGGACGCGCGTTTCTTCGAACCCTGGTGCGCGAACATCAAGTCGGTGCTGGGCGATGCGGCGCCGGACTTCCTCGTGGTGCAGCACATGGAACCCGACCACTCCGCCTGCATCGCGCGATTCCTCGAGGCGAACCCGACGACGCAGGTCGTGTCGTCCGCACAGGCGTTCCGCATGATGAAGCAGTTCTTCGGTACCGACTTCGCGGATCGCCGCGTGGTGGTGAAGGAGGGCGACACGCTTGATCTGGGCGGACACGTGCTGGCGTTTGTCGCGGCGCCGATGGTCCACTGGCCGGAAGTGATCGTCACCTACGACACCACGACGAAGATCCTTTTCTCGGCGGACGGTTTCGGCAAGTTCGGTGCGAACGACGTGGAGGATCCCGAGGGCTGGGATTGCGAAGCGCGCCGCTACTATATCGGCATCGTCGGCAAGTATGGTCCGCAGGTGCAGGCGCTGCTCAAGAAGGCTGCGGGTCTCGCGATCGAGAAGATCCTGCCGCTGCACGGTCCGATTCTCGAGACGCCGGAGGAACTCGCGCATGTGCTGAAACAGTACAACACGTGGTCGAGCTACGGCGTGGAGAGTCCGGGCGTGTGCATCGCCTACACGAGCGTCTACGGCCACACGAAGGCGGCTGCGCTCAAGCTCAAGGAGCTGCTGCTCGCGAAGGGCTGCCCCAAGGTGGCGCTGAGCGACCTCGCGCGCGACGACATGCCCGAGACCGTCGAGGACGCCTTCCGCTACGGCAAGCTCGTGCTGGCGACGACCACATACAACGCCGACATTTTCCCGTTCATGCGGACGTTCATCGCGCATCTCACGGAGCGTAACTATCAGAACCGCGTCATCGGCCTCATCGAGAACGGCAGCTGGGCGCCGACGGCGGCAAAGGTGATGAAGGGCCTCTTCGAGAAGTCCAAGAATATCGCGTTCTGCGAGAACACGGTGACGATCCTTTCCGCCCTCGATGAAACGAGCGAAGCGAAGCTCGCGGCGCTCGCGGATGAACTGATGTCGAAGTAAACACAAAGGAGACACGAACGAATGAAGACCTCACGTAAGGAGTTTATCAAGACGCTCTCGGCTGCGTCGCTTTTCTCGATTGCGCCGGCTCGCGTCCTTTTTGGCGCCCAGACGCCGTCGAACATGCTCACCCGCGCGCTGATCGGCTTCGGCGGCATTGCGCATAGCGAGAACCACCTCGGGTTCCGCGGCTCGCGCCTGATCGGCCTCTGCGATCCGGATGCGACGCGTGTGCGGGATGGTCTCGCGCTCGCGGCGGGTCCGAAGTACAATTACGGCAAGATCAAGGGCTACAAGAATTTCATGGAGCTTTTGGCCGACAAGGATGTGGACATCGTGCACATCTGCACGCCGCCGCATTGGCACGGCTGCATGAGCGTGATGGCCGCGAAGGCGGGCAAGGACATCTGGTGCGAAAAGCCGATGACCCGCACGGTGGGCGAAGGCAAGC
>JAKSOY010000037.1 GCA_024405255.1 Kiritimatiellia bacterium
GGAGGCGTTTCTGGATTTTGCGGTTCATCGGGTACAAGTATAGCAAAGCGGGCGGAGATGTTCAAGGGGAAAGTTTGATTTTATTTCGGGCGGTTGAACTGTGGCGGAAAGGGCTGGACGAGGGGCTCAGCTGGGCGCAACGATGCCGGATTACGGCGTTCGTCGAGCTCGAACGCATGATCTGGCGCCACAAGGACAACATCCTCAACACGGTGCGCAACGGACTGGGCGACGAACCACAAGATCAAGTAGCTGCCCAGGATCGCCTACGGCTTCCGCAACATCGACACGATGATCGGCCTTGTCACGCTGTTCTGCTCGTCAATCGAAATTCCATGGCCCGGCAGAAAGCGGAAAGGCCCAATAAACAAAGGCCCTGGCACGACTCAGACGGCATGAGACGACCCACACTTATGCCTGAAGAGCCCGAAAAATCCCAATCGCTTTCCGTGCCCGGCGGAGCCGGTTTCCGTGCATTCTGTGGTTTGATTACCCACTGCGTATGGGTGGTACTGTGGGTTTGGTAGGGGCTTCGTTGATTGTTCGATTGTGCTTGCTGACGCGAAAATGGGACAGGGTCGATACTCGAACGATTTTTCCATTTCCAATACACGCGCTGAAATGCTACAATATACGGCGTTCGGTGGCCACCAGGCCGAAGAATAGCCACGATCTTTGAAACGGCGGGCGGTTTCAGCCCGCCACCAGGCTTGAAGGGAGGGTTGCGTTCAGTCGCGCCCGCCACACCGAGGGCCAAAACCTCTTGACCGACCGCATCAAGGGCCGTTGACGGGGGAGTTGCGGAGTCCCGCCCGGGACCGCAACAACGTACGCAACAGCGTATAGTAGCTTGAGTCGAAAACCGCTAATTTTCCATGCTAAAGCGAAATACGATGGTGCGCTACGTGGTTATCCACGCGGCGTGCTTTCTATTCCTGTTTTGTCATAGGTTCTTAGCGGTGCCTCAACGAAGACAAGAAAACGAGAGTGCGCCGCGCCTCTTTTGTCAGCGGGCGACATTCTCGGCACGGCAGGAATCGTTGCCCTTTTCGGTTCCATCCGTTTTCATTGGGAAAGGGCTGCGAAGGCAAGAACGATGAATTCGACTCGAATCGGAAAAGTCGGCATGGATACGACAATCAGGCAAATGTCAGTTGCCTTGGTTTCACTTGCGGCGGTACTGGCGGCCCAACAAGGAAAAGCTGAAGGTGAAATCAGCTATGATGCAGTGACCGTCAGGGGCAGAATAGAAAACGCTGTCCTTTCAGATGATGGTAAGTGGTTCGCATCAAAAACAACTGGTGCTAAAATTGGTGATACAGAATATGCCGGTTGGGTGGGAAATACGGATAACTTAAATGCTCAGTTTTCTTCAGATTGTTTAAAAGATGTGGCTTCATTGGCATTTTTCAAAAACAAGTTATATGTGGCCTTAAACAACAAAACAAACGGATTATTACGTATTGATGTGGGTAATGGTCAACTTCCAAATTTAAAAACCGCCAAATTTATTAAATTTGACCCCAATGGGACCACAGCAATGCAGGCCCCTTATTTGTACGCCACAACCAATAATTTATACGCCCTTGATCCAAAAACATCAACTGGATATTCTCTACAAGAAAAAGATAATCAAAGTTTTAAATTGGGAACTGAAGTAAGAGGAAGTGGTGGTGGAATCAATATAATTAAAGATATCGTTTCAAAAGATATAAATGGCGAAGATTCACTTTATATTTTAACAACAAACTGGATGAATTCTATTAAAATATATCATCGAAACTCTACTATTATAAAGATTGTCACAGGTCCATATACTATGACTGATATGAATCTTCTTATGAATTACAATATTGATTACAGAGGACAATATGATAATTCGACCAGCATTGCCATCCATGGGGATAAATTGTTGGTTACGAATGCAAATCCTGATCAATTTGGGTTTATGACTCAAATCAACAGTGATGGTACATTGGGTCGCTCTGAAACCTTTATACATTCGGATACGAGAAGAACTTCCGCCATTGGATCCGATGGTCAAAATTATTATGCAGAGGCAATTGACGAACAAGATCCAAACGAACCCTTAAAAGAAACCCCAAAATACTTTATCAAAGGGACCCCAAAAACAGCAAATGATTTCTTTATGGAAGGTAATAATGATGTTGTTTATCACGATAGAAGTGCTAAACATACAGGAGAACCTGCTTTCAAAATTTTGGTAACAGGTGAAGGCGTGCAGAAAAAAGTAATTGCTGTCGCCCCCGATCGTCTCTATCGCCTTAACGGCGACGGAAGGTGATCGGGCGGCAAATTTGATCCGGACATCTCGCATGTGCAGCCGATGCCCGGTATCTGGGGACAGCCCCCTCAAAAAAGTATGGGGGAATGAAAGATGGTTCGGCACACAATCCGCGGGTAGGATTGATTCAGCACACATTTTCCATTTTACGTTTTCCATTTTCCATTTGTTATGACGTTCTCTGCGAGAGGAAGATGTCTCACGCGGAGGGCGCTGGCAAATGAAAAATTGAAAATGGAAAATGGATAATGAGTTGTGCCTGATTTTTTACCACGGAATACACAGAAACCCGCTTCGCGGGACGCGGAAGGCAGTTTGAAAATTTTAATTGTTTCAAAAGAAGAGAAATGGTAAACTAGCTTTGATATGAAAAAAGCGAGTTTCATTTTGGGGGCTGTTGTCGGGTTGGCGGTCGTTTGCCGGGCGGCGGAGATGGAGATGTCGACGCCGGAGGCCGAGGGTGTTTCTTCGGTGGCGATCGGGAACTGGATCACGGCCTGCGAACGCGAACTGGATGCCTTGCACGGTTTTGTGATCGTGCGTCACGGCAAGACGATCGCCGAGGGCTGGTGGGCGCCGTTTTCGGCCGACCATACGCACATCCTCTATTCACAGTCGAAGAGTTTCATTTCGACGGCGGTCGGTTTTCTGGTGGACGACGGCAAGCTCGACCTCGACGCGCGCGTGGCGGATTTTTTCCCGGGACAGGTGCCGCCGAAGGCGTTGCCGAAATTCCAGGCGCTTCGTGTCCGCGACCTCCTGTCGATGAACACGGGCAATCTCAGGAGCGAACCCGAATTGCGTCATCCCGCCGGCGACTGGCTGGCGCAGTGTCTCGCGAATCCGATCGCCTTCGATCCGGGGACGCGGTTTCTCTACGACTCGGGCAACACCTACATGCTGGCCGCGCTCGTGGAGACGGTGAGCGGCGAGAAGGTGATGGACTTGCTCGGGCGGCGCCTCTTCCAGCCGATCGGCATCGAGAAGGCATGGTCCACGACGAGTCCGCAGGGGATCGCCTGCGGCGGCTGGGGCATGAACATGACCACGCGCGAGCTGGCGCGCTTCGGACTCCTCCTCCTGCAGGAAGGGCGCTGGGGCGACCGACAGGTGATCTCGCGCGATTGGGTGCGCCTCGCCACGTCGAAGCAGACGTTTTCGCGGCGCGGGTCCGTGCCGGATTTGCATCAGGGCTACGGCTTCCAGTTCTGGCGCTGCCGCCACAACGGGTATATGGCCTACGGGCATCTCGGACAGTTCTTGATCGTCCTGCCCGACCAGGATGCTGTCATTTCGCTTCAGGGCGGACTCGAGCCGATCGAAAAGGAGTTGGACCTCGTTTGGAAACATCTGTTTCCTGCGATGAAGTCCGCGCCCTTGCCGCCCGATCCCGTGGCGGCGCGACTCCTGCGGGAGCGTACGGCGCGTCTTTCGCTCAAGCCCGTTCGTGGCGAAGCGGCGGCGTTTGCGGACGCCTTCGGGAAGACCTACGACCTTCGCCTCAAGCATCGCCTGGGCTTCAAGACGGTGCGTCTGGAGGAAAGGGACGAGGGCTGTGAGATCGTGTTCGGCCGCGCGAGGGGTAAGGAGGTACGCATCCCCGTGGGCTACGGTACATGGCGTGAAGGCGTGTCCGTTTTCGAAGACGCCACCTACGAATCTCTCTTTTCGATTATCGGCAACCAGCCCACGGCGGCGTCCGGCGCGTGGAAGGGACGCACCTTCACGTTCCGCGCCTATCTGCACGAGACGTTCTTCCGGCTTGACGGCACGCTGACATTCAAGGACGACGGCCGTCTCAGCATCGCCCTCAACCTCTGGGGCCGTAGCGGCGGCTGGACCAGAGGAACCTGCCAAGCCCGCTAATCTGCAGGCGGTTAAACTCCTGTTGCAACTTCCTCTTTCACGGTGGATATGATAAAATAGTGTTATGAAAAAATTACAGCTTCTTGTTTGTGGTGCCGCTCTTGGATTTGCCTTTGCAGGTTCGGCGGCGGAAATGGATTATTCGACGCCGGAAGCCGAGGGCGTTTCTTCGGCGGCGATCAGCGCGTGGATCGACGCGTGCGAACGCGAGCTCGATGCGGTTCACGGTTTCGTGATCGTGCGCCACGGCAAGACGATTGCCGAGGGCTGGTGGAAGCCGTTTTCGGCCGACCGCACGCACACGCTCTATTCGCATTCGAAGAGTTTCACGTCCACGGCGATCGGGCTCTTGGCGGATGCCGGCAAGCTCGACCTCGACGAGCGTGTAGCCGACATCTTCCCCGAGAAGCTGCCGCCGAATCCGTCGCCGAAACTCCGTTCGATGCGCATCCGCGATCTGCTCACGATGAATACGGGCATGCCCAACGGCGATCCCGAGCGGAAGGACCCGGGCGGCGACTGGGTGTCGCTCTTCCTCGCGAACGAGGTGAAGTACGATCCGGGCACGTGGTACCTCTATGATTCCTGCGCCACCTACATGCTCTCCGCCATCGTGGAGAAGAAGAGCGGCGAGAAGCTGATGGATTTCCTCGGGAAGCGTTTCTTCCAGCCCATCGGCATCACGAAGGCGTGGTCCTCCACGAGTCCGCAAGGCATCGCCTGCGGCGGCTGGGGCATGAACATGACCACGCGCGAGCTCGCGCGTTTCGGACAGCTCTATCTGCAGGAAGGGCGCTGGGGCGACAAGCAGATCCTCTCGCGCGACTGGGTGCGTCTTGCGACGGCGAAGCAGACGGGCACGCGCCGTGACCCGGCGGGGGACTGGGGCCAGGGCTACGGCTTCCAGTTCTGGCGCTGCCGCCACAACTGCTATCGTGCGGACGGCGCTGCGGGACAGTACACGGTGGTGATGCCCGAGCAGGATGCGGTCGTTTCGATCAATGCGGGCCTCGGGCCGATGGGACATGAGCTGAATCTCGTGTGGAAGTATCTGCTTCCCGCGATGAAGGAGGGGGCGCTTCCGGCCGATCCGGCGGCGGCGGGCAAATTGAAGGAACGTTCGTCGAACCTTGCGCTCAAGACCGTCCGTGGCCAGGCTGCGGCACCGGCGGGCGTCTTTGGAAAGACCTACGACCTTGCGCTCAATTATCGGTTTGACTTCAAGACCGTGCGCCTGGAGGAGAAGGACGGCGGCTGGGAGGTCGTGTTCGGCCGCGCGAACGGCAAGGAAGTGCGCATTCCCGTGGGCTATGGTACATGGCGCGAAGGGGCGGCGGTGTTCGAAGACCTCACCTATGAGGCGCTCGGCGGCGTCATCGGTTTGCAGCCGACTGCCGCCTCGGGCGCGTGGAACGGCCGTACGTTCCGGTTCCGCGCCTACCTCCACAACACGTTCTTCCGGCTGGACAGCGCACTCACGTTCAAGGAGGACGGCACGCTCGCGATCGATTTCGACCTCTGGGGTTGGGGCGGCCGGCCGGCGAAGGGCACGGGCAAGGCGCGGAAAACCATCCCGATCAACTACCCGAAGGATCTCAAGCTTGAAATCCAGCCGCGCCACGACTATTCGAAGACGCTCTCGGGTAAGCTGTTCCTCGCGCAGGCCTTGTTCGACGGTCCTTTCAAGCGCTGCGACAACGGCAAGGTCAATGTCGCGATGACGCTCGAACAGGCCGCCGAGGCGATCAAGGGCATGGACGCGATCACGCTGGGGATGCCGAAGATCATGTATCTCGTCGGTTGGCAGTACAATGGCCACGACAGCAAATACCCGGCGCTCTTCGAAGGCAATGCCGCCGTGAAACGCGCCTGCGACGTCCATGCGCTCGACAGCGTGCGCTGGCTCATGGATCTGGGCTTCAAGTACCACACCGCAGTGAGCCTCCACATCAATATGTTCGACGCCTACAAGGATAGTCCGCTTTGGGATGAATATGTGGCGCACGACATCATCGGCAAGGACAAAGACGGCAAGCTCATCGAGTCCGAATGGGGCTGGAAGATCAGCTACGCGCAGGAATGGAAGACGGGCTTCGCGCAGAAGCGCCTCGACCGCCTGCTCGAGCTTCTTCCGATTCAGAAGGCGGGCACTCTCCACATCGACGCCTTCCACAGCCGCGTGCCGATCGGGTATCTCGATCAGAACGGCCGCCACTGCGTGCGGTGGCAGCCGATTCCCAGCCCCTATCTGTCGTTCACGCAGCAGGACGAAATCGAAGCGCAGAAAAACATCATCCGCTACCTCGACAAGAAGGGCGTCGACGTGACCGAAGAAGGCAACATTCAGTTCTTCTCGGGACTCATTCCCATGAGTTGGCACTTTGGCACCGGTCAGTATTTCTCGTGCCCGCGCGCACTCTACTGCGGTGTCAACAATGCCTCGCGCTGGGGACGCGTCTTCGGCACGTGCTTGAATACGGAAACGATCTTCAATCAGTACGGTCCCACGCCGAAGGGCTTCCAGGTGTTCATCTCCGAGTTCTGCCGCAAGTCGCTCTTGAGCAACTACCTCTTCCGTCTGACGCCCGTGGAGGCGATTGAAGGTGCCAACTACAACGCGGTCAAGTTCGCGAACGGCGTCTTCTCCGAATTGGACGGCGACCGCTACACGCTCAAGGCGGACGATTGCGTGCTGGCCGATGGCGACGATCTGCTCATGCCGGCTTTGTGGACGCCCGAGCGTGACCTGCTGGCGTTCAGCGGCCGCGGTTACGCGAAGCGGACCTGGCGCTTGACGAAGGATTGGCCCGCGTCCGGCACGGTGAAGCTCTTCACCGTCGATGAACACGGGCCGCATCCCGCCGGCGAATTGGCCTATTCCAACCGGCAGCTCGAACTTTCTCTGAAGCCTGGCCAGCTCGTCCGCGTTCTCGCGCAGTAAAAGGGGAAACAGATGAAGCGCGCGGTGGTCTTGGCGGGTATTCTTGCGGCGGGGATGTTCGCATCGGCCGAGGCGCCGCGCGGCATTTCCGAAGGAACGCGGGTTCCGAATGAAATGCAGATGGGCGTGACATTCGGGTTCTATGCGCCCCAGGGGTATTTCGGTTCGCTGCAGGCGCGCGACGAAGTCGAGGCCATGGCGCGCGCCGGCGTGACATGGGTGACGGTTGTGCCGATGGTGTGGCAGGAGGCTTCGGACGCGTCGCTCCAGTACAAGGACTTCGAGCGTTCGCAGAACGATCTTGACCTTGCGGACATCATCGCGTTCATCCACGCCAAGGGCATGAAGGTGCAGTTGCGTCCGATGCTCGAGTGCAAAGACGGGATCGGGCGGCTTGGTGTTCTCATTCCCGACGATAGGACTCGGATGGGGATCGCCCGTTCGCGCCGTTCCGCCTGGTTCCGGTCCATGGCGGCGCGCAGTGCCTACTATGCGCGGATTGCCGAACGGACGAAATGCGAGGTCTACTGTCTCGATTCCGAGTTCGACCGGATGATTGACGAAAACGAAAAATGGAAGGCCGTCGTCGCCGCCGTTCGCCAGGTCTATTCGGGGCCCGTGACGAGCTGTCACACCGTACATTGCAATGTCATCGACTATCGAAAGGTGCTCGCGGATCGCAACCATTGGTTTTATGATCTCGACTTCCTTTCGCTCAGCAACTATATCCCCGCGCGTCGGAGAGAGGATGGCAACAAGGCGCTTACCGTCGAGGAGATGATGCGCAACATGGAGCCGGCACGCGAAACGATGCGCGAGATCGCGCGGCTCTACGGTAAACCGCTCACCTTCGGCGAGTGCGGTTGCACGTCGGCGAAGGGCAAGGCGCGCTCGCCGTCCTGGTATGGCGTGGCGCCGGCCGACGAAGCGGAACAGGCCACCTACATGGAGGCGCTCTTTCGCATGTTCGCGTCCGAGCCCTGGTGCCGCGGCTTCCATTGGTGGAGTTGGGACGTCCTCTGGCCGATCATTCCTGATACGCGTGCGTTACGGCGAATGGACTTCACGATTCGCGGCAAGAAAGCGGAAGGGGTGTTCCGGGCGTGGTCGGAAAAGCTGACGGGCGTGAAGCCCCCGCCGCTTGAACCCCGTCGGCCGGGTCCGTTGCCAAAGGACTTCACGCCGCTCGCGTGGATCCTGTCGAGTACGGGCTATGAGTTCATTGACACGCGTGTCGTACAGGCACCGGGCGATACGCTCGTTGTGACCTTTGAAATGCCGGCCGAGCAGATTTCGTCCTGGACGGCGGTTTTCGGCGGCGTGGACGACAAGGGCCACCAATGGCAGTTCTCGACGAACAGCGGCGTGGGCCGCGAGGGGCGCCCTGTCTACTATTGCGGCGGTACATGTGTGGCCGGCGAGGAAGGCGCGTTTCCGACGGACCGGAAAGTGACGCTCACCTGCCGGAACGGCGAGGCCGCCTGGACGGGCGGGCGGCTCGTGGGCGCGGGACCTGATTGCGGCGCGGGGTTCGGGTCGATCTTCCTCTTCGAGGTCAACAAGACGGACGTGATGTGCGGGGTGAGGCCGAGCAATGTGCCCACGCGGATGAAGCTCTATGGTTTTACGCTCACGGATGCCGCAGGAAAGGTGAAATGCGATCTCATTCCCTGCCGCACGGCGCAAGGCGAGGTGGGCCTTTGGGATCGTGCCGCCGGCATGTTCCTTGGCAATGCCTCCGGAAGAGGCCGTTTCGTAGGCCCGACCTTGTGAAAGGAAAAGGAGTGAATCCATGACGAAATCGACGATTGGCGTTTGGGCGCTTTGTGCTCTTGCGCTTTCCGCTTCGGCGGGCGAGGCGTATCGTTTCTATCGCTTCAAGGTGGAGGCGACGCGCGGCGATGCGCTTCAGATCGCCGAGCTGAAATTCTTCTCGGGCAGGGACGAGGTGACGCGGGCTTTCACGAAGATTTCGTATGACCGTACGACGAAGGCGCCGAACGGCTACAGCGTGCGTGAGACCTACGAGCCCACGCGGGCCCTCGACGGCGACCTTAAGACGAAATGGTACGACGACCGGGCGATTGCGCCGGAGACGATGGGGTCCGTGTGGCTGACCTTGGAGGCACCCCAGCCCGTCGACGTGACGCGCTACGAGTGGTTTGTGGCGGACGACACGCAAACCTATCCGAACCGCAATCCCGCGGCGTGGCGCTTTCAGGCGTCGACGGACGGTCGTTCGTGGACCGACCTCGACGTCGTGCGGGAAGGCAACCCCGTTGTGCGCAATTTTGCGCGTGCCTACATCTGGGAACGCGGCGTTACGCGAAAGGTCGTCAAGGCCACCTCGCTCGTCACGCATGACGGACGGCGCCTCGTAACACGCGACATGGCGGGCGTGCCGTTCACCTCCGCCGTGCCGATCAAGGAGCTTCCCGCGTCGCTTCCGCCGGCGCGTCCGTGGACGATCTATGTGTTCAAGACGGCCCATGTCGATCTCGGCCTTCACACTTCCACCTACAACGTGGCGGCGGCGACCGTGCAGCGGATGAAGCTTGCGAAGAAGCTGATCGAAGAAGACAATGCGGCTGATGCCGATCCGGGCGCATTCCGCTGGTTCGTCGAAGGGTGGTACGGTTGGCGGCACTGGGCGAATCTCGTGCCCGAGGAGGCGCGGGCGTTTGCCGCGGAGATGTCCCGGCGCGGACGCTTCTCCTGCGGTGTCGGCTGCGCAGGCAACTACACGGAACTCTTCGGCTACGAGGAACTCTTCCGCAGTCTCGACGGCTGGGCCGATGCGCGCCGCGACGGTTTCGACAACCATACGCTCTTCATGACCGACCTGAACGGCATCGGTTGGGGCGTTGTCGGTCCCTATGCAAAAGCGGGCATTCGCAACATCGGCTGGTGGCCGAACCATTGGCATCAGACGGAACCAGCGCGCCTCGCCTTCGGGACGCCCGCGAATGGACGTCCGCTCGTGTTCTGGTGGGAGGCGCCCGATCGCGCCCAGCGGATTCTCGTGTGGTCGAGTCCCCATTCCTACTGTGCCGGCGGCATCTTCGGCGCCCCCACGGGCATTTGGGATGTGCCGTCGCATCCCTATCCGCCTGCCGCGGAGAAGGCGCTGAAGAACTACCGATTCGATCTCCGGCGCATGGAACGCGCCACCGCGAAAACGCTCGCCGACCTCGAGCGTGTGGTGCCCTACGACATTTGGGCCTATCCCGACTACCTCGACGACGAGCTGCCGAATCTTCGTGCCGTGGAGGCCGTGCGCGCCTTCAACGCGAAGTGGCGCTGGCCGCAGTTCCGCACGGTGGGCAATCTCGACGAACCGTTCGACGCGCTGGCGAAGAAGTGGGGCGACAAGCTGCCCGTCGTACGCGGACAGATTACGTCCGCCTGGGTACAGCTCTGCCTCGGCTATCCCGTCTTCCATGCGCGCAAGTTCAATGCCGACCGTCTGCTCCCCGCCGCCGAAGCCGAGGCCGCCATCCGTGCCGTCGAAACGGGCGCGGCGTATCCGAAGGCCGATTTCGACCACGCCTGGGAGTCGATTCTCAAGTGCAACGAACACGGCATGGGCGGCGACGTGCTGGCCGGCTACGTGGACCGCCGCGTGTGGGAGACATGGCTGCAGAACTTCGAATGGCTTGATTTCGCCGAGCGCGTGGCGAAGCGGAATCTCGCGTCCGTTCCCGCGCCCGTGCGCCGGGAAACGGCGTCCGTTGAAAACCGGTGGTACCGCCTCAAGGTGAATGCGCGCGGCGAAATCGAGAGCATCTACGACAAGGACCTTCAGCGCGAGCTCCTTTCGGCGCCGGCGGGGCGGCTCGTCTATTCGCCGGACAACAACGCGACCTTCGTGGACGAAAAGGCCTCGGGCGCCGCCGTGACGCGCCGTGTGACGCTCGCGGAAAACGAGAAGGCCATCTACCTTGAGGTGACGATCGAACATCCCTGGGACGTGTGGAAGAAGGAGGGCGGACGCGAGGATCCGTGGAAGTTCGGCTATGTGGCGTTTCCGTTTGCGCTCAAGGACTATCGCTTTGCGGCGCAGATCAACGGTCCCGTGATCGATCCCATCAAGGACATCGCGCCCTATACGACGGACGCCTATCTCGCGGTGCGCGACTGGTGCGCCGTTGAAGGCGAAGGAATTGGCGTGGGACTCGCGCTTCGGGATACGACGCTGGTCGAGTTCGGGCGTGTGCATCCGAAGACGATGATGTGGGACCGCACGGCCGAATCGTCGGCCCTCTACAGCTATGTTTTCAATAGCATCGGCCACCTGGCCGAAGTGCCGCGCTGCGAGGATTTCAAGCTCACCTTGCGCTATGCGATCACGTCCTATCGCGGTGATTGGCGGACGGCGGACCTGCCGGCGTTTGCGGCGCGCTTCGTGGAACCGGAGATGGAACGGGTGCGCACGCGCCTGAAAACGGATGCCAAGAACGTACGCCTCGTATCGTTCCGCCGCAGCGAAGAGGGGTGGGTGGCGCGTTTCCGCGAAACCGAGGGGCGCGCCACGACGGCCGAGGTTGTGCAGGATCTTTTCCCGGGTGTCGCGCCCACCGTGTCGCTCACACCGTTCGGATTCGCCACGGTCACGCTCGGCAAGGGTCCGGTCACGCTCTCGTCCGGCGAAGCGTGGAACGGACTCGTCTATCAGCCGCGTGCGAACTGGGGCGGTACGGGCGATCTCATGTATCTGCAGTGGGCGTGGGAGAAGGGCGTGGACGAGTACACGGTCTATCGCGCCGAAACGCCAGACGTTCCGTGCGACGCGGCCCATCAGGTGGCGAAGGTCGTTCGTGAAGCGCCGTTCGGCGTGGACTACCTCGTGGGACGCTACGAAGACCATGGCCTCCGTCCCGCCACGCGCTACTGGTACCGCCTTCGTTCGTCCAAAGGCGCCGAAACGGCCTTTACCGCTCCCTTTGGCGCGATGACGCGCCAGAAACGCTGATTCATCCTGCCGGAGCTCTTGACGCATGAAAATCGTACGAGGTATTATGTTCGACAGAATCTGCCGGGTGCTGTTTCTGCTGGCGTCCGTTTCCGCGGGGAGCGTGTCGGCCAGCGTCTTTGACGAGGCGGCGCTCTGGCTCGATGCCAAAGACGCAGGACCGGTCGGCGCCGAAGTGAAGGTGTGGCGCGATCATCGCGGTCTGCCGCTTGAGGCGAAGAGCAGCCTGGACGTCGTGCCGCGGGTGGTTGAGACGGCGACCGGGAAGAAGGCCGTCTCATTCGGAAAATTCGGTACTCGATCGGACATGGATTTCCCGCGGATGAATCTCAAGGCCGCGTTTCTGGTGATGGAACTCGATCGGGTCGAACACGACGCGAACTTCCTTCTTGGCGACGAGAAGACCTGGGACTTCCAGTGCGGCGACTGCAACGGCATGCTGGCGCGTCTGACGACGGGGCCGAGTCCGTACTTCCGCTACGCCGTCAACGGACGCAAGGTGGCGACGCCTTCGACCACGCCCATCCCCGAGGGCGTCAATCTGATTTCGTGGCACTATGAGAAGGGCTCTTTCGCGAGTCGCTTCACGCGCGACCGCGATCTGGACAAGGCGGGGCTCACCCGTTTCGGCGGCAAGCGAGTCTCGGAAGCCTTGTTCTTCACCCGTTCCGTTTCGGAGGCCGAGTCTGCGGAAATCGAGCGGTATCTCCTCGACAAGTGGCTGGCGGGGAGGGTGGTTCGAGACGAAGCGCGTCCCTCTCAGGTGGTTTGGCAGATCGGCGTGAAGGATGGCAAAAGTGATGAACTGGCGTTGGGACCCGACGGCACGAGTGATTATCTCCGCGCAGGTTTCGGTTGGGAGGATGGTTGGTTTCTGGTCGGTACGTCGAAGGACCGTGAACGCTTTCCCTTTGTGCTGCCGTGCATCGGCGATTCCTGGGCGGGTACGTCGATGGGATGGCAGCGGCGTCCGCAATTCATCAATGTCCTTTTCGACCTTGCGGAGAAGGTCGAGGGCGAATATCGGCTTGTGCTTGATTTTGCGGATGTCGCGAAGCGTCCGCCGCTGCTGCGCGTGATCGTGAACGGACATCGCCGTCGTTTCACGCTGCCGGCTGGCGCGGGGACGCTCGATGATCGTCGCGTGAAGAAGGGGCGTGCGTTCACATTGTCGATCCCGATTCCCGCGGCGGAACTCAATCGCGGCGCGAATGAGATCACCCTCACGAGCCATGACGGCAGCTGGGCCGTGTTCGACGATGTGCGGCTGGAGGGTCCGGCGGGTGCGCGGATCGTGTCCGGACATCGGGGCGCGTATGTCCGGCGCGTGAAGGCGGGTGATTCGCTTGTGCCGGGAACGAACGTCCAGCCGCTCCTCGTGCGTGTGCATCATCTCGACGGCGCACCGCGACTGGCGGTCGAACTGGACGGCACGTGCATTTTCGAACGGACGCTTGAGCGGGGCGAGTACGAATTCGAGGCACCGATGCCGGCGGTGGTGCGGGAGACGGAATCCGCCTACCGTGTGCGGATCGACGGACAGGTCGTGCGCGGGGGGAAGGTTCGGAGAAGTCCCGTGCGCGATCCGGGCGTTGCCGGCTACGTCGATACGCGACTCGGCACGGGGCACAGCCGCTGGATGCTGGCGCCAGGACCGTGGATGCCGTTCGGCATGGTGAAACTCGCGCCGGACAACGAAGGCGTGCCCGACGCCAACCGGAACTGGCAGGGCGGCTACGAGCCGGCGAATGAGACGATCGGCTGCTTCAGTCAGATCCACGAATACACGATGGTCGGTGTGGGCACGATGCCGACGACGGGTCCGCTCTTCACGGAAATCGGCGGCGAGCGCGAAGGGCGGGGACACCCCGGCACCTATCGTTCGTTCATCGACAAGGCGAGCGAGGTCTGCAAGGTCGGCTATTACGCCGTGCGATTGACGGACCACGACATCTTCACCGAGCTCACTGCGACCGACCGCTGCGGCTTCGAGCGCGACACTTTCCCGAACGGCGTCGTACCGCGCGTCATGTTCGACCTGCGCATTCCGGCCGAGATCGGATACGATCTCATCGACGCCGATATCCATCAGGCGGGACCGCGCACGGTCGAGTGTCGGGCGCGGACGCGGACGGTTGAAAACTATAAGTGCCGGCTGGAGCGGACCGTGTGGTACGTTTTTGAATTCGACCGCGACATCGTCCGTTTCGGCACGTGGTCGAAGGGGTGTCCCTTCAAGCGCTTCGGCGGGTGGGCGGAATTCGCGCCTCGCGCACAAGACAACGTGCTGCGGATGAAAAGCGCGATCTCGCTCGTTGATGCCGAAGGCGCGCGGAAGAATCTTGCGGCGGAGCTGGGGCCGCACGGTTGGAATTTCGAGTCGGTGCGGGCGGCGCAGGAGCGCGTGTGGAACGACTATCTCTCGCGCATTCGGGTGAAGAGCGACGATGCGCGGGAGAAGCGCCGCTTCTACACGAACCTCTATCGCACCGTGCAGCGCGGCACCTACAGCGATGTGGACGGTCGGTGGCGCGATTCGCCGGGGAACATCCGTCAGCTCGATCTTCGGACGGCGCCGGATGCGCGGGCGCTCGGCTGTGACGGATTCTGGGGGTCGCATTGGAACTTCAACCAGCTGTGGAACCTCGTCGCCCCCGAGTGGAGCGCGCGGTGGGTACGTTCGATGATGGACGTCTATCGGGCGACCGGGGCGCTCTCCAAGGGACTGCCGGGGATGAAGTTCCTCTCGGTGATGGTGTGCGAGCCGGAGATCCCGCTTCTGACGAGTGCCTGGCAGATGGGGGTGCGTCCGTGCGACGGACGCGAGATGCTCGCCGCGATGGTCAAGATGCAGACCACCAACGCCTGGTGGATCGCCGACGGGCGCGTGGGCAACGAGCATCTGGACGAGTATCTCAAGTACCACTACATGCCGTCGGAATGCGGCGAGTTTTCCAATACGATGGAGACGAGCTATCAGGACTGGTGTGTCGCCGAGTTCGCGAAATCGCTGGGCGCGGAACAAACGGCACGGTCGTTCGCGGAACGCGCCACCTGGTGGAGGAACACGATCAATCCCGCCAACGGCTACTGCCACATCCGCAACCGGAAGGGCGAGTTTCTGCCGAATCTCAATCCGATGAAGACCGGTAACAGATCCCAGTACATCGAAGGCAACGGCTGGCAACTGACGTTCTATGTGCCGCAGGATGTGCCGGGACTCATTGCGACGATCGGTCGCGACCGCTTCCTCGAACGGCTCAAATGGGGTTTTGACGTAAGCCGCCCGACGCGCTACTGTTCGCTTAACCGCGATCATAACGAAGTGCCTGTCGAACACGGCAACCAGCAGTCCATGCATTTCGCCTGGCTCTTCAACTGGGCCGGAGAACCGCGCGAGACGCAGGCGCGGGTACGGTCGATCTTGGAGAACTACTATGGCTACGAAGACACGACAGCCTGGCTGGGCGACGAAGACCAGGGGCAGATGAGCGCCTGGTTCGTGATGTCCGCGCTTGGGCTGTTCCAGATGGACGGTGGCGCGTCGTCGAGGCCGCACTACGAACTGGGCACTCCGCTCTTCGAGGAGATCACCATCGACCTCGGCCACCGCTTCGGTCGTGGCGGAACATTCGTCATCCGTGCGCCGAACGTCTCGCGCGAGCGAAAGTACATCCAAAAAGCCATCCTCAACGGCAAGCCCGTCGAAGGCTTCAAGATCGATGCAAGCGAAGTCCTGAAGGGCGGAGAGCTTGATTTCGAGATCGACAACCACCCCTGATGAGCACGTTCGACGGCACCCGTTCGCACGAATGGGATAGATTGTAGGAGGTTCTCTAAAGGTCTCTCGCAATGCTCTATTGACTCGTGTAGGGCAAATGTGGTACCATACTAGATGTTGACATTGTGAATGGGTCACGATGTCTGCGGTGGAGTTTAGAATTCTCGAAAATTGGGGAAGACGTGATGAAAGCGAAAATAGTTAGAAGTTGCGTGTACGCGGTGGCATTTGTATTGTCGGCTTTGCGGGTTGGCGCGGAAATGGCTGTCACGAGCGATCTCACGCTGACGGAAGACACCGACTGGCGCGCGCAGGGCATGGTGACGGTCGCCGCCGGGGTGACGGTCGATTTGAATGGCCACACTTTGGCCGTGAAGGGGCTTTCCTGCGCGGGTACGATCGTCGACAGTTCGGCGGCCTATCAGCCGCTCGAATATGTCCAGGTGTCGGGTCATCAGAAGGTCTCAACGGGTTACCTGACGACTGACAAGACGGCGATCGACCTTGACTTCTCCAATGTCAGCGACTTCAGCAACAGGGCCATCTTCTGCGGCGACTGGGCGAACTACGGGCATCTTCTCATCGCTAATACTGCGAAAGTCAATAACAAGACGGTCAATGTCTTCAACTGGTTTGGAAACAATGATCGAATTCTTAATAGTGCTGCCACGAACAAACGTTATCGGTTTGTGGCCGTGCCAGGGGGCTCGCAGACGGTATTCCTTTACGACGGCGAGACAGGCGAGCAACTTTCCGCTAATAATTTTTCGCTTGCGCATTCCGCGGGAACCGCCGAGATGGTGCTCTTTGCCGGATATGACCAGGAACCGGAGAGATATTGGTCGTCCTATCGCTTCCACGCCTTCAAGCTGACCGACACGACGACCGGCAAGGTCGAGCGCGATTACGTGCCGGTCAGGGTTCTTGCTGGCGACAATGCCGGCAGTATCGGCCTCTACGATCGCGCCTACGGGCAGTTCTGCCCCAACGAGGGCTCGCAGCCGTTCGTCGCGGGAAACGACGTCGGCTCCCCGCTCTCCCTCGGCAAGTTGAGTATCGATGTGGCGGATGGTGCGTTGTATGCGGTTTCGGGCACCTGTAATGTGCGGGTGGAGCTGCGGGACGGTTCGACGCTTGCGGGCGACTGCGACCTTCGTTGCTTCGGCACGAATCTGGAGGTCAACGGCGCGGTGAACCTCAACAACCACCGTCTTTGTTTGCAGGGACTGGGCGGACTGGGCGTGGTCCGAAACGGCGGCTATCGCTACTACCGCTTCAAGGTGGATGCCCTGCGGGATGGGGCGATGATGCAGATCGGCGTGGTCAAGCTGTTCTGCGGCGATCTGGAAGTGACGCGCAGCTACACGCATATCGACTACAATGAGAATTCAAATTTCTCCGGTTTCACGCCCGTCAAGTGTCTGGACGGCAATCTGGGAACCAAATGGTTCGACAACCGCAGTACGGATCTGATGTACTTCACCCTCGACTACGGCGAGCCGATTCTCGTGACGCGCTACCAATGGTACACGGGAGACGATACGAACACGAACAAGGGACGCAATCCGAAGTCTTGGCGGCTTCAGGGATCGAACGACGGCGAGACCTGGCAGGATGTCGATGTCGTGGTCGACAATACCTCGGTGACGACGGCGAACAAGACGCTCGCCTACGACAAGACGCTGGTCGATACGCGCAATGACGGCGTTGACGTGGACGTGCCCGATGGTGCGACCGGTGAAGTGACGGCGCGCCTTTCGGGCGTGCTCTCGCTTTCCAAATGTGGTACGGGTACGGTGCTCGTCAGGGATACGAACATCGCCGATCTGACGCATGTGGCCATCGATGCGGGCTGTCTTAAGATCAAGCACACGGGTCTGGTGGGAACGGCAAGTACGGCGGGTGAAATCCGCGTGGCCAACGGTGCCCAGCTCGACATCAATACCTTGCAGCCGGCGAACATGTCCATTTCCACGGGCGAGACAACGCACGGCAAGACGATTTACGTTGAAGGCGACGGCATCGACTCGGAAGGGGCGATCATCAACACGGCGGTTCAGTCGACGGAGAGATACGGACAGCTTTTCGGCCGCCTCGTCCTCACGGGCGACGCCTCGATCTGCACGCGCACCGGCACGAACCTCACGCGCATGGACGTGCGTCCGCTCACCGGGAGTGCCTACGCGGGAGCGTTGGTGGAGGGGGCCTATACGCTCACTTTGAACGCCGGGAACAAGTTCGACGCCAACAAAGCAGCCTTCGCCTTGAAGGAGCTGGTCGCATGGGGAGAGCTTGAGTTCGAGGATTCGAATACCGGCGTGGTGACGAACGGCCTTCGTCTGTGTACGGGCAGTCTGTTGAAGTTGAATGGGGTGACCGCGCTGCCGCAGATGCCGATCTTCGTCGAGCCGGATGCGGCGGTGGAACTTTTGGTGGCACAAAAGGCGCTCACGTTGACGTCGCCGGTTGTGACGGGCGCAGGAAGCGATCTTGCTGTCTCGTGCTCGGTGACGGCGACATTTGCCGGCGGACTCCACCTGGACGGGACTTTGAACAAGACGGGGGCGTCGCCGATGCTGATCACGGGGACGCTTTCGGGCGCGGGGACGCTGGCCGGCGAGCAGGTGCGTTTCTCGGGCACCAATACCTGCTGGCGTCTAGTTGCGAACGACGATGGTTTCACGAACAAGGTGGATACGACGGGCGTGGCGGATACCGCGTTTCTGATGGAACTGAAGAAGTTTGAAATCGTGTATACGGGTGAGCATCCTGAAAAGAAGGTGATGACGATTTGTCCGGCCGGCGACTTCACGCCCGTGGGTGTGAACGACATCACCCTCCAGGTGACAAACGCCGCTGGAGCGCCGATTTTGAACTGCTGGCTGGAGGCGTCGGACGGCGTCCTCAAGGTGCATTTCGCCGATGCCGAGATGCCGGCGGTGACGGCCGAGTGGACGAATGCCGCCGACGATGGCGATGTCGCAAATGCGGCGAACTGGATCTGCCGCAACGAGGCGGGCGATCCGATTCCCGATCGTCTGCCCGCCGAGTCGACGGTGGTTCTCATCGGCGTGAACAACCGGTTCGTCTGCACGAACGCGGCGCCGCTCGTGTGCGGCAAGGTCCGGTTCGAGCCGGGGGCGTCGCTCGGGGCCGATTGCGACTGGCGGGGGCTTGCCGGTGTGCCGTTCGAAGGCACGCTCAATCTCGCCGGACACAAACTCACCGTGGGCTCGCTCAAGGGGAATGCCACGCTCACCGACACGGCGCACGGCGCGGGATTCAAGTACTATCGCTTCAAGGTCAACAAAACGCGCGGAGCCGCCGAGCATGCTGGTAATTTGACCCAATCCGCCGATTCCATGCAGGTGTGTGAAGTCAAGTTCTTCAATGGCACCCAGGAGCTGACGCGCCCGTATTCGCATCTCTTCTACAATGAGTCAACGTTCAATTCTGCGTCCTTTGGGAATTTCAAGCCCGAAAAGGCGCTTGATGGTGATCTCGCGACCGAATGGTATGACGACCGGGCCTCGTCGGCGGATGCCGCGTTGCGTGAGGATGTGTGGTTCATCGTCGAGTATGCCGAACCGATCGTACTCACGCACTACGAGTGGTACACGGGAATCGACACCCAAAAGTTCACCTATCGTCAGTTGCAGGACTGGCAGCTGGAGGGGTCGAACGACCTTGAAAACTGGGTGTTGCTGGATGCGCTTGCCTCACGAATGGGGGCGAGCAATAAGGGACTTGCCTATCGGGGACCGGCGATGGCACCGACAGCGCCGCGAGGCGAAGTGTGCATCGACGTGCCCGCCGGGGCGGCCGAGACGAACACGACGGTGGTGCTGCAAGGAGGACTGCGGCTGGCCAAAGAAGGGGCGGGAACCTTTGTCGCGGCCGTGAACCAGCAGACGTATGCGGGTGGTACGGTTGTGCGCGAAGGCGTACTCAAGCCGGCGCTTCCTGTCGGCAATGCTTTTCTGTTTGGCCTTCAAAACTCGTTGCTGACGATCGAGGACGGTGCGCAGTACTGGGACGACTACTATGCGCCCTGGGCGACGCAGTACATCCGTTTCCGCGTGACGGGCACGGGGCCGGACGGCACGGGTGCGATTCGTACGTCGCACGTCGCCACCGGCGGCATCAACAATGCCGAGAAGGGGTGGTTGGCGGCGCTCGAATTGACGGGTGACACCGAGATCGCCCGCGACGCCTACGCATTCTCGCTGATCGCGAACATGTGGCTCGAACTTCCGCTCACGCTCAACGGCCATACGCTCACGGTGACCTCGGATACGCTGACGGCGAAGCCGGACTACCCCTATTTTCTTGCGAGTAGTTTGAAGGGAACGCCGGGCGATACGGGAACGATCGTCATCGGGGACAATATCCAGTTCTATCCCTACCATGAATTTACGGGCGACCTCTCCAACTACTCGCTCGTCATTTCCGAACAGGCGTCGTATAGTACGGGTACGGATTCGAACGGCCGGGATCTCATCGTGAGCAATCTTGTCTACGCGAGCGCGTCCACGCTTTCGCAGACCAAACAGTTGACGACCGTTCTCGGAAGCTATGCTCTCACGTCTGCGACGTCCGCCCCGAAGGTCAAACTCGGTGATGCCGCGCATCATCAGGTGACGCTTGATGTGAGTACACGTACGACGCCGCTCGACACCGCGCAGGGTGGCGGCTTGACATTCGACGCAGAGGCGACGGTGACGGTGAAGCTGGGCGCGCGCGAGCCCGGACAGATGGAGCCGCTCGTCCTCTGGGCGGCGCGTCCGACGGGAACCGTTTTCAAGGGTGAGAGCGGCCGACACATTATCGTCAATGACACGGGCATCTACTATACGACCGGTCTTATGATCATTGTGCGCTGAGGAGAAACAGCGGTTGAGCAATTGTCGAAAGAGAAGGAATTCTAATGAAGACGAGGCAAGTTCTGTTGGCGATGGTGCTAGGAGCCTTTGGCTGTGCGTATGGTGCGGCCCTGCAAGAGGTCTATAAAACGCCGGGTTACGTGTGGGGCATCTACGACCGATACTCGGAGACGCGCATGAGCAAGGTGCCGACGACGCCCACGCTCATCTTCCCCGGCGCGGCGCTCGAGGAGATGCTGGACTGCACATTCGCCGGTTGGGCGGGCACTGGCGCCATGAATTCGGTGGGTGATGCCATGGCCTATTTCACCCACCCGTATTACGATGCCGACGGCGTTCTGCAGTTCGTCGTGACGACCATCCAGAAGTACGACGACAAGTACGTCAAAGGCGCGAGCATCAAGTTGACGCAGGGGGCGGGCGGAGTGATGGGCGAGCAGATCGCGACGCCCTATTATCAGACGGCGTCGAGCAACCTGAAGACCTGGGACTTCGTGACGGTGAATGACGACGGGTCGCTGACCTGGCATTGGACGCAGAACGGCAACTACAACTTCTACTGCTTCAATGCGATGAAGTGGGTGCCGGTGGCCACGAAGGGACTGCTTTTCAAGAACGCCCCCGACGAGCCGACGCTGACCGTGGATGACCTCAAGAACTACCGCTTCACGGGCGTGATTTCGGGTGGTTCGATCTCGCCGGTCAAATACACCACCGTCAATGCGCAGAACAAGTACATCACATACGACCCGACTACGGGCAAGGCCACGAAGATCCGGCTCGAGATGCAGCTGATGGACGACAGGTTCCTCAAGTGCCCCGTGGTTGAGCTGACCGACGGTGAAGGCGGTGTCTATGGACAGACCATTGCCGGCCTTTATGTTGAAATCTCCGGGAACGATGCCGGTGTGGGCAT
Source organism: Kiritimatiellia bacterium (assembly GCA_024405255.1). The sequence goes on from JAKSOY010000037.1 coordinate 21,665, forward strand.
CGGGTTTCCGTTCTTGAACGATGACGGATCGCTTTCGACGGGGGCGACAATCAAGGGCGGCTTTGATACGAACAAGTCCGACGGACCGCTCGTGGGTGGATATGGCGTCGGCGGATTGACGGCGATCGCGACGAACGAGCGTCTCTACAACCTCAACGCCTCGAAGACGTGGAGCGAACTTTCGGGGAGCACCGAGCCGATTTCGGATACGTCGCTCGACATCATCGTCAACGTGACGGCCGCCGATGCCACGCTGACGTTCGACGTGCCGATCACGGCGAATTCGATCGTGGTCAAGTCGAGCGAGGGATGTCCAATCACATTCGCGCTCGCGGAAGGGGTGGCAGAGCCGGCGTTCGGCCTGTGGGATACACGCGGCACCACGGGGCAGGTCACGTTCACGGGTTTTTCGCCGGTCATGGATGAACAGGCGGTCAACATCCTGCCGAACAAGGCGTCGATGTTCCGCTTCAACGGCGAGACGAACGGCCGGTTGCCGTTCAACAACGCGCCGGTGGCGCTCCCGTGCGCGGGGGTCATCCTCGGCAACGACGCATTTATCAATCAATTCGGCTACTATCGTTTGCCGACGTTGACGGTCGATGGGTTTGCCACATTCTACGGACAGATCAACGGCGGAGGCACGATGGTGTTTACGGAGAACGCGACCTTCGGCGTCGATCACACGGTGGTAGCGGCCTCGGCGAAATTCACCGTACCTGCAGATGTGGATGTGCCCGTGGCGTCTGTCGGCGAAGCGCCGAACACGCTCACGATGAATGAGTCGCAGGTGACAGGCGGACGCCTCGTCTTGACCAGCGGCACGTTGACGGCCGGGGCAGATTCTTCGCAGGAACTCTATCCGTACATCGGCGCGGGCGGTACGCTCGCAATTACTGTGAACGATGCCTATGTTCGCGCGGGGTATACGTCGCCGGCGAAGCTGCTGGACGGCGGAACGATCCGCTTCTACAATGCGGCGGGCGAAGAGGTGGGCGTGGGACGTCCGGTGATGAACGTACTGCCCGGGACGGACGCCCTCTGGGCGCCGAGGGCCGAGGGCGAGAACACGTTCTCGACGCATGCGAACTGGTCCACGGGCACGACTCCCGTTTCGGGCGACGTGGCGGTGACGGACGGTGGCGCCGAGACCGAGGTGGCGGTGATGCTCTCCGATGCCCAGGGTTACGGACAGGTGACCGTGGCGCAGAACGCGAAGATCGTCTTCGTCGGCGCGGGCGGTTTGCTGAATGCGTCGAAGTTGGTTCTTTCGGAAGGTGCCACGGTAACGATTCCGCTGGAGGCGGTATCCGCCAGCGCCGTCGAGGTGCGAACGGGGGCGACACTCGTCGTGACCAGCGACGACGAGGCTGAGCGCGCGTTCGGCGCGGTCGTGTCGGGTACGGGGCGCGTCATCTATGGACGCGGGAAGATCAATGCCACCGCCTGCTCGACCTATACGGGCGGCACGACGATCCGTCCGGGCGTGTACGTGAAGAACGCGTATGCGAACCGTCGTACAAATGTGTCCGGGATCGGCAACTGCGGCGCATTCGGCAAGATGGAAACGACGATCATCGTCGAAGCGGGCGGTACGCTCGATACGAACGGCAATATGGACGGGAACTACTATCTCAATCTTGCGGGCGACGGCGTGGTGCGCGCAGATGGCGTGCCGGCGGGCGCCTACTGCAACTCGGGTGCGAACTGCGGCAACGGGCAATCCCAGGCGCTCGGCGTGACGCTCTCGGGGTCGGCGTCGATTCGTGTGGACGAAGGTCATACGCTCGGCTTCATCGGTCCTGGCCACGCCAATACGATCACCGTCAATCTCGGCACGAACACGCTCACCAAGGTGGGTGGCGGCATTCTGTATTTCAGCTCGAAGGCCCAGACGACGATGTCGGGTTCGGGCACCTTCCGCGTGGCGGAGGGCGAGGTCAATGTCGTGTGGCAGGAAGACAAGGACAAGAAGACCACGACGGCGGGCATTCAGGGCGGAAGTTCCGTTCTTGAAACGCTGGAGGGCGGCACGATCGTCTTCCCTGCGAACGGCGCGTTCAAGACGATCAAGAACAACGGCACGATCAAGGTGATCACGAACGGACACGATCTCTCCCTCACGGGCGCCTATCAGGGCGATGGCGAGGTTATCAAACAGGGAACTTTCTCGGCCTGGGTCCCGATGAACAACGGCTGCAAGTCGGTGTATACGGTCGAGGCCGGGCGCCTGTCCGTCAACACACGGACAACGGTCAGTGGCAATGCCTACGCATTCAACACGGAGGAGAATCCCAGGGCCAACCAGCGGATCGTGGTGCTTTCGGGAGCGTCCTACGATTTGAACGGCATAATTGACTTTACGCCGCATGTGGTGGTGAACGGCAGACTGCGCGAAGACTATCCGGCGCTCACGAACCGCAGCGGCACGGACATCGACCAAGGTAAGGCGCAGGTGCCGCAGATCACGGTCGCCAGTGAAGCGTGGGTGGGCGGCCTGACGAAGAGTCACGGCCTGCTCGCGCCCGGCTACAAGGAGACGCTCCTTGAACTTGGCACGAACACGATGCACATCTGCTGCGGTACGAACACGGTCAATTTCTGGATGGTCAATACCACCGTGACCGGGAGCGGGTGCGTGAAGGTGGACATGGGGGTGCTCTATTTCCACAATACGGCGACGACGGGCAAGGACTGGACGCTCGAGGTCGGTCCGGACGGAACGGCGAACCTTCAGGCGGCGTGTGGCGTATCGAACCTCGTCTACCGCGGTGCGGTGGTAGGGCCGGGGGCGATCACGGCGACAGGCACGTATCTGCCCGCCTCCGAGACGCTGCCGAAGGTCGTTCTTACGGGCACTGGCGCGGGAATCGATGTGAGCGAGCGCGAGACGGCGTGGGATATGAACGCGAGCGGCCAGCTCACTTTCGGCGTGGGTACTAAGGTGGCCGTGCGCACGGGCGAACGCGCGTTGAAGGCCGGCGACCAGCTGATCGCCTGGACGGGCATTCCGGCGAATGTCGTGGACTGGACGCTCGACAGCCCCGCCTACGCGAGTAAACTCAAGCTGAGCATAAGGTCGGACGGAATTTGCGTTGTGCCCACGGCCTTCGCGAGCTATTTACGGTGAATTGCAATCGGGAGGCGACCTAATAGCAGGGTGTTCGA
>JAKSOY010000370.1 GCA_024405255.1 Kiritimatiellia bacterium
AAAAAACGAATCGGTCCCATCCGTCCCATCCGTCCAATCGGTCCCAGCGAAAACAATTAGGCACGCATCATGCAATGCCGGGTGCCTGTATTATGTTTTAGATACAATGGGAACATGCTTTGATGAGCCAAAGCTTCGCCTGGGTTGAGCGGTCACTTGAAAAGTGCGGGGTCGTCGAGGTCGAGGCGATAGAGGACTTGCGTGTAGTCCCAGCGCGGCGTTTTGGTTGGCTTGTCGGCGAAACTCGACGTGTAGGTGCCTTCGAAGAGCAGCACGGGCGACTGTGGGTCTGTCCCCTCCGTATGGATCACCGGATTGTAGAACGTGTAGTTGTTGTGCGTGACAACTTTCACGGCATCCGTCCACGGGCCATACGGCGACGCACTTTCGACATACCACACTTCGCCGAAACCGGACGGCTTGCCGAACTTCTGCTGGAAAATCGCCACGTATTTCTTTCGGTAGCCATTCCAGACCATCTGTCCCGCCGCCGGTACGATCCTGTCCCCCGCGCGTGTCAGTACCTCCTTCGGCGTTTTGACCTTCTCCCATGTGGTGGGATCGAGGTAGGCCTCGTAGCTGTCCGGCACACGCAGGAACGGAAACGGATTGCCGAAGAGCAACCACCTCTTGCCGTCCTTGCCGATGTGCCGGCACACGGTACAATCCGGGATGCGCGGCGCCTTCGGCTGGTCCGGCGAACGCGTCCACACGGTCTTGACGATCTTGAATTCTTCCGCCGCGTCGTCCCATTCGCAGAGTCCGTTCTTCTCGGGCGTGCAGAACTCCTTGATCTGGCTCCAGGCGCCGCAAAGATGTTCGCGTCCTTTCGCATCCTTCAGCGCCACGAGGCCGAAGACCCAGATCGGACCGCTTCCCTGCCGTTTGATGACCCCGCGGAGACGTCCTTTCGCATTCGTAAACGGACGATAGGGCGGATCGATCGGCGGAACGGGTTGGACGAACGCCGGTGCCACAGACGTAGCCGCCGTCACATTGAAGATGCCGAGCGGATAGTTCTGCATGTTCGTGTCGCCCCAGAGCCAGAAGATGCGCCCCTTGTAAAGCGCCGTCTGCACGCTGTCGCGTCCGAACTCGCCGCTCTCGCGCGCCGCCAGGAAGTCGCCGCACTTCTGGCTCTCCGCGAACAGTCCGGCACCGCCGATGCGGCCCAGACGCTTCGCGTGCTGCCACCGGTCGATCTTGACGATCTGCTCGCGGCCGGGTTGCGGCACGAACCGCACACCCGCATAGCCGAACCCGTCCTTCTTCACGCCATAGCCGTGACTCGAAAGGCCGAACCAGGTTTCGCGTCCCATCAACTCGGGCGAGTCGATCGCCGCCACACCGGCATTGTCGGTCACATAGACCTGACCGTGCGTCGTCGTGAGGAAGACGAGCGGCACGGGCCATCCGTTTGCATGATCGACGACCTTCACCTTGCAGGGCTGAATCGCCATCAACGTACCCGTCGCACACGAGACCAACAACAGCACAAGCGCTTTCATGTCAGACCTTTCGTTCGCGCAACGGATCACACGCGCCTTCACTTGAAGGCCGTCGCAGGGACCACGTTGACTTTCATGCCTTCACCGAGTTTGTGCACCCCCTGCACGACAATCTGCTCGCCCGGGGAAACACCCTTCTCGACCTGGATGAATCCGTCGAGATGACGTCCCAGGGTGATTTCGCGGAAGGACACCGTCCCGTCCTTGCGATAGAGCCACACACCGGACGTCTTGCCGCTTTTCGCGACGGCCAAGAGCGGAATCACCGGCACCGGTGCGGGATCGGCTTCGTCCGCAAGCACCGTCACATAGGCATTCGGCACCAAGGCGCGCTGCGCATTGGGGAACTGCGCCCGCACGATCAGCGTCGCCGTTTCCGCGCTCATCTCGTTGTCCGAGAACTGCCACGAGCCAAGCGAGGGGTAGATCGATCCATCCGCCAAACGCAACCGCAGCCGGCGCGTATCGGCCACCTTCGCCCCGCGTGCGGCGGCCTTCCGGCTCCAGGCCAGATAGGCGCGGTCCGTAATCGGGAAGCAGACACGCACGGGGTCCGTCTGCACAATGCGCGCAAGCGCCCCCTTCGTGGGCGAAACGAAGTCGCCCGCATGCTGCAGCGTCTTGCCGATGCGTCCCGAAATCGGGGCGTAGATCTTGGTGTGCTTCAAGTTGAAGGCCATCGAGGCGAGCTTTGCCTCGGCCTGCGCCACGGCGGACTTGGCCGAACCGAGCGCCGCCCGGTCGGAGGCGAGTCCCGTTTCCGCCGCATCGAGTTCGGTCTGCGTAATGCCGCGCGCATCGGCCGCGCGCAGACGCCGCAACAGACGCTCCGCACGATCGACGGCGGCTTCCGCCTGAACGACCTTGCTCTTGGCGGACGCCACTTCGGCCTTCGCCACGCCTTCGTCGGCGGCATAGCGTTCGTCGTCAATCTCAAACAGCAGAGCACCGGCCTTGACCTCGTCGCCCTCCGCGAACTTCACCTCTTTGACATAGCCCTCGATCTGCGGCAGGATGTCAACTTCCTGCACGGGCTCGACATGGCCGATGAACTCCTCGGAGGGATTGAGCCGTTCGTTCGCCACCGTCCCCACGGCGACCGACGGCACCAACGAGACCGTCCGGGGCTTGGCCTTCACGCCACCGCCCCAGAGGCCATGGGCAAACCAGCCCACCGCAAGTGCGGCCGCGAAGCCGCACAGGTGAGCCAAAACGCCAACCACTTTTGCGCCGGCGCTCATGGACGTTTTCCCTTAACGCCCGAGCGCCTTGCGATAGCGGGCAATCAGCGCGTTCGTGGACGAATCGTGCTTCGTGCCGGCCTTCTTCGCGGTGAGGTCCTTGAGGACGTTCTTCGCGAGTACCTTGCCGAGCTGCACGCCCCACTGGTCGAACGAGTAGATGTTCCAGATCACGCCCTGCGTGAAGATCTTGTGCTCGTAGAGCGCGATGAGCGAACCGAGCGTCTCCGGCGTCAGCTGGTCCGCCAGGAGCGTATTCGTCGGACGGTTCCCCGAGAACGTCTTGAACGGCACGAGCTTTTCTTCGTCGCCGTCCTTGCGGCACTGGTCGGCCGTCTTGCCGAACGCGAGCGCCTCGGTCTGGGCGAAGAAGTTCGCCATCAGCTTGTCGTGGTGGTCGCCGATCGGGTTGTGCGTCTTGCAGAAGCCGATGAAGTCGCACGG
>JAKSOY010000371.1 GCA_024405255.1 Kiritimatiellia bacterium
GAGACGCTCGGACCTGACGAAAACCTCGAAGTCCTGTTTATCGACAAGTCGGTGACGAACCGCGCACTCGCGTTTCTGCAAGCACCACTCCCGATGACGGCAGGGAAGCACCGCATCACCTGGGATGCCAATGCAGACGGTGTGACTAACTATGCGGACAAGGTCAGGATTCAGATGAAGATCACTCATTACAACGACATTTACATGGTAATCGATGTGTCAAAGGGACCGAATGCCACCGATTATCCTGTCGAATACCTCGAATCGGCGCCTCCTGGCGGATTCAACAAGGAGGAATACAAAGGTGACAAGATTGTTCTCCGGTGCATCCATCCCGGCTCCTACATGGCAGGATCGCCGACTGATGAGGTGGGACGCGGGACTGGCAAAACCTATGATGACGAAACTCCCCATGGCGTGAGACTTTCTCATCCGTTCTACATTGGATTGTTCGAGATTACCCAGAAACAGTATGAGAATGTCGTAGGAGGAAATCCGTCGAAGTACAAAGGTGCCTATCGGCCTCTTGAGAACGTAGCTTATAGTAGCTTTCGCGGCGGGGACTGGCCGACAAAATCTGCGCCAGGTAAAAGTTCCTTCCTCGGCACGCTTCTTGCGAAGTGCAAGACGAAGGACGGTGATTTGATTGAGGGCCTAGACCTGCCGACGGAGGCCCAATGGGAGTATGCATGCCGGGCGGGTACGACGGGCGCGTTTAGCACGAATAATGTTGTCAACACAGCTGAAGGACACAAGGCGGCGCTTAAGTGGCTTGGACGTTGCGATAATGCAAATGAAAAGATGGACGGCTATGACGAGCATACGACAGTCGGGCGTTATCAGGCGAACCAATGGGGGCTTTATGATATGCATGGTAATGTGTGGGAGCTCTGCCGCGATTGGAGCGGTGGCGTTACTGGGGATTATTACATAGATCCAAAGGGCCCGACTTCAGGGGGTAGTCGCGTGAGGCGAGGTGGCGCTTGGAGCAGTCAGGTCGGCAGTTGCCGATCGGCGTGCCGGAGTTCCCAGAGTCCGGCTACTGCAGGCGAGAAAAACGGTTTTCGGATTTCCTGTGATGCGCCATGGGCAATGGACAGGTTGACAGCGGCAAGCGTTGAGTATGCGGGTGCGGTTTCCGGCGAGTTTCAGGTTGATCTGCGGAAGGGCGAAGTGCGTGTGCCCGTTCGTATGAAGGAGGTCATGCCGTTTTCCTATTCGTCAACGAACTGGACTGGCGTGGCGGGTGTCTCGGGAGAGCCCTTTGCCGTGGTGCAGATAGTCGAGTTGACCGAAGGATCAGATTTGGACGATGTGAAGACCTGGAAACCGACGGGGGCAACAAACATATTGTATGACGCACATGGCGAGGGAACGTTGAGGTGGCGTCCGAAGAAGGGCGTGTGGAAGGCGGAGTTTAGGATTTTGACTGCAAACACGCGCAAGGAAAAGCACCGAGAGGAGGTGTGGCTTGACCTCCGCAAGAGCCGCGGTGAAGGGCTTGTGATTTTTGTTGGCGGCTGTCCGATGCCGAAATTCTCGAAATTTACCGTTGGCTGCGTCAACTGCGGCGAGTATGACTATGTGGACGGGCAGACATCTGCGGAGACCTATGCGAATAACTGGAATCGGCTGTTTGCGGAAAATCCGGCGGACGTCTGGTTTAAGGAGGATACGGTCAAGAGTCGAGATCCAGGCCTTTGTCTTGAGGCCGCGGCAGTGCGCACGCCGCTTTCAAATTCAATTGTCGATCTCATTGGCGTGTGCCAGGAAGGATCCACCGACAGGCATTATGCGCGACGACTTGTCTTTCAGCTTGGAAAGAAACGCATTGCATTTTATGGATTGCATCTCGTTGCCGAAGGACATGTCTCGGATGTTAAGGGCGAGGACGGACGCTCCCCGTCCCAACGGCTTCGCCAGCTCCAGTTCGCCGGTCTCATCGAAGACGCGCGGCAGTTCGACGGCGCCGTCTTCTCCGGCGACTTCAACGCGCAGCAGCCGTGGGAATACGACATCTTCAAGGATGCTGGCTACACCTGTGCCAACTGTTCGGAGCGCTTCGGCGTGACGGCGACGCTCAGGGACATTCCGGCGGACAATATCATCGTATCCCCGGGGATTGAGATTGAAACGTTCAAGGTCGTCACGGACATAAAGCTCAACACCGACCACTTCCCGCTTGTGGCCAGATTGAGGTTCAAGGAGAATTGAGGAAACTGACAAATGAACACGAGCATTTCCCGAAGGACGTTTCTGGGTCTCACTTCCGCATTTGCCTGCGGGGGTTGCCGATCGCTGTTTGCCGGCGACGCCGGCGATTATGACGAGAACCTGGCGATTCTCTGCTCGGACGCGCACATCAGCGGGAATGAGCCGAACTACGCCTACACGCAGAAGAAGCTTCGCGCCTTTGTCGCCGAGGTCCTGCGCATGTCGCCCTTGCCGCGGAATGTCGTGTTCTTCGGCGATCTCGCGAGGAACTGCGGCAATCGCGAGGATTATGCCGCGGCCGCTCCGCTGCTGAAGCCGCTGACGGACGCGGGGATTCGCCTTACGCTGGGTTGCGGCAACCATGACCGCCACGACACCTTGTTCGAGGTTTTTCCCGAACGGGCGAAGGAGTCGCTCGTTCCCGGCGTCAATGTCGCGCGCGTGCCGCTTCCGCACTGCGACCTCCTGCTGCTGGATTCGCTGGATGTCAAGGCGGAAGGCGGCAAGGGGAAGGGCGTGCTGTCGGACGCCGAACAGGCCTGGTTGCTGTCCAATCTTCCGAAGTGGCCGCGCCCCGTTCTCGTCGGTGCACATCACGAGGTGGCAGAGCTTTCCGTCGGAAACAAGCACCTGGGCGATGTTCTGGCCGAAGCACCGAACTTTCGCGGATACATTGGCGGTCATGTCCACCGCTGGTCGTCGGAGTGGTTTTGCAAGTCCGGCTGGGGGGTGTCCATGCCGATTTGGCGGTGCGTGACACTGCCGTCGCTCGGCTATTGGGGCGATATTGGCTGGGCCGAGCTGCGGACGTCGTCGGCGCGGGCTGAAATCACCGTTCGGATCAACGACTTCTATGTGGCGCGTCCGATCGGCTACCGGAAGGGCGGTCTGGCTGAACGGCCTGCGGCGTGGGATGACATGGTGGCGGAAAAGACAGGTGATCGTTGCCTGATTCGTTTGTAAAGGCGTTGGGC
>JAKSOY010000372.1 GCA_024405255.1 Kiritimatiellia bacterium
CGATGTCCACTTGTCCCCTGCCACGATCAGATGGTCCAGCACCTCGACGCCAAGCATTGCCCCTTACTTCTTCACCGAGAAGTCCATGAAGTAGTTCTCGTCATCAATCTTGTAAAAAGTGACGTCTGTGCGACCATACTTCTTCAAGTCATTAAGCGTGACGAAAGCCCCGGAAGGAAGCCCAAGGCGCTTTCTGAAATACAATCCCAGCTGCGAGTTATTGCCATATGTTTCAATGGCCTTGCCGTTATCCTGCGCCCGCACACATTGAAATGTCTCTCCGTCATCAGTCTTGACGGTAAAATAATCGCCAACCTCGGGGAAGAACTTCGACTTCTGCGCGTCGCTGTTTACGGGTATGTACGCCTGGTTTTTCTCGCGCCCAGCCCGCTGGCCCCAATTCAATCCGGCACGGGTGTGGATCGCCCCCTTGTTGTGACCGCGATCTTGAAGAAGCGTCGCCGTCACCATCATACTCCCGTTCCACGGCGACTCCGGGTCGTTGACAACCTTCACAATCCCGATGCCAGTGGGGCTGGCGGTAACGCCAACCTTAAACTTGCCGACAACTCCCTTTACGCCCTTGCTGTCTGTGCAGTCCACAGCATCCGGCAAAAGAGACTGATAGAAGTCCCACGCCATCTTCTCCGAACACCGCGTTAGAACCTCCCGGCGCGTATTCGTGGGACGAAAGGCATTTTGCGAATAATTGGCCGACCCAGTAAACGCAACAACCGGTGCCCCAGAGGCGCACCAGATGTAGACTTTCGCATGCACAGGCTCACCCTTGACCAGATACTTGCACGAGAAATTCAGCCCCTTATTCTCACAAAGGTCCACAAAGCCGTTATGCGCGACCGTGCCAATTCCACTCTCCCGCGCCATGCCGCAGATCAGCTTGACAGCGGGCGCATCCTTGCCGCGAATCCCCTGCATGTCCAGAATGTGATGCACCCCCATGCCTGCGGCAGCATATCCCGAAACGACGAGCAACTCGTCGACCTTCGAGGATGCCTGCATCGGTTGAATGAGGGCCTTCTGATACAACGCGCAACTCAACAGATCATTCATAGCGCCCCCTTCTTGAGTTCTCCGTCATCGGTAATATTGCATTCGACATGTTCATAGTCGATACCTGCAAGGGTTCTGAGGAGTGCCTCGAAGATGATCCGCGCCCCCCGAGGAGGAACCGCCATACCGATCTGTTTGCGGACACTCTCCTTGCTCCCTGTGAAAAGATAGCTGTCTGGAAAGGTCTGAAGCCGCGCCCGTTCTCGATTCGTCAAGGCGCGGGGTTCAGCATAATGGTAGATGTGTGTTCCACCGCCGCCGGAACCCGTCACAGTGTAGGCAGGCTTGTCTGGATCGAGACGCTTGTAAATCTGGCTGATTTTAGCGCCCTTGACATGAAGTTGCAGACGCTCGGGAAGATTTGCTGTAAACGCATTTTGCCCGGGGCGAATATACCGAAGCCGCTCGACGACCCTCTGATTCTGCGCCGTGCGCTCATTGTTCGGCGCGTCCGCTGGAATCGGCGGCTCCTCTATGGCCGCCCGCGACGAGTTGTCGCGTGGAGCCAACGCCGTTGGACTCGGCGGATAAAACGCATACGGCAAATCCTCACGAATGCCGATGATGATAATACGATGGCGGGTTTGCGGAACGCCGTAATTCTCAAACTTGTAGAGGTGCGGATAGATGCGATATCCCGCATCCTTCATGCTCGCAAGGATCTTCTTGAAAGCCGATCCCTCGTTCGCGCTGGCCAGGCCTCCGACGTTTTCGGCGACAAACCACATCGGGCGGAACCTGCGAAGCACGGCTACCCCGTATTGGTACAACGGCCCGTAGTTGCCGTCTATTCCCTTGTGTTCTCCAACGACAGAAAAATCATTGCAAGGAAATCCGAAGGCAAATCCATCAATCGGGGTCAGCCTCGGATCATCCAGTCGGAGCTTTCTGACGTCATGGCAGATCACCGTCTCGGGATGTTCATGGCAGATGTTCTCGGCGTAGGTGTCGCAAGTCTGCTGGTCGTAGTCGTTTGACCACGCATGTTCAATCTTGAAATTCGGATTCTCAATGGTTGCACTGATCGCGCCACACGCCAGCCCTCCGGGGCCGCAGAAAAATTCACCGAGTCGGAACGGTGACGAGTTGAACGTTGGCGGAACCGCAAGCTCGTCGCCGCGACGCCGACGAATCGCCCCGTCCGCATATTCAAGCGGCCCTACGGCGGGAAACTCCCTGGCAGGAAGCATCGACTGCAGGAAATCCGTTTGAACAGGATTGAAGGAGTATGCCGCATGCCACTTCTCGACGAACGGGCGGAGCTTCTCGAAGATATTCGGGATTGACCGACCACCGCACTGCGGCAACGGCCGTTCAAAGAAATCCTTGTCTATTCTGCCCGTGAAGCGACTCGAGCAAACGAAAACATCGGCTGTCGGATCGGAAAGGATCATACTGTGTTTGACCTTACGCCCAAGCGCAAAGATCACGTACTCGTCCCCGTGCGGCGAACTCGACGTGGTGTAGCCATTCTTGCGTAGCCACGCGCGGTCATGAACTGAATCGAATTTCGCCGCATACGCCATCGGTTCGCGGTCGCCAGCAAAAAGCACTATGTGCGTGAACTTCTTGTACTGCTCAAAGTGATAGCCGGTCGGCAACGGCAGGTTGTAGAGCTTTTTCCCGATGATCCAGTCCGCATTCGCTTCGCGGAAGGTGCCCACCAGAACAGTCGGAGCCAAATCAGCGCTTTCGTCACTCATCTTTTTCCTCACTTCCCACTTGAATCCTCATGGATCATGTCCATGATGTCGCCCACATTGCAATTCAAGGTATCACAGATCCGCATGAGGATGTCCATAGAGACAACCTCGTTGCGTGTGAGACGAGCAATGGTAGCAGAAGAAGCACCCGTAGCAAGACGGAGTTCCGTCTTGTTCATCTCCTTATCGATCAGGAGCTTCCATAATTTCTTATACGATACAACCACGGCATCAACCTTTCTTGGTAAGATGCCATATATTATATCAAATTTTATTCAACGCGATGAACCAATTTTTTATTTGCCAGAACGGTCAATTCATCCTAAAAGCTATTTTCTCAATCTGGTTAAACAAGAAAACGCCCCGCCCGCGCCCATGATGCAGGCAAGGGCTTCAGAGCGCGTCAGAAGC
>JAKSOY010000373.1 GCA_024405255.1 Kiritimatiellia bacterium
GAGATTCGCCGGGGGCGTGGTCCAAGAGGCCACAAGGCCCGTCGACTTGCGCTCGCCCAGATCGATCGTAATCGTCGCACCGTCGGCGAACGAGACGAGACCCGCTTCCGTATAGCTGTGCGAACCACCCGAAAGGCCCGTGGGGGCAAGGCCATCCACCGACCACACGCCCTCCACTGCGCTCAGATCGATGCCTGCGCCATCCTGCAACCGAAGCGGCGGGCGCATCGCGCCGACCTTGTACATGCCGTAAACCGTCATCAGCGGCGTTCCGCCATTCGAGTCCCAGGCGTTATGTTCCCACTCGAGCGCCCCCGTTGCAAAACCGTTGTTGAGCTTGAAAGAGCCCGTCGGCCGCAGGACGAAGCGCGTATGGGTGCATCCGTTTCCGGCGAGTCCTTCCAGGCAACCGCCCTCCGCCACAAGCGTACCGCCCGGCCCCGCATCGTTCCAGGCGCCGAATCCAACATACTTCACTTCTTCGATCAACACGATGAGCGTATGATTGTTGAACGCGATGGTTCCCAACGCCTTTGTGGGATTGGCGAAATAGTAGCCCCCGCCCCGAATGGTCGCATCTCCTGAGAGCGTGATGTCGCCGAAGCACTTATAGGCCGCATTATAGCCGCTTCCCGAGGCTGTCGTCACCAACTGCCGCACCGTACCGGCAAGATCGTAGTTGTAGATGCACTGCGTGGTGGAGACGAGTCCGTTCATGTCAAGCGTCGCGCCCGCATCGACTTTGACGGACGCATTGAGCGGACCTGCCGGGAACACATTCGTGCCATAGACGAGCGTGCCTTCTTCCACCTCGGTGCCGCCCGTGTAGGTCTGGTTCTTCGCCGCAAGAACGAGCGTTCCCGCCCCGCGTTTCACGAGCTTCAAGCCGCCCGTCAGGCGCACGATTTCGAGTGTGGCCGTTTGCGCCTCTTCCGGTGCCACAGCGAGTACGCCCCCTTCGGCGCCCGTCGTCACCGTACCGGGCGTCCAACCGTATTGATCGGCAGCAAGGCTCGCAACCGTGAGGGTGTGGCCGTTCACATCGAGCGTGACGCCGTATGGAATGACAATCGCGCCAAGGCCCCGCCAATCGCAATCTTCCACGAGCGTCACATTGCCCGTAAACGCCACCCGCGCGCATGTCAGCGTCGCGGACGGCGGCACCGAAAGACTCGTCGAGCCGGACAGCTGCACGACCGTGCGCGCTGTGGGAAGCACGCCCTCAAGCACCGTCCCGGCCGCATTACGGCAAACCCAGTTGGCGGGCTTCGTGAGATCGCGATCCTCCAGCGTATTCGTCCACTCCGCCGTCGCCGGTTCGGTGGCGACCGGCTGCACGAGGATCTGCTTCCCGTCCGTCGAAAGGACGAGTTCAAGCTTTTCGCCATTCACCAGTGCCGTGTGGGCGAGAACATCCGTCTCCCCTTCCGGCAGCACGAAACTCCCCGCCGTGAACGCCGTCGTCACCCCGGCATACGCCGCCGCATCGATGACGAGCTTCGCGTTCGCGCCGAGCGTCACCGCGCCGGTGCAGCGATCGCCGAACGGCAGAACGAGTTCCACACCGTCGCCAAGCGTGAGCGCTTGCGGCTCAAAGATCGCCCCAGGGACATTCGGCAGTGCGAGGCGCACGCTCGCCCCGTCCAGACCGTTCGCGAACGAAAGCGTGCGGCAGGTGACGAACGAATCGTTCGTGAGCGTGAGGTTTTCACCCGCCACCGTCACGGCGGCCTCCACCTGCAGATCTTCCCAGGCGGGCCAGGTGATGCGGCGCGACGAGTCGCCAATCGTCCAACCGGCCGTGAAACCCTGCCATGCGGCATCCGCGCTCACCGTCCGCACGAGGTTCGTCTGCGAGAAGGACGGCAGCATCGGCGGCGCAAGAATCATCTCGGCGACTTCTTCCGGCGAGAACGAATAGTTGAAAATCGCCACTTCGTCGACGGGGAGGTTGTTTCCCGAATTGTTTCCACGCCAGGCGCTGTTTTCATCCATGACAACCGCACCGACTTCCAAGCGGTTGAACACCTCCGATTCAAGCGGCGTGGACGAGTAGCCCCATGTGAGAGGCGAGAGCGTACCATTGACATAGACGTCAAACCGATTCCCTACCGCATTCCAGACCATACAGATGTTGTTCCATACATTGGGGGTCAAAGTATGTGAAACACCTTGCGAAGTGCCATTGCCATAAAAGGTGAAAGACGGGCTCGTCTTGGATGTCCATTCACCGCGCAAATGGCGATTGCCCACACTGAACCCGAAGAAGTCGCTCCACGCCTGGTAGGGATTGAGTCCCTTCACCCAAATCGAGAACGTGAAACCCGTACCGATCGAGGCGCCGAGGCCCCGTGCACCGGAGCCGACAACGCCGACGGAATTACAGCTGTTTTTCACATACTTCAAGTTGTAGGCATGTGCCGTCCCAAATGCGCCGCCATTCGCGTCCGTCGTCCAGTTGCGATAGCCTGAACCGTTCTCGGTCACCGGCGTCTGCGCCGAGCCGTAGCTTTCCAAATACACGCCACCCGCCGCATCGCCGACACGGTCGAAGCTGAAGCGATAGGGCATGTCGCGCCCCGGGCCTTCCGGCGGCAGCGCCGGCGAATGGTGGGCGAGCCACTTGACTTGTTCCGGCGTCGCCGAAAAATCGAAGAGCGCAAGATCGTCAATGCCCGTATTGGCCACCGTCTTGCGATCGGCACCTGCCTGACGGACCCACGAGCTGATATGAAGTTGCTGAAGCGTGTGGCCGCAGTTCCATCCGCACTGAATCCAACAACGCAGAACGCCATTCACATAGACGTCGATGGCGCTCGTATTGAAGTTCCACACGAGGCAAACCGGCGTCCAGGTGTTCGCCGGCAACGCACCCGCCACATTTCCCGTGACATTGGTTCCCGGCATGTAGCAGCAGCACGTTCCCTTGTCGCGATAGAGCGTAAAGTCGCGGTTCGCGTTCACATACTCGAAGCGGACGTCCGTGCCGCCGAAACGGAAGCCGAAGAAGTCGCTCCACGCCGTAACGCTCGACGGCGGATTCACCCAAAACGACAGCGTGAACCCCGAAAGCCCCGAACAACCAAGGCTGGCGCTGCCATCGCCAAGCCACACGCCGGCGGTATTCACCTTTGACAGCAACCCATAACGACTTCCGTTTGCACC
>JAKSOY010000374.1 GCA_024405255.1 Kiritimatiellia bacterium
GGGTCAATCCAGACAAGATCTACCTCGTAGACACGGGGTTGATACGCGCGATGAATGCCAAGATGGACCAGGAGAAAGGATGGCTCTTGGAGAACCTCGTGTTCATGTCCCTTCGTCGCGGATTCAATAAGATCGAGTACTACGTAACGAAAAGCGGCGACGAAGTCGATTTCCTCGTACAGAACAACGTGACCAAGAAACGCCGCCTTGTACAGGTGACATGGGACATGTCAAACGCAATGACATTCGCCCGAGAAATGAAGGCACTCAGAGAAGCAATGACGGAAACCGGCATCGAGGAGGGCCTGATCGTAACTTGGGACGACGAGCGCGAAATCAACGGTGTGCGCATTCTCCCAGCCTGGAAATGGTGCGCCATCGAGGCGAGTTAACCCGAAAATCGGCGTCGTCAGCGACCTCAACACCCTTGCCCGCTAACGAGCTTCCACGAGAGCAGGGACTCCTGCGTCGGTACCTTGCCCGTGACCACAAAGTCCGCCTCGTCGAGTCTGTAGAACCTGTGTCGTTGCATCAGCACGCCGTCCGAAACCCCCAGGGACAGGTCACGCATGTCACGTAGTCACTAAAGCCAGGTCACGCCCGTCACGCAGTCACGATGTCACGCCGCCTATCGTCCGACTACCGGCTCGACACGCAATCCGTGTTCGATTGTTCGAATGAAAGGCGGCGCGTAATCCCCGAGCAAATGAAAAGCCGGCTCGCAGGGAGGCTGCGGGCCGGCTTTTCTTGGGTATGGGTTGAGCGGAATTACTGCTCGAAGGCGCCGTCGAACGCGAGGTTCGAGGGGGCGAAGTCGACCTTGCGGACGAATGCGCAGGATTCCTTCGCGCCGTGGAAGCGATCCATACGGCCGTCTTCCCATTCGACCGACAGCGGGCCCTGATAGCCGATGTCGTTGAGCGCGACGATGATGTCTTCGAACTTGACATCGCCGTGGCCGAGCGAACGGAAGTCCCAGTAGCGACGCGGATCGCCGAAGTCGACATGGCCGCCGAACACGCCGACCGTGCCGTCACCATGACCCCACCACGCGTCCTTCATGTGGACGTGGAAGATGCGGTCCTTGAACGTGCGGATGAACTTCACGTAGTCGACACCCTGGTAGCCCAAGTGCGACGGGTCGAAGTTGAAGCCGAACGCGGGATGTCCGTCAACCGCCTCGAGCGCGCGCGCGGCCGACGCCGTGTCGAACGCGATTTCCGTCGGGTGCACTTCGAGCGCGAACTTCACACCGTTCTCGGCATAGACGTCGAGAATCGGCTTCCACGCCTTCGCGAATTCCTTGTAGCCGTCGGCGACCATCTGCGGCGTCGTCGGCGGGAAGCTGTAGAGGTACGGCCAGATCGGCGAGCCCGTGAAGCCCGTCACCACGCCGGCGCCCATGTTCTTCGCGGCCTTCGCGGCGAGCTTCATCGTCTTCACCGCCCACGCGCGCATCTCTTTCGGCTTGCCCCGCACGGCGGCCGGCGCGAACGCGTCATGACGCTTGTCGTAGACGTCGCACACGAGCTGGCCCGTGAGGTGCGTGCCGATCGCCCAGCAGCCGAGGTTGTTCTTGGCGAGCGTCGCCTTGCGGTCTTCGCAGTACGCCTTGGACTTCGCCGCCTTCTCGATGTCGAGATGGTCGCCCCATGTGGCGATTTCAAGACCGTCATAGCCGATCTCGGCCATCTTCTCGCACACCTTCTCGAACGGAAGGTCGGCCCACTGGCCCGTAAAAATAGTAACTTTTCTTGCCATTTCAGTGACTCCTCTTTGACAAATTGAAAATTGAAAATGTAAAATGTAAAATGCGTTCGGGACCTCCTCGGTCCTCCGCCCATTTTACATTTTCCATTTTACATTTTACATTTTCTTCCACACGTTGCCCTGCTCGCTCGAGTCGCACACGGCATTGATGAACTTCATGCCGCGCACGCCGTCGATCACGCCCGGGAAGTCGAGTTCGAGCGCCGTGGGTTTCTTCTTCGCCAGGCGCGCACGGATCGTGTCGCAGAAGTTGCAGTAGTTGTTCGCGAACGCTTCAAAGAACGCCTCGGGGTGGCCCGTGGGCGTACGCGTGCAGCGCGCCGCACTCGGGCTCTTCGCCGCGACGTAGCCGTTGCCGCGCTTCCACACCTGCTCCGGCGCTTCCTGGTCGAACACGCGCAGGTAGTTCGGATTCTCCTGATACCACGCGAGCGCCTTCTTTTCACCGTACACCCAGATGTGCAGATCGTTCTCTTCGCCGGGCGAAATCTGCGAGGCCGTCAGGACGCCCTTCGCACCCTTCTCCATGTGGAAGAGCACATTGCCGTCGTCGTCGAGCTTGCGGCCCTTCACGAAGATCGTCAGGTCGGCCAGCACTTCCGTGATCTTGAGGCCCGTGATGAACTCCGCCAGGTTCGCCGCGTGCGTGCCGATGTCGCCCATGCAGCCCGCGCGGCCGCTGCGCTTCGGATCCGTACGCCACGAGGCCTGCATGTTCTCCTTGCCCGTGAGCTTGTAGAGCCAGCCCTGCGGATACTGCACCACGACCTTGCGGATCTTGCCGAGATCGCCGGCCTTCACCATGTCGCGCGCGAGCTTCACCATCGGATAGCCCGTGTACGTGTGCATGAGACCGAACGTGAGCCCCGTCTTCTTGACGAGCGCCTGGATCTCTTCGGCCTGTTCGACCGTGAGCGTCATCGGCTTTTCGCACATCACGTTGAAACCGGCCTCCAGGCACGCCTTCGCAATCGGGAAGTGCGTGTGGTTCGGCGTGCACACCGTCACAAAATCAATCCGCTCGTCCTTCGGCAGCGCCAGCTCGCCCTTGATCATCTCGTCGTATGTGCGATAGACGCGCTTCGGATCGAGGCCGAGATTGCGTCCCTGCTCAAGCGACTTCTCGGGATCGATATCGAACGCGCCGGCAACGATCTCCACGCCGCCATCCATACGCGCCGCACGACGATGCACCGCACCGATGAAGGCGCCGATACCGCCGCCAACCATGCCCATTTTAAGCTTCTTCATGAATTCCGCCTTTCTACAGTTTTGATGATGTCACTAGTATAACGAATCCCCGACTAAAACGCAAGTCTGCTTCACGCCGAGGCAGCAAATGAGAACGCGAGTCATGCGAACATTTCGCCGACGGACGA
>JAKSOY010000375.1 GCA_024405255.1 Kiritimatiellia bacterium
TCGCGGGCGATCTTTTCCTGTATCGTCTTTTCCTGCTCCGCCCGCTTGGCTTCCGCCGCCACGATCTGATCGCCCTTCTGCTTCAGCTCCATCTGCAGCTTGGCGCACCGATCCAGTATTGCCACAAAACTGCGGCCCAAAGACTCCTTCTCTTCCCGGACTCGCGTGAGTTCCTTTTCGAAGGTCTGGCACTCGGCACGAAGGCGCTTCTGCTCTTCCGCCGACGATTGCCGTTCGCGATCCCATTTCTCCCGGTCGATCAGAAGGGCCATTTTGTCGTCCGACAACTCGTCGTTCGCACGCCGCAGCGTCGTCACCTGCCACGCCAGAAACGCGGCCGTCACGGCACTGCCAAGAGCAAGAAACGAAGGAATGACGAGCAGGATGTTTTTCATAACGCCTTACGCAATGAACGCCTTTTGACGCACGAGTTCCTTCTGCAGCTGCGACACGTCGAGCGCGCGTGGCGTGCAGCCGTTCTTCACGGCGAGCGCCGCCGCCGTACCGGCCGCCTGACCCGTGACGAAGCACGGACAGATCAAGCGGAACGTGTCGATCGTATCAGGCGCACCGAGCATGCGGCCCGCGCAGAGCACATGGTCCACCTGCTTCGGCAGCAACGCACGATACGGCACGGGGAAGGCCGCATGACGGCCGTCCTGGCCGAACCAGCCGACCGTATCCTTCGGCACGAACGGCTTCTTCAACAGCGCACGGTCGATGACGAGTTCGGCGTCGATCAGGCGCGATGCACGCGGACCGATCTGCGAACATGTCCCCGCGAGGAACACCTGCTCCCAGCCGGGTTCCTTGCGCATGGCCGCCACATGTTCCCACCACTTCTTGCGGAAGTCGATTTCCGCGCGCGTCAGGTCGCGCACGTCGAGTCCGTTTCCTTTCGGACCCGTACCGAAATTGCCCCACCACATCTCGGGGTTCGGTTCGTTAGAACGCGTCGGCCAACGGTTCAGCACCGGACTCTTCACACGTCCCTTCTCATCACGCGGGGCCACCTTCGCGGTGATGCGGTCCATATTGCCGAGCCGCACGACATGTCCGATGCCGTGCGTGATCTGGCGGTAGTTGCCGCCCGCCTGGAACAGTACATCCGCATCGCCCGTGCAGTCCACGACTTCGCGGGCCAGGATCGCCTGCTTGCCCTGCTTGGACTCGAACACGACGCCCTGCACCTGGTTGCCGCTCTGGATCACGTCCACGCCCCAGCAGTGGAAGAACATGTCGATCTTCTCTTCCGCGACCATCGTATCCATCAGATACTTCGCCGCCTCGGGATCGACCGTCGGCTGCCAATGGCGTTTGGCGAGATCCGCCGGACGCGGATGACACGCACGCGGACCGAGCGCGATCGCACGATCGGCGAATTCCTCCGCCAGACCGCGCGTCACAAGGCGCCACTTGTTGCCCGGCTCGCGCCGCGACGTGCAGAGCATGATCAGCACCATGCCGTTCGTGAAGAGGCCGCCCAGCGATCCGTAGCGCTCGACGAGCGCAACCTTCACGCCGGTACGCGCGGCGGCGACGGCAGCGGCGAAACCCGCCGGACCGCCACCGACCACGACGACATCCGTCTTGTGGAAAATCGGAATCTCGCGCGCCGGACAGATCACCTTGCCGCCCTGCAGCGCACAGCTGGCACCGTCTTCGATCGTATGGCCGAGCGGAAAGATGTCCTTGCCGAACCACGGATTGTCCGGGTCGCCCACGGACCCCGGCGGCAAACCGTTCTTCGACGGCGCAGCCTGGTCTGCCATGAGCGGCGCGCCCATGAGTGCGGCACCGCCGAGTCCGATTCGCTTCAGAAACTCACGCTTGCTAATCGCCATTGGTCCATCTCCTTCCGGCATTTTCCACTTTACATTTTCAATTTTACATTCGCTCACGTCGCCGGCGTGCCCGCACCCGCTTCGGCGAACGGCACCAGCACGCCGCCGTTCTGGCCCGGTTCGCCTGCGAAGAGGATCATCCCCTCCGAAACGCCCACGCTCATCTTGCGCGGCGCAAGGTTCGCCACGAACAGCACCTCCTTGCCCACGAGCGCGGAGGGATCAGGATACGCCCCGCGGATGCCGCTGAAGATCGTCCGACGGCCGAGCACGCCGCAGTCGAGATCGAACTTCAGCAGCTTCGAACTCTTCGGCACGATTTCGCACGCCAGCACCTTCGCGATGCGCAGGTCGAGCTTCTCGAAGTCGGCGAAGGCGATTTCGGGCTTCAACGCAGGCGCCACGGGCTTCGCGGCTTCTTCCGTTTTACATTTTCCATTTTCCGTTTTACATTTGTTCTTGGAGGCGCGGCTTTCGTGCGCGACCTCGCCCGAATCGGCCGGCTTCACCTTGGCCTTCTCGACCATTGCCTCCACCTGCTTGGCGTCGATACGCGTGGCGAGGTACTCGTACTTGGAAATCGTGCAGTTCTCGACCGTCTTCGCGGCATCGTCCCACGCATAGGAACTTTCGCCGAAGAGCGCCGCCACCTTCTCCGCGTATGCGGGGAGAATCGGCTTGAGATAGATGGCGAGAATGCGGAACACGTTCAGGATCGTCGTGAGCGTCGTACGCGTGGTCTCGGCGCCTTCGGGCGTCTTGACGGTCTTCCACGGTTCGCGGCGGTCGAAGTATTCATTCGCCGCATCGGCGATCTTCGCCACTTCCACCGGCACCTGCGAGAAGCGGCGGTCCTCGTAGAACTGGGCGATCGCCTCGGCGCGGCTGCGCGCGAATTCAACAAGCTGGCGGCCTTCCTCGTCAAGCGAGCCGAGCCTGCCTTCAAGATTCTTGTTCAGCATCTGCGCCCCGCGCGAGGCGAGGTTCGTGATCTTGCCGACCATATCGCCGTTCACGCGCTGCACGAAGTCCTGCAGGTTGAGGTCCATGTCGTCCGTCGTACCGCCCAGCTTGCATGCGTAGTAGTAGCGCAGCGCCGAAGCGGGCAGATGGTCGAGATACGTGCGGGCGTTGACGAACGTGCCCTTGGACTTCGACATCTTTTCGCCGTTGACCGTGAGGAAGCCGTGGACGAAGATCTTGTTCGGCTGCTCGAAGCCGGCGGTGTGCAGCATGCCCGGCCAGAAGAGGCAGTGGAAGCGGATGATGTCCTTGCCGATGAA
>JAKSOY010000376.1 GCA_024405255.1 Kiritimatiellia bacterium
AGGCGTTTCTGGATTTTGCGGTTCATCGGGTACAAGTATAGCAAAGCGGGCGGGGAGGGGCAAGGGAAAAATTGATTTTGGTTGCGGAAAAGTCGATGTACTTTTCACGGTGTTGCGCGATCTGCCGGTCGAATTGGGGCAGGGCCTCGTCGGCCGCTTTGCCGCGATCGGCAACCACCATCTTCTCAAGGCGTCTTTAATTTTTCAGATACAATGCTCGCGCCGTTTCTTCGCCTACGCACGCGATGCGCAGGGCCGCATCTTGAAAGACAGGCCGCCGCGCATCGAGACCGCCGCGTTTCGCGAGAGCTGCGAGGCGTTGTTCGAAGAAGCCGCCCACGGTGCGGTGGAGATCATCTACAAGGGAGTCGAACCGCGTCAAGTCGACGAACTTGTCCGCGCGGCCGTTGTCCTGTCGAGAGGCGATAAATGAACGCACTTGTCTTTTCTCCTCGTCCGTTTATGGAATTTTGTTTTTCCTCATTCTCCCCTTATTTGCTATAATAACCGCATGAAAATCAAGCATGCGATTCAGATGATGTTCGCGGTGGCGGCGATGGCGGCTACGGCGGCAGGTGCGGATTGGCTGGTCGATCCTTCGGCCTACGTGGCGAAGGTCTTCGAACAGGACGGGAAACTCGTCCTCGACAACGGACTCGTTCGGCGCGAGCTTCTGCTGTCGCCCGATCTGGTGACATGGAGCCTCAAGTGTGTTACGACGGGCGAGGAATATCTGCGTTCGCTCGACAACGAGGCCGAGTTCATGCTCGACGGCAAGTGGTATCAGATCGGCGGTGTCGCGGGCCAGCCGATTCACAACTATGTGCTCGACGACTGGAAGAAGGATCTGAAGCGCTGCGAAACGCACGGTGGTGTGGCGGGCGTCTACCATTACGAGAGCTACGAGGTCGGTCCCATCCGCGCCCGCTTCGAATGGAAACGGCGTTCGGAATGGTCGGCCCGCGAACTCGACTGGCCGCCGAAGGGACGCGAACTCACCGTCCGCTTTACCACACCGGCGCCGGGCCTTCCCAAGGTCGAGGTGCACTATGAAATCTACGACGGGGCGCCGATCCTCTCGAAGTGGGTGCGCTTGGAAAGCACCTCCTCGCGCACGAACATCGTGGACGTGTTCCGTTCGGAGCAGTTGCGTCTTGCCGAAAGCCACGGCAACAGCGACATCGACCACATGGATCGTCCGAACGACCTCAAGGTGTTCACCGAACTGCTTTTGGCCAGCGACTACACAAGCGACAGCGATGCGGGCTACCGCATTTACGATGATCGTTCCTTCCTCACGCAGGAAGCCTATCGGCGCGACCGGCGGTGCCACCTGGTGGTGACGCCGCGTGGGAATTTCGCCACGCCGCTCGCGCCCGGAGCGGCGATCGAGTCGATCCGTGCGTGGGAAATCGCGATGGATTCGACCGACCGCGAACGGCGCGGTCTCGCCATTCGCCGTTTCTGGCGTCTTGTGGCGCCGTGGACGGATGAAAACCCGCTCATCTTCCATTTGAAGGCGTCGAGCGAGCAGGCCGTGCGCGAAGGTCTTGCGCAGTGCAAGGCGACGGGCTTCGAGACGCTGCTGATGAGTTTCGGGTCCGGTTTCAACCATGAGAGCCGCGATCCCGCCTACCGTGCGCGCTATGCGAAGCTTGCGGCCGAGGCGAAGACGCTGGGCATCGCGATCGGCGGCTATTCGCTCACCTCGTCGCGCGGGGCGGCGACGGCGGCGGAGAACGTGGAAGGTCCGTGCATTTTCGGGAAGGGACCGTGCCTCGGCGCGCAATGGGGTGTGGACTACTTCCAGTGCCTCAAGGACTTCATGCGGGAGGCCGATTTCGGCATCTTCGAAAACGACGGACCCTATCCGGGCGACGTCTGCCATTCGAAGACGCATCCCTACCACCGGGGGGCCAGCGATTCGCTGCGCGTCCAGTGGGAAGCCCAGCGCGACCTCTATCGTTTCTGCCGGGCGCACGGCATCTATGTGAACCAGCCCGACTTCTACTTCCTCAACGGCGGCAACAAGACGGGCATGGGCTACCGGGAGACGAACTGGTCCCTGCCGCGTGACCAGCAGGTGATCATCGAACGCCAGAACGTGTTTGACGGCACATGGGCGAAGACGTCGTCCATGGGTTGGATGTTCGTGCCGCTCTGCCAATACCACGGTGGCGGCGCGGCGGCGACGGTCGAACCGCTCAAGGAACATCTCACCCATTACGACCAGCGCTTTGCCGACCTTCTCGGGGCGGGCGTGCAGGCCTGCTGGCGGGGTCCGCGTCTCTACGATTCGCCCGAGACGCTGGCGATGGTGAAGAAGTGGGTCGATTTCTACAAGGCCAACCGGCGCATTCTCACGGGCGACTTCATCCATCTCCGCCGTGCCGACGGACGCGACTGGGACGGCTGGATGATGTGCGATGCGCAGAATCCGGGTCCGGAGAAGGCGATTGCGTTCTTCTTCAATCCGACGCCGACGGAAATCACGCGGACGATTGCCCTGCCGCTTCACTATGCCGGCCTGGCCGACCGTTCCGTAACCGTCACGATTCCGGCGAAGGGCTATACGCATCTGAAGCTGTCCAAATAAGAATCGCTTTTTACGGGCCACAACTGCTCAATATTATGATATAATGACCGTCTTTGGAGAAAGACAGATGGCAGAACAGATCTCATTCGAACCCCCGCGGGGGATGCGGGATTTCTATCCCGAGGACATGGTTTGGCGTACGCGTGTGTTTGACGCGTTCCGTGCGGCCGGCGAGGCGGCCGGTTTCGAACCGTACGATGCGTGCGTGGTCGAAAGCTACGAATTGCTCGCGCGCAAGGCGGGCGAAGAAGTCGGCGAACAGATTTACCATTTCAACGACAAGAGCGAACGTCACCTTGCGCTGCGTGCGGAGATGACGCCGACATTGGCGCGCATGGTCGTGCAGCGCCAGGGGACGCTGGCGTTCCCGATCAAGTGGACCACGATTGCGCAGTGCTTCCGCTACGAGCGCATGACGAAGGGCCGCAAGCGCGAGCACTACCAGTGGAACTGCGACATCGTCGGCGAAGAGAGTGTGCTGGCCGAAGTCGAAGTGCTCGGCGCCGCGTGCGACGCGCTGCGTCGGATGG
>JAKSOY010000377.1 GCA_024405255.1 Kiritimatiellia bacterium
CCCGGTGCTGCATCTGGAGAAGGTCCCACATCGCGGAGAAGTCGCCGCGGTCGATGCGCGTCCGCCCAACAGTCTGCAAAAACGCCTCGTCCGGGCGCGTATCCGCCGGACGCACCTGCCCGAGCGTGTGCCTCAGCCGTCCGAACGCCGCGGAAAACGCCGCGTCACTGTCCGCCAGCACCGCGCTTTCCGCTTCGGTGTAGAACTTGTCGCGCGCCGAGACGAGCGTTTCGAACGCCCCGCCCTGATTGATGACAGAGGCCAGCACAGCCTTGAAGTCCTGACGGTCGGCGGCCGTGAACGGGTAGGGGAATATCCGGTCCCGACAAGTGTAACCAACAACCGCACCTGCAGCCAGAAGCACGGCGGCAAGGGCTCCGGCAGCCCGCTTCCACAGCCGTCCGTGCGGCCGCGAGACGAGTCGGCCTCTGACCCGTTCGAACGTGCTGTCGAAATGCTCCATCGACGCTCCGACGCCGTTGTAGCGCACAAGCTCGCGGATGTCCTCGGGCATGCTCTCCGGCAACGGGAACTCAAACCCCCGCAGCAGCAGCGGAACGATGTTCTTCCTGTTTGCGAGAGCGCAAGCGACTTCCTGCCGCACCCAATCGTCCGGATTGACGCATCGATCCAGCGCCCCCGGCCCTAAGACGACAATGACATCCTTGCACGTCCGGATGATCTTGAGAATCTGCTCGTCGAACACTCCCGAACGCAGCGACTCAATGTCATATGCGACCCGATACCCAAGCTGCGTCAGCCGCTCGTAGAACAGCATCGCCGTCTCCTGCCCGCCCTCCCGGCGGTAGGAGATGAAGATATCATAATTCTTTTGCCCGCCCAACATAAACGTATCCGCTCTTGTCCAAGCAGTCCGAGCAACCAATCCACTGCAGAACATCCTCGCGACCGATCTTCTTAAGGAAATCTCGCATAGTCCTCGACGGCTGCTCGTTCTCTCCGATCACGAAGTACAGGAAGAGTTCCTTTTCAATCGGTTTCCCGTCCTTTGTAACGGCGTACATCTGACCACCGTCCCGCTTATACATCTCCTCTTTAGGACAATACAGCTTCCCGCACAGCACGACAATCCTGTTATCCTCGTTCATCTTAAGCGTGATCCGATCATCCTTTGCGTGGAAGTCCAACGTGAGGTCACAATTAACCTGGCAACCGAGGGGGAGGTTTTTGTTGAATGTTGCGAGCGTACCGCTCTGCTCGGACGTCCGATAGACCAAATACTGCCCGCCTCGCGAATCCATCTTGTCCTTCTGTATTTTCGAGATCAGCTCGCCGAGCTTCTCAATCGGAACCGTTCCGTCCTCGCGATTCACATAGCTCGCGAACGCCTCCTTAGGCTTGAACACAACCTGTAGACTGTCCCGTTCCTGCAAGCGAACCTCCACCAGCCGCAATTTCTCCTTTCTAAGGATCTCCCTGAGGTCCTGAAATCGCTTGTCAGTCGAAATAAGGTCGGCGCGAGCCGCAGCCATGACCAAGACATAGACGTTTTTCCCATTCCCGCTACTGTTTCGCACCTCCTGCAGCATCTTGAACGCCTCGAAACTGGCGGCATCGAAAATGCAGATCCGCTTGTCGTTGGCGATCGCGGGCTGTTTCTTCAGGCAAGTGCTCACCGTTCCGCTGCCGACTAGCAGGACCGTCTTGTCCTTGATGACTTCAGCCACCTGCCAGGTCACGAAGGCAATCAGCATCGAAGTGCAAACGGCCACGACGATCTTCCGAGCCTGTCGCATCGCATAACCGATCGGACGCGTAACCGTATAACGTCCGATGTCTCGAATCGCCGTCTTGGCGTTCGTCCATGTCCTGTCGATCGTAACCCCCTGATAACGGTACATTTCTCGCACGTCATCAGGTTCCGTTTTCTCCGGATTCGCGGGGCGGACATAATTTGGCATGAAGACTGGAACGACATTGATCCCCCTCGCAAGCGCATGGGCAACCTCGCGCCGCATCCAGTCATCCTCTCTGTTAGAACGCCAATCGGTCGCTCCTTCGCTGAGAATGACGACGATGTCCCTGCACTCGTCGATGTGTCTCAGAATCTGCTCGTCAAAAACGCCGCCCCCCATGTGCTCAAGGTCAAAATACGGGCGATACCCCATCTCGCACAGTTGCTGGTAAATCAGCAGAGCCATCGATGCGCCGTTCGACCGCCGATAGGAAATGAACACATCGTGGTCATACCTCAAGCAATTGCCGGCATTCACCCGTTCTCTTCTTGTCTTCATTCCGTCTTCCCCCTTCGGCAAAGGCTTTCCTACAGTCTCGTTCCGCACGCGGAGCAGAAGACGCCCTTCGCGTGGGCTCCGCAGTTCGGGCAGAATACGGACGCGCTGTCGCCCTGCTGGGCCTGGACGGTCCGTGCCGCGTGGCGGTCGATGGAACGGTCGACGAGCTCCATCACGTGGTCGTCGAGCTGGCTCTGCTTGACCAGTCCCCAGATCTGGGTGATGATGACCGGCCAGAAGAACAGCATCGAGATGACGGCGGGAATCGCCTGCTGGCCAAAGATGCCGACGTCTGCGCTGACCTTGATCCGGTCACCCATTCCCGTGAGCGTGATCCGCAGGGACGTCTTCATCCCGATAACCGCCTTGAAGAAACCGCCCTTCGTAATGGAGACCACCGCATTCCCGCCAAGCAGCTCCTCGTGCGAAACCTCGAACTCCTCGTTCCGAAGGTCGTGCTGGAGATCATCCGCAATCGCCGGGATGTAGTCCGGCGAAACCCTGAACGTGCGACAAGATGAAAAGGCCATGCTCAAACCCTCCGATTGTAGTTGGCGACCACCTGCAGGACCGAAAGCTCGGCCATCAGCTCCGTGACCAGTGCGAAATCCTCGACGGACAGCTTCTGCTCGGTCTTCTCAAGGAGTTTCTCGACCCGCTGCGCCTGTTCCTCGATCTCGCGGTCCTCCACAACCCCGTCCGCCATGATGCGGCGGAAGGATTCAGACCCTTCCACCAGTTCGGTCAATCTGTCAATGACTCGCATTTCTTCGCTCCTTTCACTTGTTTCTGTTCTTCTCCGCTGGAATTTTATGAGGTAATTGCAAAACCCCTCTGACGCGGTGTCGGCGACCATGCCGCCCGAC
>JAKSOY010000378.1 GCA_024405255.1 Kiritimatiellia bacterium
AATCACTTTTCGGAGCAACGGGGTTGTGGCGCAATTGGTTAGCGCACTGGACTGTCGATCCGGGGGTTGCGGGTTCGAGCCCCGTCGACCCCGCCAATCTGAGAAGGCGATTCGGATGCCTCGTGGTGTAATGGTAGCACCCAAGATTCTGATTCTTGTTGTTGGGGTTCGAGTCCCTGCGAGGCAACCATTAAAATGAAGCTCGGCGACAAGCCGAGTTTTTTGTTTTCATATGCTTGGCAACTTGTGTTGTGCGAATTCGATTTGATATAATTTGTGCCGATAAGGGGAAGTGATGATAAATGGTAAGATTATGCTGACGGTGCTGGCGGCACTGGCGCTGACGGCAGTTTCGGCGGAGGTCGCGCTGCCGGATTTCGACGCGAAGACGATTACCGGCGATGAACTGGTTGCCCTGTGTGCGAAAGTGGACCGTCCGTTGACGGAACAGGAGGTCGATTCGCTTCGTGAACGGCTGGCCGGTCGGCGGCTGACCTTTACGTTTAGCGCTTGGCAGGCTGGCGATTCGGGTAGCTGGCTTGGCGGCGGCGAGTTCATGGGCGTGAATTTTCCTGACAACGGTCGTTATTGCAGCAGCCATCCGAAGACTCTGCGGTGTCGTTTCTATTTGCGGGAAGGTTCGGCCCGAGACCATTTGTTCAACCGTGACGAACGGAATCTGCGGGTGACGGGCACCGTGGACGCGGAGAGAGAAGTTGCTCCGAAGAACGGGCCGATGAACTACCATCAGCTTCTGTTGGTGTTCACGGATTCCGTCATTGACCGGTCCGCGGCGACAACCGAATGTTGCATCCCCGAGTTCTACGGATTGCGCTTCGGCCAGCCGACGCACATGCCGACGAATGGACTGAATCGATTTGTCGGTGAGGGCGGTGTGTCGGGGACTGGCCGACCGACGCTGAAATACCGCTATCAGACCTGGCAGCGGATAGACGACGGACTCCGCCCGGCGAAGTTCTTCGACAGAGCGCTCGTCACCTATTCCTACAAGACGCTGACGCCGGTTGCAGTGATGTTCGCCGGGCATTTTCGGAAAGGGGCCACGCGGGCCGAATGCCTGAAGACCTTCGATGAGTTTGTGATCGAACTGAGGGAGAAGTATGCCGTCCGACTGTTCAGCAATCCGGATTTCCGCAACGAGGAGGAGCCCGATGGTTTTGTCCCGCGCGATCCGCCGACAAATCTAAAGGACTGGACTTGGCGCTACATGCCTACGCGCAAGTTTGGCGAGAGCTTTGCCAGGTATGAAGGAGGACTGAATGGATGTCGAATCCTTGCCGCGCTCAATGAAAGCGCATTCGGCGAGCGCGTGGTGTATCTGTCGGTCGAAGGGTATCACAAGAAAGTGCCTTACAGGAGCACGGAACTTGAGCAAGAAGTGATGGAAGGGTTGTTGTCTTACGAAGAAAAAGAGGAGAATAGGAGTCCACATGACGATCAATAGGCGCGAATTTGTATCTCTGACGCTCGGTTCCATTGCTGCGGCTACGGCAGCTCCGGCGGTTGCCGGAACGGGTGAGAAACCGCTTTTGAAGATTGCGGTGATGAGCGACGTGCAAGGGTATCCGTTCTCCGAGGACGCGGGCATGCGGAACCTCGAGCGGGCGCTGGACGTGCTGGCGCCGCTCAAGCCGGACGTGGTCGTCACCGACGGCGACATCAACAACAGCGGCAACGACATGGACGCCGTCCGCTGGTACAAGGCGCGCTGTGACGCGCGGCTCGGGAAGATTCCGCACGTCTCCTGCGCCGGCAACCACGAGATCGGCTTCATTCACAAGGACCAGAAGGACGTCCGCACGCCGGCCGCCTGCGTCGCCGACTTCAATTCCGTCTTCGGCGAGGGACCGTCCCCGCTCGTCCATCGCGTGATCGGCGGCTACGACTTCATCGCGTTGTCGCTCCTGTCCATTTCCGGCTTTTCCGCGGACGACCTGAAGCCGCTCGCGGCGGCGCTCGACCAGGCGGTCGCGCGCGATGCGAAGAAGCCGATCTTCGTGATGACGCACTATCATCCGGCGGACACGGTCAACGACTCGTCGCACGGCGTCAAGAGCCGCGGCGGACTGCTGCGCGAACTCCTGAACAAGTATCCGCAGGTCGTGAACATCTCGGGTCACACGCACAATCCGCTGCAGGATCCGCGTTCGATCTGGCAGGGCGAGTTCACGGTCGTCGACACGTCGACGCTGTGCTACGGATGCCTCGGCGGCAATCCGCCCGCCAACAACCAGATCTCGTGTCTCATTCCGTACGGACACGAGTCCGTCGGCTTCCTGCTCCTCGAGGTCTATGCGGACCGTCTCGTCTTCCGGCGCTTCACGGCGCGCGACCGCCGCGAGCTCGATCCGGAGAAGCCGTGGACGATGGCGCTTCCGTACGATCCGAAGCGTCCGCAGTTCGACTTCGCCTCGCGTGCCGCCGCGACGCCGGCGCCGCAGCTGCCGAAGGACGCCGAACCGACGCTCTGGTACGACTACGGTCTCATCTACATGATGTTCGCCGCGGCGGTCGATCCGACGTCCGTCTACAGCTACCGCATCGAGATCGCGGAGCAGGGCGGCGCGACGACGTCGCACTTCGTCATCTCCGACTACTACCGCATTCCCGAACACCGGCAGAACCGCATCGTCTTCCGCTTCCCGCCGAAGGCGACGCGTCCGGGCGGCAAGTACCATTGCCGGATCTTCCCCGTCGGCTTCTTCGGCGCCGAGGGCAGGCCCTGCGAGTGGGACTTCGACATCCGCGCCGACTATCCCGAAACCGAATTTACCCCCAACTGCATGCAGGAATAAGCAGATGAACATCAACAAGATCAATCCCGCGACTCTCAAGATCACCGACATGCGCTTCGCCGACATCGACGGAGCGCCCAAGCGCTGCACGCTGATGAAGCTCTACACGAATCAGGGGCTGGTCGGCTACGGCGAAGTGCGCGACGCCTCGAGCCGCACCTACGCCGAGATGCTCAAGAGCCGCATCCTCGGGGAGAACCCGTGCAACGTCGAGAAGATCTTCCGCCGCATCAAGCAGTTCGGCGGCGACTCGCGCCAGGCCGGCGG
>JAKSOY010000379.1 GCA_024405255.1 Kiritimatiellia bacterium
GAGGCCGAGCACGTCCTCCGCGAACCAGTCGAAGAAGGGTTTCGCGGGCGGTTCGTCCGCGGGCGGGGCGAGGGCGTGGCCGGCGGCGAGGAGGCGTTTCTGGATTTTGCGGTTCATCGGGTACCAGTATAGCAAAGCCGGCGGGGAGGGGCAAGGGGAAAATTGATTTTAATTGCGGAAGGATTGCTGCGCTCGATGAGCTATGCCTGGAGGAGCCGAGAGAGGGTTTCTGCCGACCCACACTCATGCCTGAAGTCTCCAACAAGATCAAGCTGCTGATCCGAATCGCCTACGGGTTCCGGGACATCGACTCGATGATCGGGATGATCATGCTGTTCTGTTCGTCGATCGGAATTCCGTGGCCCGGCAGAAAGCAAAATGTGCCAGCAAACAAAGGCCCTGCCACAATTCAGGTGGCATAAGACGACTCACACTCATGCACGAAGAGCCAAAAACATTCGCGGCGAATGCTTCATCCTCATCGACGAGATCCAACTCGCCCGCAAGATTCTGCCTCCCGACATTGACCTGACCCGCTATGCGCCAGAAGACCGGAAGGACTGCTACCTGACTTTCTACGACATCCTCAACGGTCTTCTAAATGACCCGCGCGCCAACATTTACGTCACCGGATCGAACGCGAAACTCCTCTCCTCCGAAGTCTCCACCTATTTCCGCGGCCGTGGCGAGATAATCGAAGTGTCGCCACTTTCTTTTGCTGAATTCAGCTCGACACTCCCCGATGGAATCGAATTCGCCGAAGCGAGAGACACCTATTTCCGCTATGGCGGACTTCCCGAATGCGCCTTACGTCCAACCGAGCGAGAGAAGCGCGACTATCTTCAGGACATCGTCACCGCGATCTACCTGCGCGACATCGCCGAACGATACAATCTCAAAAGCAGCGTACTTCTGGAAGCTCTCACCAATTTCGCCATGAGCAACATCGGCGCGTTGACCAACCCGGCCAAACTCGCAAACGCCCTTTCTTCCACAGGACAGCCAACCAACCATGTCACCGTCAGTAAATACCTTTCCTACCTCGAAGACGCCTTTCTCTTCCGCCGCGCCGTCCGTTACGACATCAAGGGTAAACGCTATCTCGCAGCTTCCTCCAAATTCTACGCAATGGACACCGGACTGCGCAACGCGGTCCTGGGCTTTAGGCAAATTGAGAATTCCCACCTGATGGAGAACGTCATCTACAACGAATTGAAGCGCCGAGGCTATACTGTTGATGTCGGCATCGTGAATACCTACCCTTTGAAGCACGGCTTGCAAACACCCACGCAAACCGAAATCGACTTCGTTGCCAACAGCGGTTCTCAACGCCTCTACATTCAATCCGCCTACACAATTCCCAACGAAGAAAAACTCGCGCAGGAGACGAATTCCCTTCGGCATCTCCGCGACGGCTTCCGACGCGTTGTCATCAATGCAGACCTCTACGGCTCGCCTCACATGGATGACAACGGTATCACTTTCTTAGGCCTCAAGTCCTTTCTTCTCGATCCCAAGTTGATCGAGGCGTTGTAGAATTTCTCGGCTGACTCCGGCTGCGCCGCAATGCCGGGTCCGTGGACAATCGTTTGCAATCCCTTGCGGCGCGGCTGGAATCCACGCCCTACCCAGGTCCCAGCGAGGATAGGCTCACTTGAAGAGCCAGAGGGCGTAGCCGACGAGGACGGGCATTGTGAGAATGGAGAGGAGCGTCGTCGCGGCGACGAGACCGACGGAGAGGGCGACATCGCGATTGTACTTCGCCGCGAACACCGTGGTGAGCGCCGCGACGGGCGCGCTCGCCGCCGTCACGAGCGCGACGGCCATGGTGCCGTCAGACGGCTTGAGCGCCCACACGGCGGCAAGGACGATTCCCGGGAGAACGACGAGCCTCAGCGCCGCCGCCACATACGCCGCCCCTGAGCGAATGACGGCGCCAAACGACGCCTCCGCGAGATAGTAGCCGATCACCACCATCGCGAGCGGCGTATTGAGATCGGCCAGCATCTTGACCGGCGTCGCCACGATCTCGGGCAGCGAGAGCGAAAAGAGAAAGAACGGCAGCCCGCATATGACTCCCATCGTACCCGGATTGACGAAGAGCGTCCGCGTACGGATTTCCTTCAGGCTGCCGCACATCGTCACAAGGCCCCAGCTCCAGCACACGATATTGAATATCGTCACATACACCGCCCCGAAGAAGACGCCGTCATTCCCCAGGAGTGCGTACTCGAGCGGAATGCCCATGAACCCCGCATTAGAAAAGGTCGTCGCATAGCGCAAGACGCTCGTCTTTCCACGGTCGGGCGAACGAAAGCAGAGCGTAGATGCCGTCATGCCGAGTACATGCGAAAAGACGGCAATCCCGAGCGCCCATCCAAGACTCTGCAGAAGATGGATTTCAAACGGACGCTGAAACGCCTGCACGATCACGCACGGCGTGACTACCAGCATCAGCACTTCCACAATTCCCTTCACGCCCGACTCCACCAGAATCCGCCGCTTGTTGCAGAGGAATCCAACCGCCATCAACGCAAAGAGAATGCCCACCTGGCGGGCCACGACTAGAAGACTTTCCAGCATTCAGATTTCCTTCTTCTCTTCTTCGCCGCCGAAGAAGTCGTAGAACTGATACCACTGTTCGGGATGCTCCCGAACTTCGGCCTCCAAGAAGGCCGCGTAGTCGGCCAGCAAGGATGAGGTCTGGTTTGATTGTTTCAGGTGAACTTCGTAGGCGTTCCAGCCGGTGCGGACGCAGGTGACGAAGAAGATCGGGGACTCCATGAGTTTCGCAAACGTGAACACGCCTTTCGGCCAGGCGCACGGGCGGCCGAGGAAACTCTGTTTCATCGTCTTCTTCGAACCCGCACTCACCCGGTCGCCCGCCATCAACACGAGCTCGCCGCGTCCAATCGCCGCCTGCATCTCGACCGCCGTCTCCACGCCGATCGATTCCACCGCGTGCAACGCAAAGCTCCGTGTGTCGAAATGCTTCATGAAGAATTCCGTAAACACGGCATCGTGTCCCATCTGCTGGAAGGCGTGGACGAGGGGGGGGATGATTGTTGGATTGTTCGA
>JAKSOY010000038.1 GCA_024405255.1 Kiritimatiellia bacterium
GAAGTAATCTTTGGACATGGCATTCCAATATGTGCTATAATATCGACATGCTGTCGAGGCATGTATGGGGGCTGTTGATTTGAAGTCATTAGCTAGAAAACCTGAAAGGATAAAGTAAATGGAATTCTCGAGACGTGAATTCATCGGTGCGGCGGCGTTTGCCGGCGCGTTTGCCGCGTTGGGCGGCAGCACGGGGGCCGCGCCCTGTCTGGGGCAGCTGGTGAAGGGCCGGAAGATCAACATCGCCTGCGTGGGATGCGGCGGTAAAGGCTGGGTGGATATCAACGGCGTGGCGGGCGAGAACATCGTGGGCCTCTGCGATGTCGACTACAACCGCGCGAAGAAGACGTTCCAGCGCTTCCCGAATGCAAAGACGTTCATCGACTGGCGTGAGATGCTGCTGACGCTGAAGGACCAGATCGATGCCGTGGTGGTGTCGACGCCGGACCACATGCACTTCCCGATTGCCATGATGGCGATGGAGATGGGCAA
Source organism: Kiritimatiellia bacterium (assembly GCA_024405255.1). Next base: position 493 of record JAKSOY010000038.1, read on the forward strand.
GCACGTCTACGTGCAGAAGCCGATCGCGCACACCGTGACGGAAGCCCGCCTGATGCTGGAGCAGGCGCGTCGCCATAAGGTGATGACGCAGATGGGCAATCAGGGGCGCTGCGGCGAGGGCACGCGTCTCATCAAGGAATGGTTCGACGCGGGCGCGCTGGGCGACGTGAAGGAAGTGCATATCTGGACGAACCGTCCCGTGTGGCCGCAGAACATTCCGGTGCCGCCGGCTCAGACGGCGCCGTTCGAAGTGGACTGGAATCGCTGGCTCGGCGTGGCGCCGTGGCGTCCGTACAACAAGTCGTATCTGCCGTTCAACTGGCGTGGCTGGTGGGAATGGGGTACCGGCGCGATCGGCGACATGGGCTGCCACATGATGGATGCCGCGTTCTGGGCCTTGAAGCTTGGCGCGCCGAAGCGTGTTTCCGCGCAGATCGAAGGCGGCGACGAACTCTCCTGTCCGGCAGGTTCGATCATCACGTACGAGTTCCCGGCGCGTGGCGCGCTGCCGCCGGTTGTCGTCAAGTGGTTCGACGGCTGCTGCCATCCGCCGCGTCCGGCGGCGCTCGATGCGGGCTTGCCGATGCCGCGGATCGGCCAGTGCTACTTCGGTTCGAAGAACGTGCTGCTCGACACGACCGACTGCTGCGAGAATCCGCACCTCATTCCGCGCAGTGCGAACAAGGCGTTCAAGCGTCCGCCCAAGACGCTCGCGCGGGTGCCGGGCGGCAATCCCTATCAGAACTGGCTGGATGCGATTCGCGGCAACATCGAACTGCCGAGCTCGAACTTCGAGCATGCGGGTCCGCTCACCGAGATGGTGATGCTGGGTGCGATCGCCGTGCGTTCGCGTACCGCGTTCAACTGGAACGCCGATACGCTCACATGCGACAATCCCGCGGCCCAGCGCTATGTGGACAAGACCTATCGCATGTTCTAATATTTCGAAGGGAGATTTTGAAATGAAAAAAGGCGAATTGATTCTTTCCCTGCAGGCCTATTCGTTCCGGCACCTCTCGTTCTTCGAGATGCTGGCGGTTGCGGAGCGTTTGGGCTTCAAGTATGTGGAAGCCTATCCGGGGCAGCGCCTCGGCAACGGACTGAAGGGCACGACGGACTACAAGACCATTTCCTGGGAGACGCTTCAGGTTCTGAAGACGCGTCTCGCCCAGTCGCCGGTGAAGGTGATCTCGTATGGCGTGACGGGAGCCCGTGGCCGCGACGAGTGGTCGAAGCTGATGGCGTTCGCGGTGCAGCTGGGCATCAAGCAGATCCAGATCGAAGTCGGAGCGTCGAAGGAGGTCCTGGACGATGCGGAGGAGTTCGCGCGGCGCTTTGGCGTGCGCGTGTCGCTGCACAACCATCGTCAGGAAATCGGCAAGCCGCAGCATGTGCTGGAGGCGCTCAAGGGCCGTAGCGCGTGGATTGGCGCCGGGTCGGACGTGGGACACTGGATGCGCGCGGGTGTGAATCCGCTGGACGGCATCAAGCTGCTCAAGGGCCGTTTCCATACCATCCATCTCGTCGATGCGGCGGAGAAGCAGTACGGCTACCGCGACATTCCGCTGGGATCGGGCGTGCTCGATCTGAATAGCATCCTCAACGAGCTGAAGGACCAGGGCGGAACCATCTATACGACGATCGAGTACGAGGTTCAGGGACCGGGGCTTGAAGCCGAAGTCGGCGCCTGCGTGCGCTGGTTCCGTGCGTGGGAGCGTGGCGAGATCGGGGCGGACAACCGCCTCAACGCCAAGGGCATCGCCGCACTGTGGACGGGGCTTGCGTGTGCGCAGCCGCTCTCGTGGGATACGCTTCTCAAGGGGCGGTTGGCCAACGAACTGGCCGAGAAGACCGCGAAGATGAAGCGTCTTGAGGTCGATCTGTCGTCCGTCAAGGCGAACAAGCCGGGTGCGAATCCGCGCGAGCAGCCGCCGATGGCGTTCAGCACGGACCCGCACAAGAAGTACTGCCAGGTCAACTGGGAGAAACCGTCGTTCGTGTCGTGCAAGCTCGCGAAGCCAGGAACGCCGAAAGTCTACACGCTCAGTTCGTCCGACGACATCCATACGCGTACGCCGACGGCCTGGGGCCTTTTCGGCAGCGACGACGGACAGAACTGGTTCCTGCTCGACGAGCGCAAGGGCGAGTCCTTCACGACGAGCTATACGCTCAAGGGCTATGAGATCGCGAAGCCGCGTCCGTGTGCGTACATGAAGCTCGAGATTCGCGCCCAAGGCGGCGACGCGCACATGCAGTTCAGTCGTCTGGGCTTCTACGAGTAAACAAATCGCGCAGACCAATCGAAACAGGCGTTGGGGTCCTCGATCCCAACGCCCGTTTTTTGTCCGTGACTCCAGCATCGGCAAGATCGCCACGGTACCCCGAGCCGGTTTTGTCCAAGGATTGTTGCCACGTCGAGTACGAGCGCTGAAGGATTTCGATCGTAAATGACAAAACTGATTTCTCGACTTATTTGTCAATCACGATTGACAGACGTCGTGAGGTCTGCTATCATATTTTCAGCGAGGTAAGAGATGATAAAACGTGTAGATTTATTACGAAAGATACACCCGTTTATGGGAAAACCTCCTGTAAAAGTGATTACAGGATTGCGTCGTTCGGGCAAAAGTGTCTTTGTGCGGCAGATTGTCGCGGCGTTACGTGATGACGGTGTGACGGATAATCGTTTAATCTATCTCGATCTTGAGTCGCTAGAGAACGACACCATTCGTAATTACAAAGACCTGGCGGCGACCGTGACGACGCGGATTGCCGGTTTGAAAGGGAGGGTTTACCTATTTATCGATGAGATTCAGAATGTGACAGAATGGGAAAGAGTCGTTTCGTCGTGGTCAGGAGATCCTGAACGGTATGATGTCTATATCACAGGCTCGAATTCCATGTTGTTCTCTGGAGCTCTTGCGACGAAACTGACAGGACGTTATGTCGAAATTCCCGTTTACCCGCTTTCGATGTCTGAGCTTCTGCTGGCGAATGAATCTGAACTTTCGGAAATACAGGTGTTTGCCGACTATCTACAGTTTGGCGGTATGCCGGGCCTTTTGGCGTTCGGTGAGAGGAAAGAGGAGACAGCACTTCCTTATCTCTCGGCCATCCATGACGCCATCCTGTTGAAGGATGTCGTTGAGCGTGGTAAAATACGCAATGTTGGGTTACTGCGCAGCATTTGTGCGTATGTCTACGATTCCGTAGGTAGTCCTATCTCCGCGAACGGCATCAGCAAGTATTTGAAGGGACAACGACTGTCTGTCAATGTTCAGACGGTTATGAATTATCTAGATGTCCTAGAAGCAGCACAGCTGGTCGAGAGTGTTCCGCGATTCGATGTGCGCGGCAAGCGTCAGATGGAATATAATCGCAAGTACTACGTGACGGATATCGGTTTGCGCAATGTAACCGTCGGATTTCGCCCGACAGCAGTCTCTCACTTGTTGGAAAATGTGGTTTTCCTTGAACTCCGAAGAAGGGGGTGGCGAGTTTGTACGGGCGAGGCCGGTGGAGGGGAGATAGATTTCGTCGCCGAAAAGAACGGTGCTCGCCATTATTTTCAGGTGACGACATCGGTTGAGAATTCCGAAGCGACGGCAGAACGCGAACTGCACCCGCTGCTGTCCGTGAAGGATGCTTATCCCAAAACGCTTCTTGTAAAGGATAGCTTGTGCGCAGGCAATATCGACGGAGTGTCGGTAGTCCCCCTCATGACATTCCTTCGAGGTGGAGAGGGATAATGACCTTTGCACGCCGCAATACCCGTCCAATTCCCTCTGAAGGGGTACGCGCGCTCTCCGAGCGCGCCGCAATGGCTTGCCAATGCCCGACCAATTATCGTCCAACGGAGGCACGCGCTCTCCGAGCGCGCCGCAATGGATTGCCAATGTAGATCCCCATCGGTACATTCCAATCGCCTTTCGGTCCGCTTCGCCAATTGCAAGCTCGACGACTCAATTATTGAAATCAATCCTAATCCTATAAGACCCATCCGAATCAATCCCATCTCTCCCATAAGGCCCATCAACAAAAGAATCGGTCCCATCCGTCCAATCCGTCCCATCGGTCCCAGCGAAAAAATCAAGGCACTCATCATGCAATGCTGGGTGCCTATTTTTTTGTTTTGGGACCGATCGGACCGATGGGACGGATGGGACCGATCTCCTGTGATGGGTCCTATGGGTTTGATGGGATTGATTGATGATAGGTCACATGGGTTTCATAGGATTGATTTGGATAATGGGGCCAAAAAACTATCGGAGCGGCATCCTTTGAATCAGATCCCGCAATGTGGTCTGTTGTCTAACGACGATGCATCGAGGACCACCCCGCGAATCCACACCCTCTGTTCACTTGTCCTTACAAATTTATGATTTTACCCTCTATCATTTCACGCTGAAAAATGCTATAATGCCGTCCGTTCTTTCGGGGCAGATGTGCATTTGAACTGAAGGAACATGACATAACGCTGTACAGCAATCGTCCAGAGAAATGTGAGAAGTTTCAACGCAGACGATACTGATGCAGAGAACACGCGATCCCTCGCGTGCCTCTCTTCGTATTTCTGCAAGGGCATTTCTCACGGCCTCAGGAGGGATCGGAGAGAGGCCGTTTCTTTTTTCATCCTTGCTCCGTGATCGCCGTGCCGCGAAGCGGGCGACTGGGGCCACCCGCGGTCAAAGCCCCACGATGAGAGCGAGGATGCGATGTTGGAAAGAATTTGGCACAATCTTGGTTGGGTACGGACGCCGTTCACACAGCACGGCGAATCCCACCTTCGCGATGGTAGGGCGCGGATTCCAGCCGCGCCGCATCCCGCACGCGTCTCTCCCGTCACCCCACCCGCGAACGGCGCGGCTGGAATTCACGCCTTGATTTGTGGCCCTGTGGCACGCGGCGCGGCTGGAATCCGCGCCCTGGGGTCCGCAGCTGGAATCTGCGTCGTAATGGCTCGCCAATGCCTGGCCATTGGAGGTACGCGGTAGGGCGCGGATTCCAGCCGCGCCGCAATGGATAGCCAATGTGGATGCCCGTTTCGGCGCATGCGTTGGCATCGCGCGCGGGGTACGGCGCGGCTGGAATCCGCGCCCTACCGATGGGGGCGCTCGGTGCCGGTAGCGGGATCGAACGCGATGGAATGCGGCCATTCGCGAGGCGTGGCGACGAGGCCTTTGGCGACGGGGTTACGGCAGATGTAATTCCATTTTTCCGCAAAATGTTCCTGGTCGCGAATGCGCGTGTCAAAGAAATTGGTCTGAAACCGAATACCGCGTTGGGTTGCCAGAAACGATTTCCAATGGCCGATGACATCTGCGAGCGTGTGGGAAGGTGGAACATGTACGAGCAGATGCAGGTGGTCTGGCATGATGAGGAGAATGTAGAGAAACCATTTGCCTGCCGTCTGGTAGAAACGGGCCGCATCGAGGATGTCGGCGGCATGATCGACCAGCACCGTTGTATCACGGTTTTCCGCCGCAATCGTGATGAAATAGATGGCGTCGGTTGTATTGACCGAAAGTGGCCCACGATGGTCCAGAGTCTTGCGAGCCGGAAGGTTTGGCGTTTCGTTTTCCATACGAGTATTGTAACACAATTGTTTGAGATTGTGTACAATGTTTCGAGAACGCGACTAGTTTAGGTTCGCGCGGTAGGGCGCGGATTCCAGCCGCGCCGCAATGGATTGTCAATGTGGATGCCCCATTTCGGCGTATGCGTTGTTGGCGCGTACGGGGTGCGGCGCGGCTGGAATCCGCGCCCTACCGGTGGGAACGTTCGGTGCCGGACTTCGCGCAGCAATGGATTGTCAATGTGGATGCCCCATTTTGGCGTACGTGTGTTGTCGCGCACGGGACGCGGCGTGGCTGGAGACCGCGCTTTAATTTTTCGGGTACTTTTCAGAACGGTTGTTTTTTGATATAATAGACACTTCCTTCGCGAGAGGAAGAGAGGAGAGTGCTTTGAAGAAGTTGATGGCAGCCCTTTTGGGCGTGGTATTGGTTGGTTGGGCAAGTTGGGGAGCAGAACCCGTGCGCGTGGGCGTGTTCACGGGGGCGGGGGCGTGTTCTGTCGGCATGCTGCGTTGGATTCAGATTGCGTGTCGTTCGCCCGAGCTGACGCCGACTTACATTGACGGGGCGGCCGTACGGGCCGGTGCACTCGACAAGCTGGACCTTGTGATCATGCCGGGCGGCTGGGCCGGTCGCGAATATGAGGACCTCGGGAAGGACGGGGTTGCCAAGCTGAAGAAGTTCATTCACGACGGCGGTTCGTATATCGGCACATGCGCGGGCTGTTTTCTCGTGATGGACGATTCGACGAAGCAGCATCCGCGGCTTGAGCTTATGCCGTACGTGATCCAGCAGGGACCCTATCTCTTTGGTACGATCGTGTCGGCGGAATTCTCGTCTCGCGCGAAGGAACTCCTTGGCGTCAGACCGGGCGAGCATCGCGTGCGCTATCATGGCGGGCCGCTGATGATTCCGAGCAAGAAGGCGATTCCCGAGGCGAACTTCGAAATCGTCGGTACCTACAAGGGCGACATCAACCCGGGCACGAACACGCGGACGAAGACGATGACCGGTACGGGGTGTGCGGCGGTGGGAACATACGGCAAGGGCCGTGTCGTCGCGTATGCCATTCATCCGGAGTATTTTCCGAATTCGATGGATCTCGTCAAGGGCGCGTTCAAGTACACGACGGGACGCGACATCACGATACGGATGCCGCAGCGCAAGCCGGGACAGCTTGTGGTGGGATTGCTGGGCGATTGGGCGATCGGCGTGGAGAGCGCGAATGCGTGCCGCGATCTGTTCGTGCGCGACGATTTCGATGTGGTGCCGTTGATGGAGGAAATCTGTGCCGAGGGGATGATGCGCCATCTTGATGTGCTGGTGATTCCGAATATGGAGAAGAGTCCGAACAGCCTGCGCCAGAACATCTATTCGGCGAAGGCGCGGCGGCGCTATGAAGAGTTTCTGGCACGCGGGGGTAAAATCGTGTCGTGGGGTGATGCCGCGAAGATCTTCCCGTGCGATCGCCGCAACTTCTTCGCGATCAAGTCGACGGAGCTGGTGGCGAAGCTGAACGCGTTGAAGAACGACTCCTTCGCGGCCCCTGAGGCTCCGGTGCTGAAGCCCGTGCGCGCGGCGGTCTATGCCGACAAGGGCGTAAGCTGCGCCGAGTACTGGAACGTGTCGAAGCTGATGGCCTGCTCGCCGCTCTATCGGGTGACGTTCGTGAACGCGGCGGATATTGCGAACGGCGTCCTGAAGGATTTCGATCTGCTGCTGATGGGCGGTGGACTGAGTACGACGCAGTATCGCACATTGGGCGAAAAGGGGCGCCAGGCCGTCATCGATTTCGTCCATAATGGCGGCGCGTACTACGGCATTTGCGCAGGGGCGTTTCTGTCGTTGCAGACGGCGAACCCGAAGCGTCCGCGTCTGGGACTCGTTCCGTTCAAGGAGCAGACGGGCATCCCGTACCGCGGATGGTGCGAGACGCGCGTGGAGTTCACGGACGAAGCGGCACCGACGCTTGGTTTTATGGGCGGGTCCCGTCGTTTCGTGCTTTACTGGGGCGGACCCGAAATGCTGCCGGGCGATCCGATTCCGGGGACGGACGTGAAGGTGCTGGCGAAGTATTATGGCCACATGGTGAATACGTTTACGGGCGGAAGCGAGGTCAAGCCGATGACGGGCAGCGGTGCGATCATAGGAGGCACGTGTGGCAAGGGCCGCCTCGTGGCGAGCGGTCCGCACCCGGAATGTTCGGAAGATACGCAGGATATCGTGCGTGCCATCTTGAAGTATCTGACGGGGCGTCCGGCCGTGCCGAATTACCCGAACCGTAAGAAGGGGGCGATCTGCGTGGCGTTCGGCGTGAGCGGTGCAACGAAGGAGGGAATGACCTTCGGCATGGAGCTGATGAAGGATCCGCGTTTCGACGTTCAGCCGAATACTGGCTATGAGACGGGACATGGCGCACTGGACCACGCCGACGTGCTCTTCATGCCGTGGCCGGTTGAGAAGGGCTATGTGTCGGGCGTGTATGATTTCCTTGCGAAGGGTGGTCGTGTCATTGAATATGATCCCCAAGGGAAGGGGACGGAGAAGCATCCGAACCTCATGCGTGTGAAGACGTTTGACGAAGCGCGTCAGGCGATGTTGGATTTGAAAAAAGAAGTCAAGTAAGAATAACGAAAGTCAGGTAAGGAGAAGATACGAAGGTGAAGAAGTTCCTCGTTGCAATAGGTTGTGCTGTTTCGTCCATCTTGGTCTCGGCGGGTGCCGAGGCCCCGGCAGCTGCCGTTCCGTTGGTAGAAAAAGCTCCGATAGATGTTTCGGGCGTGGCGGTGTTCTGTTCGCTCTGTCTGCTGCTCTTTGTCGGAAATGCGCTCCGTGCACGCGTGATTCTCTTGCAACGACTTTACCTTCCGAGTTCGGTTGTCGGCGGTCTGATTGGCTTGTTGGTCGTTCAGTTGCTTGGACCGCGTCTGCCGGAAGGGGCTCGGGCCGTCTTTGATGCGCATGTGCAGTTGGCGAATGAAGTGCCGGGATTCCTCATTAACATCATCTTTGCGACGCTGTTTCTCGGTGCCGTGCTGCCGCGCATGCGGACGGTCGTCAAACTCGCCTTCCCGCAGCTTTGCGTGGGACAGATCATGGCCTGGGGCCAGTATGTGGTCGGTCTGGGATTGACGGGTTTCATTTTCAAGAAGTACTTCTTCGACGGTTCGCGTACGTCTGAACTTTTCGGCAACTTGCTGGAAGTCGGTTTCGAAGGCGGACACGGTACGGTGAGCGGACTGAAGAACAGTTTCGATGCCTTCGGCTGGTCGGAAGGTACGGCGCTCGGCTATACGATGGCGACGGCCGGTATGATCATCGGTATTGTCATCGGCATGCTGATGGTGCAGCTGGCGGTCAAGAAGGGCGTGGTGAAGGAAGTGGTAACGTTTGACGAACGCAAGTTCTACGAACGGCGCGGCCTCCACCTCAAGCGGCGGCGTCCGGATGCGGGCAAGCAGACCGTGATGTGCGACTCGATCGACTCGCTGGCCTGGCACGTGGCCGTGGTGGGATTGGCGATGTTGATCGGTTTCGGCATGTTGAAGGGGTTGAAGTGGGCTGAAGTCACGTTTTTCCCGGATGCGCAGATCCAGATCTTCCGTCGCGGCTTCCCGCTCTTCCCGCTCTGCATGCTCGGCGGTGTGTTGTTGCAGTTCGTGACGAAACTGGTGAAGAAGGATCTGTTGATCGACCGTGGACAGATGGAACGCATCTCGGGGGCCACGCTGGACTTCCTCGTGGTTTCCGCCGTTTCGACGATTCAGATCAATGTAGTGGCGGCGAACTGGGAACCTCTCAGCATTACGATTGTCACGGGTACGCTGTGGAGTGTCTGGGTCGTGACCTGGGTGGCGAAGCGTATTTTCCGGAAAGCCTGGTTTGAACGTGCGATGGCCGAGTTCGGTCAGGCAACCGGCGTGACGGCAACGGGGTTGATGCTGCTGCGAACGGTTGACCCCGAGAATCGCACGCCGGCGGCGATGTGCTTTGGCTACAAGCAGCTGATCCAGGAACCGCTGATGAGCGGCATCTGGATGGCGCTGGCCTTTACGCTCGTCTACAACATCGGCTGGTTCAAGGTATGGTTGATCTCGCTCGTCATGCTGATTATCTGGAGCGTGATCGGCTTCTTCATCAACCGAGCCAACAAGCGCGCCGCCTAGCGGCCGAAGGACCGATCCAGCTCGCGGTTGGATTTGTAGATCATAATGGGCTTGCCGCGCGGGCAGACATACGGCATGCGCGCGTCGGCGAGTTCGTTCACCAGCTGAATGGCCGCTTCACGCGTCAGCTTCGTCGATGTGCCCGCAAAGGATTTGGCGACGGCCTTGGCAATGAGTTCGTCGCGCCAGCGCGTCGATCCGCGCTTGGCTCCGCCTTCGGCGATGTCCGAGGCAATCGAGGCGAGAAGCGTTTCCGTACTTCCGCCGGCCAGCAGATCGGGAACGGCGTCGACCTTCCACGTGTCGCGGCCGAATTCCTCCAGTACGAATCCGGCTGCCGCCAGCTCGTTTTGGAACGAGCGGATCCGCGAAGAATCGGCCGGCGGCAGCTGAACCGTCTCCGGAATGAGAAGCGTCTGCGAAATCGCTTCACGCCGCTCAAGGATCTTCTCGTAGGCGATTCGGGCCCGGGCGGCTCGCGGATCCAACAGGACCAGCCCCGCATCTGTCTCCAAAATGAGCAATCCAGTGGATGTTTGGGCCAAAAAGTTATACCAACGCCACAATTTCGTGGTTGAACTTCCATGAACACACCCATTGGGGACAGTCCCCCCGCTGGGGACAGACCCCTTAGGGGCCATGGGGACAGTCCCCTCAGACCCCGTGGGGACAGACCCCTCGGGGGCCGTGGGGACAGTCCCCCCGCTGGGGACAGACCCTGCTGAACTTGTGGGGACAGACCCTGTGGTACTTGCGGGGACAGTCCCTTCGTTTGGGGTGGGGTCTGTCCCCGGGATGCGGGGTGGTTGGTGGGGAAGTTCGAATGTACGCTGGATGACCGGCGTGGAAAAGGGGGCGACAAAAGTCGGCTGAGCCGGGACACCTGCGGAGGCCGGCGGAACAGAGGAGGTCGGCGCGAGGGGCGTTGCGGCGGGGGCAGGAGGGATGCTCTCGGGGTTGAGCGCGTGTGAGACAGCTTCGATGAGCGCCTCACGCACATCGGCCGGACGGCGGAAGCGGACTTCGCGTTTGGCGGGATGTACGTTTACGTCGACTTGCGTAGGCGGCAGGTCGATGAAGAGCACCAGCATCGGTCGGGCTTCATCTCGGTTCCTTGGATAGGCCTCGCGAAGGGCGTAGGTAATGGCGGCCGAAGTGGCGGGGCGTCCGTTGACGAAAATGAACTGGTCGCGTCGTAGGGTCGGACCCGCCGTCGGTCGTTCGATGTAGCCGTGGACCTTGACGTCGGAGGCGTGCGACGCACTTCCTTCGGACGCTGTTTCAACGGGGATGAGCGACTCGGCGAAATCGGCGCCGAAGAGTTCGCGGATGCGTTCCTCAAGGGTAGCGCCCGGTGCAAAACGGTAGGTCTCGCGTCCGTCGAGAATCAAGGTGAATCCGACATCGGGATGCGCGAGCGCATGGACCGTGAAGGTTGCACGAATATGGGATTCTTCCGTGGCAAAGGCGCGCAGGAATTTCCGCCTGGCGGGAACGTTGCAGAAGAGGTCCCGAACCTCGACACACGTACCTGCGGGGGCACCGCAATCCTTGACTTCCGCCAACACGCCGGCATTTACGACGAGGCGGGTGCCGCCTTCGTCTTCGGCGCGTCGCGTGGTCAGCGTAAAGCGCGAAACGGATGCAATGGAAGGGATGGCCTCGCCGCGGAATCCAAGCGTGTCAATGCGCTCGATATCGTCGACGTCGCGGATTTTGGAGGTCGCCTGGCGCTCCAGGGAGAGCAAGGCATCCTCGCGTGTCATCCCGCAGCCGTCGTCGCGGACAGAGACGAGCGTGCGGCCTCCGGCGACAATTGTGACCTCGATTCGCGTGGCGCCGGCGTCGAGCGCGTTCTCCATCAATTCTTTTAGAACGGATGCCGGTCGTTCGACAACTTCGCCGGCCGCGATTTTGTTCGCGACATGAAGGGGAAGCAGGCGAATGTGTCCGTCTCGTTGCATTGGCACGAAGGTCAGCGATCAAGCGTCAACTGTCTGCGGAGGTAGGTCGGCACGTCGAGGTCCTCGTCTTGCCACATGGTCTTCTCGGCACGACGGAACCGGGTATTCGTTGCGCGTTCACCGGACTTGCCGTCATTCGAGTTGGACGGATGGGCCGCATTGGCGGCCATTGCACCTTCTTCGAAGAGCAGAACGACAACGGAGAGACGGCCGGAAAAAGTCGCTTCGTCATTGACGGTCCCCAATTCAAGGTGGGAGTGCTGTCCGTATGCGGCGGTTAGCCCGGAAACGAGAACGTCGATTTCCGACAAGCGGAGGTCGTCGCCTGCCAGGACCCCGACAAGCATCGTCCGAACGGGCGGTTGTGCATCGTCGTGTCGAAGCAGCGGATGCTGGGCGAAATCGGCGAGCAACGACGTGACGCGATTCGCACCGCTGGCGGTCGCCGTTGCGAATTGGGCGCGTCCACATCCCGTGAGGATATTGCGCAGACGTTCTGCATCAAGTCGAATGTAGCCGGGCTTTTCGAGGATGCGCCAAAGCAGCGTGACGCCGGAGGCAAGAGTATCCACACCACGCGTCAAAGCCTCTTTCATATTGTCCGACGCACCGCTGACAAGCTTGTCGAGCGGCAGGAGCACCGAGACATCGGCATGCTGGCAGACGGGACCTGCGGAAGTTTTGGCGAGGCGCATGCGCTCTTCGCCTTCGAAGGCGAATGGCATTGTCGCGAAGAGCAGCGTGACAATGCCGAGCGTGTGGAGGTGCTTGAGCAGCTCGCCCGTTGCCCCGCCGCCTGTGCCGCCGCCAAGAGCGGTGACGACGATGGCGGTTCGTACGCCCTCAAGTCCTGGATCGATGATCGTCGGGTCGTCCTGAAACGAAGCGCGCGCAGAAGCGGGCTGTCCGCCTGTGCCGCGTCCTGCCAGCCGATTGCCGCCGAGCAAGGTGAAGGGCAGGTCTCCGTTGGCACCGGACTGTGCATCGGTATCGAGGATGAGAACGCGGATGCCGGGTCCGTAGGCGCGCAGAATGCCGCGCGTCATAGCTGCGCCAGCCGTGCCGACGCCAATCAGAATCAAGGGGGAGGAGAGCGGGTTCATTTGTTGCGCGAGAAGATGTTTTTGATCGAGGCGAAAATTCCGTTGCTGGAAACGTCCTTCGGCTGGGCCAGGAGGAGCAGTCCGGCGATGACGGCACAGGCGGCGGGGAAGGGCTCTTTTTCAAGACCTTCGATTTCCGGCAGCAGAGACCCCACGCGTACGCCGCAGCCGAAGACGGATGTGGCAAGTTCGACCGCGCCGCGAAGGGCGGCTCCGCCGCCCGTCAGCACAACGCCGGCATTCAGACGATGGAGGAGGCCTTCGTCGTCCAGCTGCTGGCGGATGATGGCGAACAATTCCTGCAATCGGGCGTTGACGACCGTATTGAGCGCGCGCCGTGAAATCGTCGAGGCCGTGAAGCCCGGCATCGGATCGGGTACGGAGACGCGCGCTTTGGCGTCTTCGACCGTGATGACGGCGGAGGCATCTGTGGTTTTGAGGTGTTCGGCCTGGGCCTGTGACACGGAAAAGGCGACTCGGATGTCATTGGTCAGATGGTCGCCGCCGACACCGATGACACCGGCCTGGACGAGTTTTCCGTCGCACCAGGTGGTGAACGAAGTCGAGCCGCCGCCGAGATCGATGACGAGTGCGCCGTCCTTTTTGTTTTGGTACGTCAGTACGGCAGCCGCGGCGCAGGTGCCGGCGAAAAAGACATCTTCCTGAAGTTCGAGTTTCGCGTCATGGGCCGCTTTGCGCGCATCGGTGATACGCGCGGTCGATCCGTGGATGCAGAGAGAACGAAGGGTCAGGGCGCGTCCGCTCATGCCCTTGGGGGAATTGATGTTGTCCACATCGTCGAGCGAATAGCAGATCTGCGAAAGCTCGATCGGCGTGCGGTCCTGGGCCAGGCCGGCCTCGTAGGAGAGGTTGTCCACATTGTCGAGGTCCTCGTCGCAGACGAAGCCGTTGATCGGAATCTGGGTCTTGATGACCTTCGTGCGGATCTGGGGCCCCGAGACGGCGAGGTAGGCCTGTCCAATGGAGTAGTTCGCCTGGTCGTAGAGATGCTTCAGGACGGACTCGATGGAGTAGCGGGCCTGAGGGATGTCGGTGATCTGGCTCTTGCGCACGCCGGCCGACGGAATCGAACTCAGCGCGGCGACCTTGACACGTCCACCGCTCAAGGGTTCGCCGATGGCGATGACCGTCTGGGTCGTGCCGATTTCAAGTGCGGCGATTGGTTCGGAGAGGTTCACGGAAGGTCCTTTCTATTTGCCCGTGTTGTTTGGACGGCTCGCGGTGATGCGGCTCGGCTTGCCCCAGTCGGTTGCGAGCCAAATGGTCGAGTGCGGCATCAGTTGCGCGTTGATGGCCGCGAAAAGATTTTTCAGCTGCCGATGCAGCGATTCGCGGGAAGTCTTGGTGTCGCTCAACATGTCCTGCCAGGCGAATTTCGCATGGTCGTAGTTGCCGAGCGTGAGGTAGAGATAGTCTTGATTCGACGTATCGACCTCCAGCACGCGCAGGTCGGACAGTTCGGGTCGCATGGCTGCTTCGACGAGTCGAAGGGCGGCTGCGGTCGGACCGGTCAGCTTTTTGCCGGGTGCCGCCGGTGTGTCTCCCGATTCGCGGACGATCGGCAGTTCGGTGGTGGCATTGGCATTGTACCAGAAGACGACGCCCTCCGAGTCGGCGACGCGACCTTCGGTGGGATGTCCTCGGGGGGGCGCAATGCGTGCAATCGGTTCGCGCTCGATCACTTCCACGGTGACGCGGTTCGGCAAGCGCCGTTCAATGCGGATGTCACGCACGTTCGGAACGCGCTTGAGCAGCTTCTCCCGCAACTGGGAGAATGGGATCGTTGCCAGGTTGGCACCGTTTGTCAGACCAAAATGGTAAGTGATGACATCCGGGTGGACCATTTTACCGGTCGAGATGACCACGTCGAGTTCGGGGTTGGTGATTTGGCATTGTTCGTGCCAGATGTTCGAACAGAACGAATAGGCGTAGAACAACCCGCAGCAGGTGCCTCCCACGAGAATCAGAAAGACGATCAGAAGCGAGAGCAGAATCCCCGTGCGCGAATCGTTTTGCTTAGTCTTGCGCTTAATCATGGGTGGCACTCCCCAACACACGGTCGCAGAGGGCGGCGAAGGAGAGGCCGATCTTCTGAGCGGCTTTGGGCACGAGGGAGTGTCCCGTCATCCCAGGCGAGGTGTTCAGCTCCAGCACGTACATCTTGCCTTCGGGGGTGACGCGGAAATCCACGCGCGTCACGCCTCGGCATCCGGTGGCGTTGAACGCCGCACATGCGAGGCGCTGCATCTCGGGGCAGAACGCATCCGTCGGGAAGGGGTAGCGCGTTTCGTTGGAATTGTACTTTTCCTCGTAGCCATACCACCCGCCCGGGGCGCAGATTTCGACGACGGGCAGCGCCTCGTTACCGAGCACGCCGACGGTCGTCTCGCGTCCGGGGATGAAGGCTTCGACGAGGGCTTCGCCTTCCCCGCCGAATTTTTCACGGTCGATGCGCTGCGCGTCGGAGACGGCCTTGGCAAATGCGTCCGACGTCTTCACGAGATAGACGCCCACCGACGAACCGTCGCGTGGCGCCTTGACGACGCACGGGTAGCCGACCGGCGAATCCGCGAGCGGCTTCGAAGGCGTGGCGACGGCCCAAGGGGCGTTGGGCACGCCGGCGGCGTCGAGCATCCGCTTGGTTGCGATCTTGTCCATCGTCACGCGGCTCGCCGCCGCGCCCGGACCCGTATACGGAATGCCGCGCGCATCAAGCGCCGCCTGCACGCCGCCGTTCTCGCCCCATCCGCCATGCAGGGTGATGTAGCAGGCGTCGACATCTGCAGGTAGCGCATCGAGATTGTCCGCATTGATGACGACCGGAACGACCTCGTATTTGCCGAGCGACTGAAGGGCCTCGACAACGTTCTTGCCGGAAATGAGAGAGACCTCGCGTTCGTTCGAGGTGCCGCCCATCAGGACGGCGACTTTCTTGAAATTATTCATGCTCAAATTATAGCATAATGAGCGGTGGATGTAAGGGGTTAAATGAGAGAAATTAGGGCCAGACGGCAAGACCGCAGACTTCGGGCTCCAGGCGAATGCCGTGTTTGAAGAAGACGGCCCGGGCCATGAGGCGCGCCAGGGCGAGGAAATCGGAGGCCGTCGCATCGGGACCCGCGACAATGACGTTCGCATGCTCCTGCCACACATAGGCGCCGCCGACGCGCAGTGCCTTGGCGTCGGCTTCCTCGAGGAGTCGTCCTGCCGTCAAGGCGATACCGTCATTGACGCCGCTTGACGAGTTTCCCGAGGGGTTTTTGAAAACGCTGCCCTTGGTGCCCGCCGGGAACTTGCGGCGGCGGGACAGGTAGTCCGCACACAGGGCGGCAAGTGCCGGCTTGTTTTCCGGACGCAGCGGGTCGGGAAAGTCCGCCTGGGTGAAATCGAATTCGACGTCCTGGATTTCGCCGGCGATGTCCGAATGCCGGTAGGCGAAGCCGCAGGCCGCGCGCGTGAGCCATTGTCCGTCGACTTTGACGCGGCGGATGACCTCGGAGATGGAATGTCCGAACGCGCCGGCGTTCATCTTCACCCATCCGCCCAGCGTACCGGGGATGCCGGCCATCCAGGGGATGCCGAGCGTCGCACCTGGTGCCGCCGCCGGACCCGTGGTGCGCACGAAACGTTCGTCCGTCGCCAGGTCGCTGCGCCAGGTATTGGTGCCGGCGCCCAGAAGGCGCGTGACGGGCGGCGTCGGTGTGGCGTCGCGCTCGTCGAGATCGGCCTGCACACGCGGCAGCAACTGGATGATGTCGCCTGCACCGGCGAGCAGAATCAAGTCGCCGGGTTCGCGGGTCAGATAGACATGCCGCCAGGCTTCCAGCGCCGAACGCGCCAGTTTGACGGTGGGGCGGTGCGCGGCGTCGTCGGACGGGACGTACTCGCGGAAGGCCTTGTAGAGATCTGCGATGTCGCCGCCGGGAAGGGGTTGCTCGAATGCGGCGTAGACGGGAATGAGGATCACTTCGTCCGCGGCGGCGAAGGCGGGCGGAAACTGCGGACAGAGCGCCCGCGTGCGCGTGTAACGATGCGGTTGGAACAGCACGCGCAGACGGCGCGGCTGCAGGTTCGCGGCCATGGCGACGGCGCAGGCCAGTTCGCGCGGATGGTGCGCGTAGTCGGTAATGACCGTAAAAGAGGCAGAGAGTCGGGCGTGGTTCGGCGCGGTCTCGTCGGGACGCGGCCAGATGCGTTGGAAACGACGGTCGGGAAGTTCCGAAAGGACCTCCGGCAGCACGGTGCGGATTTCATCCGGGGTGTGTCCAAGACGCAACGCCACTTCGATCGCCGCGCGCGCGTTGACGACATTGTGCGCGCCGTTGACGAGCGTGGGAAGCTCGGGGTAGTCGGAGGCGTCGAGTTCCCAGGCCTTGACGACCTGCGCGGCCTGGGACATCGCCTTTTCATAGCACGCGCGATAGGCGGCCTCGGTGGGGAAGTGCTCAGGATGGTCGTAGTCCATGTTCATGACGACGAGAATCTGCGCACGGTAGAGTGCGAGCGTGCCGTCCGATTCGTCCGCCTCGACGACGAGACGCGGCGTCGGCGCCGCATCGGGGTTCCCGGCGACGGGAAGGGCGCCGGTTTCGCCGCCGATGCACCAGGCCGGCGCATCGCCGAGCGCTGTCAGCAGCTTGGTGGTGAACGTCGAGGTCGTGGTTTTGCCATGCGTGCCGCAGATGGCGATGCCGAACGTGTCGTTCACGAGATCGGCGAGCACTTCGCCGCGAAAGCGCACGGTGAGCGCCTGTCGGGCGGCCAGGTCCTCGGCACGCGCGCGTTCCGGTGAGTCCTTGGGAACGGCGGGCGTGATGATCAGCTCGTCGATGCCGTCCAGATGGGACGGGTCGTGTCCGACGGACACGGGAATGCCGTTGGCCTCGAGCCAGCGGGTCCGGGGCGTGGCATACTTGTCACAACCGGAAACGTCGTATCCGGCTTTTTTCAAAAGAAAAGCGACGCCGGCCATGCCGACGCCGCCTATGCCCATGAAGTGGATCTTTTTCACTTGAGCAGAATCGACTGTGCGCGTTTCACGAACTGGACGGGGATGCCGAACGGATCGCGAAGCATCGCCATGTCGAAACCTTCACGATGGATGGTTTCAACCAGCGTGGCGCCGGCGGCCACCAGACGGGCGGCGTCGGCTTCCGTATCTTCGCTCGTGAAGGCGATGTGCACCGTGTTCGGATTCACCGTGGTGAAGTCCGTGATCGGCGCGGCGTCGTTCCGATAGAACTCGATCGCCATGCGGCCGCTTGAGTCGACGATGAAGACGGGGTGGGTCTGCGTGAACCCGAGGTTCTCGCACCACCACGCCATCACCTTCTGCGGCTCGGCGACATTCAGACCGATGTGCTCGAGTACCATGGCGCTTAGCCCTCGGCCGCAAGCGCGGCGTCGACTTCGTCGGACGTTTCCATGTTCGTGTACACGTCCTGCGTATCCTCGAGGTCTTCGAGCATGTCCACGAACTTGTTGATGGCCTTGGCGACCGCGAGGTCGTTCACCGGCGCCATCATGTTCGGCACGAGGCCGACCGAAGAGTTCTCTTCGTCGATCGCGATGCCCGCCGCCTTGATGGCTTCGGAGACCGCCACGAAATCGCCCGGCTGGCACTTGACCGTGAAACCGCCGTCTTCGCCGATGACGTCTTCCGCACCCGCTTCGAGCGCGACTTCCATCACCTTGTCTTCGTCAAGGCCGTCGGTCGCCGGAATCATGACTTGGCCGAGCTTGTCGAAGAGACGCGAGGCGGAACCGGGCTTCGCCAGTTCGATGCCGTTCTTCTTGAAGACGTTGCTCACTTCGGCCGCCGCACGGTTCTTGTTGTCCGTCAGGACCGTGACGACGATCGCCACGCTGCCCTTGATGCCTTCGTACTGCGCATCCACGAGCGCGGCCGACTCGAGTTCGCCCGTGCCTTTCTTGATGGCGCGGTCGATGTTGTCGTTCGGCATCTGGGCCGCCTTGGCCTTCGCGATGAGCGTGCGGAGGGTGGGGTTGGTGTTCGGATCGCCACCCTTCGCCTTCACGACGATGGTGATTTCCTTACCGAGCTTCGAGAAGATTTTGCCTTTCTTGGCATCGGCCGCGCCTTTCGCGCGCTTGATTGTGGCCCAGTGGCTGTGACCTGACATTGGATAGTCTCCTTTGGTTTTGAAAATTGAATTGGTATAGTTTAGCAGATTTGGCGTGATTTGGCAACTGACTTTTTAGATTGAACACCGTGTTGTGAAGCTTTTCGTGTGAGCTTGGAAGATTTCATTTCGCGTGAATGTCTAATCTTCGTGACAGACGAGCCTAAGAATGGTATAATAAAGGGAACATTTTTTTTCGGAGCAAAAGTAAGGAGATTGAGAGGTTATGGCAAAAGAAGGCGACAGTGGGTCGGCTGCTGGCGGTGGAGAGGAGCGGCACCCGTACGAGGTCACCTATTTGCGGGAAGACGGGAACGAAGTGACCGAGGTCATCTGGGGGGCGAACCACGATGAGGCGGTCAAAGTGGCCGAGAAGCATGGTCTCGACATTCTGTTCCGGGTCAAGCGCGAGACGGCGGAGGAGTATCGGCGCAAGAATGGCGGGGGACGTCATTCGGCGCTGCTTCCCTTTGTGGTGGCTGCGGTCTTGCTGGTCGGCATTGTCGGATTGATCCTCTGGCGTCGCGGGTTGCTGCATTTTTAGAATCTTCTCCGATTCTCTGACACGCTCAGCCGATTTATGGTATACTGTGGGCCATGGAATTCATTCGTAGATTTCTTTCGCATGATGCGGGGCCGCTCGCCCAGTTCGTCAAGTATGGCGCCATCGGCGTCTTGACGACGCTGGTGCAGCTGTCCGTATTCTCGTTGCTGGCGGCCACCTGGCTCAAGTGTCTGACGCCGGACGACTTGGCAGTCAAGCTGCTCGGTCTGCCGTCCGCGACGTTTTCGGGGGCGGAGCCCTGGTATGCGGCGCGGTGGTTCCTCGCGGCCGTGGCGACGGCGGTGGGCTTTACGATCTCCAATGTCATTTGCTGGATTTTGAACCGTACGTTCGTGTTCCGTCCCGGCAAGTTCCGCTGGTTCGTCGAACTGGGGATGTTCTTCGGGGCGGCGGCTTCGGCCACGGTGATTGCGCTGGGCGTGCAGAGCGTGTTGATCAAGTACGCGGGAATGATGACCTCGACGGCCGTGGTGCTGGAGGTGGTCGTTTCGTTCGTCATCAACTTCGTCGTGCGTAAGTTTTTTATCTTCAAAGGCTGAAGAGGAAGGATTCCGATCATGAAGAACGATTGCGTTTTCTGTGCGATTGCCGCAGGCGAGATTCCGAGTTTCAAGGTGTATGAGGATGATCTCGTCTTGGCGTATTTGGACATCAATCCGTGCTCGAAGGGCCATACGCTGGTCATTCCGAAGGCGCATACGACGGGGCTGTTGGACACGTCCGACGAGATGCTCGCCGCCCTGCTGGCGCGCGTGAAGAAGGTTGCGGCGCATCTGAAGGACGCCTTGCCGTGCGACGGTTTCAACATCCTGCAGAACAACGGTGCGGCGGCGGGACAGAGCGTCTTCCACATCCATTTCCACATTGTGCCGCGTTATGAGGGCGGCAAGGCCTTGTCGTTCACGAGCACCGCGGGCGACATGGAAGAGCTGAAGGCGTTGGCGGAGCGTCTGCGTTTCTGATTGGACGGCTGAAGATGGACGTTCCTGAAATCGTGTACGATGCGGAGGACTATTCCGACATCCTCCGCAAGGATTCCCGCTACGATAGCCGCGCGTACGACTTCGTGCTGCGCGTCATCTCCGAGGCGAGCGAGACGGCGAAGGGCCATGTGTCGGGACAGGAACTGCTCGGCTTCTTTCGCGACCTCGCACTTGACGCGTTCGGTCCGCTGGCTTTCACGGTGCTGGACGACTGGGGCGTGCATGCGTGCGAGGATGTGGGCGAGATCGTCTTCAATCTGCTGGACTCCAAACGCATCAGCAAGACGTCGAACGATTCGCGGGACGATTTCATCGGCGGCTTCGACTTCCGCCAGGAGTTCCTTGAACCCTACGCCTGAGGAAGAAGGGTTTCATGCGTTTCGCGCTTTCCACCAATTGGAACAACGGACGGCTTTCGGATGGTTCCGAAATCGTCGACGAGGCGCTGGCGCTTGGATTCGATGCGCTTGAGCTTGGCTTCCGTACGACGCCCGAGCAGCTGGCGGGCTTTAAGCGCCGTCTCGATGTCATGCCCGTCGACTCGGTGCACGCGTATTGTCCCGTGCCCGTGGGCGCGCCGAGCGGACATCCCGAGCTGCACCAGCTCGCGGATCCCGACGAGGACGAACGTGCGCTGGCGCGTCTCCTGTTGAAGAAGACGTTCGCGTGCGCGCAGGAGCTTGGTGCGAAGGTGGTGGTGACGCATGCGGGCTATGTGAAACTGGACGGCTGGTTCGTCAATCGGGGGTCCGAGGTGCTGCAGCAGCTGATTCTCGGCAAGGACGGTCAGCCGGATCCGAAGAACCCGCGTCACGCGAAGTTCCTTGCGAAGGCGCGCAAGCGCCGGAACCAACGCGGCGTGAAGCTGCGCGAGACGTTTCGACGCGAACTCGACCTCGTGTTGCCGGATCTCGAGAAGGCGGGCTTGACGCTCGCCCTCGAGAACCTGCCGAGTCTCGAGGGTTTCCCCAATGCGGACGAAGCCGAAATCCTCATGAAGGACCTCAAAGGCGCGCCGGTGAAGCTCTGGTTCGATACGGGCCATGCTCGCGTACGCGAATGCCACGGGTGGAGCGAGCCCGCCACGGACATTGCGGCGCGCGTGGGCGAACATGTGTGCGGCATGCATCTCAACGATGTCGAAGACTACCACGACGACCACCGCCAGCCGGGCTGGGGAAAGGTCGATTTCGCCGCGCTCGCGTCCTTGGCGCGCCGCGACATCCTGCACGTCTTCGAACCGCACCGCCCCGTCACATTCGACGAACTCAAAACCTCTCTTTCGTTCATCCGCAAAATGTGGTAGAATATTCCCGTCTTCAACTTATCATCCCTACCCACCTCCACCCCCAACTAATTTAATCTTCAACCTTCAATCACTAACCCTTAATCCTTCACCCTTCGCCCTTTAACCTTTAATCTTTAATCTTTAACTCTAACTCATGATCACCGATGTGTCCATCCTGATTCCGGCCTATCAGCCGGACGAGAAGCTCGCGGCGCTCGTGGCGCGCCTGCGGGACGAGTTCGCCCATGTCGTGATCGTGGATGACGGGTCGACGGAAGGGCGCGACGTGTTCGACGTGATTCGTCCGCAGGTGGATGTCGTCGTTGCGCACGAGGTCAATCGTGGGAAGGGGGCTGCGCTCAAGACAGGTTTCGCCTGGATTCGCGACCATCAGCCGGATGTGTGCGGCGTGGTGACGGCCGATGCCGACGGGCAGCACACGGTCGAAGACATCCGCCGTGTGGCCGAGGCGGTGAAGACGCATCCGGGGGGACTCGTCCTCGGCGTGCGCCATTTCGGTCTGAAGGTGCCGTTCCGCAGCCGGTTCGGCAACCACTGGACGAGCTGTTTCTTCTGGCTGTTGACGGGACTTGCGATCAAGGATACGCAGACGGGCCTTCGCGGCATTCCGCGCGGTCTGCTCGACCGCGTGCTGGCGCTCAAGGGCGACCGCTACGAGTACGAGATGCGCATGCTCGTCGACGCGCGCCTCCATGAGCAGAAGCCGTTGCAGATCCCGATCGAGACGGTCTACATCGACGGTAACAAGTCGTCGCATTTCCATCCCCTGCGCGACACGATCCTGACTCAGCGAGCGCTCCTCAGCGCCCGTTTCGGACGTGAACGCTGAAACGGCCGGAATGCCGGGAAGTCGAAAAGTTTCGGGATACTCGAACTTTTCAACTTTTCAACTCTTCAACTGTTCAACTATTTGCTATAATATCCGTCCTTATGAACACATTGGCTAAACAGTTGAACCAGACGCTCGGCCCGGTGGCGGATTTGCTCTCCCCGGTCGGCAAGCGCCTCTATTTCCCTTACGGGGGCATCCTCGGTCAAGGTGCCGAGGCCAAGGCGTGCGCGATCAATGCAACGATCGGCATGGCGTTCGAAGAGGATGGAATGCCTCTCGTGATGGACTGCTTTGCGGAACAGCTCAATCTGCCGCGCAAGGCGTTCCTCTATGCGGGCAGTTTCGGCAATCCGACGCTGCGCGAAACGTGGAAGAAGCTGCAGGTCAAGAAGAACCCGTCCTTGAAGGGCGTCCTCTACTCGAACCCCGTGGTCACGAACGCGCTCACGCACGGGCTGCGCGTGACGGCCGAGCTCTTTGCGGGGCGGGGCGATACGGTGGTGGCGCCGGACCTCTTCTGGGACAACTACGCGCTCATTTTCGGTGAAGCCTGCGGGGCGAACCTCACGACGTTCAACACGTTCAAGGACGGTTGCTTCGATACGGCGGCGCTTCAGCAGGCGCTGACGGGTGCGGGTGAAAAGAAGATCCTCATCCTGAATTTCCCGAACAATCCGACGGGCTATACGGCGACGCTCGAGGACGCGGCGAAGATCGTCGCGGCCGTGAAGGCGGCCGCCGACGCGGGCAAGAAGATCATCGTGGTGCTGGACGACGCCTACTTCGGGCTCGTCTATGAAAAGGGCATTCACGGCGAATCGCTCTTTGCGGACTTTGCGACGCTGCACGAGAACGTGCTTGCGATCAAGCTCGACGGCTGCACGAAGGAAGACTACGTGTGGGGCCTGCGCGTGGGCTTCATCGCCTTCGGCTTCAAGGGCGCGACGCCCGAGCAGCTCAAGGCGCTCGAGGCGAAGGCGGCGGGCGATGTGCGCAGTGCCGTGTCGAATATTACGTCCGTCGGCCAGAACATGGCCCTCGCGGCGTTGCAGAACAAGGCCTACGCGCGCCAGAAGCGCGAGAAGTACGCCGTGCTGAAGAAGCGCTATGCGACGATTCGCAAGATCCTCAAGCAGCATCCCGAGTATGCGGACGCATTCGAGGTGATGCCGTTCAACAGCGGTTACTTCATGTGCGTGAAGCCGATCGGCGTCGCGGCCGAGCAGGTGCGCAAGCACC
>JAKSOY010000380.1 GCA_024405255.1 Kiritimatiellia bacterium
AAAAGGTGCCTGGCTCCGACTTGAGCCACGTCACCTCAAAGCCCGTGAACGTACTGCCCGTCGCCTCGAAATCACATGGCGCCGGGACGACCTCCAGCTGTGACGCATACTTCTGCATCATCAGCATGCTGCGCTTCATGTGCCATGCGCTCGTCACGAGCAAGACACGGGGCGTTCGATTAGTCGAAGAATCCAAACATTCGAACATTCGAACAATTCTCTTCGCATTCTCCTCCGTGTTCTTCGCCTCATTCTCCACCACGATGGCCGATTCGGGCACACCGAGGTCCTTCAGGAACTTCGCATCGCAGTTGATTGCATTGCCGCTGGACGGAATGATGATCGGCGCCTTGCCGGCCTTCCACAGCGCCGCTGCGAAATACGCCCGGTCGGCGGACTGATACAGCTCGGCGTAGTTGGAGAAATCAGGATAGGATCCAACGCCGCCGCCGAAGTCGAGAATGGCGTCCGCCGTCGGATAGCTCTCGGCGTCCGCCATCTTCCCGTCGACCAGATACGCACTTTCGAGCGGACGGCCGATCCAGCACGTGACCAGCTTCGTGCTCCACAGGTAGAACCACACGCACGAGAGCACTAGACAGACGACCTGAACCTTGCGGAAACGCCGCAGCAGCAACCCGAGGACAATCAGCAGAATGCCGACCGAAACCGGATTCATCATCACCCAAACGGACTTGTTGATGAAGTCTATCATGTCAGGTCATCCTCTTCAGTGGAACTATGCAACGAACGAAAGGCATCACAGCTTAAGATCTCCTATGAACGGAAAAGATCGTCCAGCGCAAGCTCGGACTGAATGACGTTTCTATACTTGTTCGGACGCAAGCCGGAGAACGTGATCAGGACAAGGCGCGTCCGCATGCGGGCGGGGAGCGTCATTTGCAGTGCCCGCTTTCGATTCAGCAATTTCTCATACTCGCTCTTGTCGATTTCGTAAGGGGACTCCGTACACTTGATCTCGCAAATGTCCACCGTCCGATCGGACCGATTGAGCAGCAAGTCAATCTGCGCCCCGGCCCCCCGCCAGGCATGCGCGGTCACCTGCAGTCCGGAAATGCCGAGCGCCTGCACGATCTCTCGCACGTGCTGAAGGCAAAGACGTTCGAAGGCGAGTCCTCGCCAATTCGCCAGTCGCGACGAATCGAGCGCATGAAGCCAATAGCCGGTGTCATCCCTCGGACGGTCCTTGATGAAGGAATAATAGAAAAGCGTGTAGTTGTCGATCAGCTGATAGACGGCGCCGCGGTTCTTCTTGCCGACAGGCGTGTAACTGCGGATGAAGTCACATTGCTCGAGTTCATCCAGAACCGTCTTGAAGTTACCTCCGTTCTTCAGTCCGGTCGCCGCAATGATCTCCTCGCGCATCAGCCCCGACTTCTTTTCCGCCAATGCTTCGACGACCTTCAGATGCGGTTCTGCGTTCTTGAAGATCGAGGCGTAAAGGTAATTGAATTCATCGCGCAACTTGCCACCCTCGGAGAACAGCAACTCGTCGATGTTTTGGGCAAGCGAAAGATCGCTGCGCATCAGGCTCCAATAATAGGGTATGCCGCCAAAGACCATGTAGGCGTCGGCGATCTCGGCACGCGTCATTTCAAGTCCGAGACGATGCGCAAGCTCTTCACACTCGGACAGCCGAAAGGGCTTGAGCTGAAGGCGGTCCGTCAGCCGTCCGTAAAGGCCTCCCGTGTTCTTCAACAGGTTCTTGACGATCCAGGAGGAAGCAGACCCGCAGACGATCAGAAAGACGTCATGCTCGCTGCGGGCGGACGCCTTGGCATTCCAGAAATATTCCAGTCCCGTCACCAACCCGGACTTGGGCGTGTCCATCCAGGGCAACTCGTCAATGAAGATGATCTTGCGCCCGGGCACTCCCGTCCGAACGAGCACGTCCAACTGCTCGAAAGCCTCCAACCAGTTCTTCAGTACGGGACATCGTTCGTGACCATATTTGATCAGCGAAGCACGAAAGGCAATGAGCTGGCTGCGAAGCGTGCCGCCCCTCAGTCCGGTATGATAGAAAAAGAACTGATCGTGAAAATGCTCGCGAATCAGATACGTCTTGCCAACGCGGCGACGACCATAGACGGCAATGAACTGCGATTCTTCCTTACGAAGATCGCGGTCCAGCGCCTCAATTTCTTTTTTCCGTCCTAAGACAACCATGCCATCATCTCCTGCCTGCGGCAACATTATAGCACAACAGCCGACTTATTGACAAGTATGACCAACAATTCCCGAACATCAACGTCAATAACAAATTGGTTCAACGACTTATTGACAATCTTACAAGCACTGTCTCAGCAACTGGCAACACTCTCTTCACGAGGCGGATTCTAACCTTTTTTGAAGAACCACCAACCTCACTCCACCCTCGTCCCGCCAGAATGGCCAGAATCCAGATCCAATGCGGAGCAAACACCCACGGCTCCTTCATTCCCCAACCGACAATGACATGGATACAAGCATCCACGGCAAAGTAAGATGCCAAAACCAAAAGTGAAGACGTTTGATGCTTTCGAATCATCTGGCAGAGGCCGACGAGTGCCAGCGGCTAGACCACAAAAGATTGATAAAGGCCGACGGGACGGATGAAGAAGCCGTAAAGCTCTCGCGGCAGATTGCGCTCTTCGGGGATCCAGACCAGCGTCGCCCGGATCCCGTCCATCCAATCCCTTCCGTTTACATGCGCACGCAAGGCGAAGAACGCCACCCCAAGCGCCAGCACGAACGCCCCCAGCGCCAACACGCGAGCGACATCCCGCATCTTCGCCCGCGTCACCAGCCACGCCAACACCACCTTCCCGCCATTCGTCAGCGTCACCATCGTGTTCAAAAGCGCAAATGCCCCGCAACCCAAGCCATATCCCCAGCGTCCAACGGCTCCGCCAACTGGTAGGGCGCGATGTCCCCAGCGCGCCGCAACGCGATTCCCGTTGAGAATCCAATGACAACTCCCCACCAGCGCCAGCTGCGCCACCGGGAAGCTTTCCGGCGTCCCCGCCAGCA
>JAKSOY010000381.1 GCA_024405255.1 Kiritimatiellia bacterium
GGCCGTGCGGCTTCCGGCGGGTGCGGCGTTCTTGAATGTGTTCTGCACGGACGGCAGAGCGTTCGTCTACGCACTTGCGGCAAACGGACTTTCCCTCGTTTCGACATCGCCTGTGACGACGGTGGATCTGTCTACGCTCGTTCCCGGCGGCACATCCTATGCCAGCGTGGATGTCGCGCCCGACGGCTTGTCGCTTTTCGTGGCACCGGCGACGACGGAGGCGAACGTGTTGGCGGCGGTGCGGTCGTCGAAATGGGGGCTTGTCGATGCCGTCTCGCCCGTCACCCTGTTTCCGTGGCGAGACGATGCGGCGCAAACAACGCCCAAACGACAGACTGCGCCGAGTACTACGGTCACGATTACGGGTCCGGACTGTTGGGCGGATCCTGCGATCTACAAGATGGTGAGTTGGAATACGGCGAAGAACGGCGGGCTCTCCTCGACCTTCTCGAATCTCGCCGGAGGTGACACCTACCGATTCGAGTGGCATGGTTCTGAAGTGGCTTTCACGGCTGCGAACAAGCGCGTGTTCAATCTCTCGCTCAACGGCGTTCAGGTGGTGACAAACCTCGATATCTTCGCCGAAGTCGGTGCGAAGGCCTCGTTGACGAAGTCTTTTTCAACGACGGCAAATGGAAGCGGACAGATCGTCTGCAGCTTTGGTTTCAACGTCGACAACCCGGTTTTCAGTGGCTTGGCCGTGTGGGGACGCGAAGCGCCGCGTAACGTGATGTTCAATGCGGCATTCACGGAGAATGGAACGAGTGTGGATTTCTCCTGGAACGCAACCGATGCGCTGGCCTACTATGTTCAATCTGCGCCTACTG
Organism: Kiritimatiellia bacterium; assembly: GCA_024405255.1. Next base: position 828 of record JAKSOY010000381.1, read on the forward strand.
CAGAGGGCCCGTGGACGACATTCTTCACCGACCAGGCGGTCAAGAAGATGACGGTGTCGATTATGGGCTCCCCGTTCTATCGCGTGGTGGCGTCGAACGGTGTGGGCTCGGTTGTGAGCGCGGTGAAGCATTTTTCGCCGGCCAAGTTCCCCGTCTATGCTCTCAACGCGGGTTGGAATGCGTCGCGGGTGGGACGCTTTGCGCCAGACGACCATCGCGAAATTGGCATGAAGTCGGCCAATCGCAATGCCGACATCTCCTCGGTCCTCGGTCTCGATCGTCCTGAGCACGAAGCTCCAGAGGAGGTTTACCGTTCGGGACGGTGGTGCAATGGCGCTCTCTCGTATCGGTTGCCGCATCTTGATCCGGCAAAATCCTACGATATACGGCTCTATTGCATTGAAGCGAGCTTCTCGGTGGTGAATCGACGCGTGTTTCGCGTTGACATCAATGGGGTCGTGCAGCGTTCGATCGACGTGTTTGCAGATACGGGAAGGCGCTATGCAGTGGCGGAGTATGTGTTCCCGGATGTGCATCCGCAGGACAACGGGGTTCTGGCGCTGGACTTCGTCTCGGTTGTCGAAAACCCGGCGATTTGCGGCGTGGAAGTGGTGGAAAACGGCGAAACGACGGGAACGCCGATCGTGCCGCCTGTCCACGGGGCGTTTGCGCGTCGGGATGGCGTGCAGGTGTCGATTGGGTCCACAACGGGCGATGTGCGCTACGACATTCGGCGGCGGCAAGGCGAGGATGGCGAATGGAGCGTACTTGTCGAGGGCACGCTTCGGTATTCCTGGCTGGATACGGCCGGTACGGAGCAGAGCCAATATTCCGTACGCGCGGTCAATGAGGCGGGCGTGGTTTCCGATTGGAGCGAACCGGTGTCCGTGACGGCCCAAGGCGCGGGACCGCAGGCGTTCGTGGGAATTTCTCCCCAGCGGGGGGTGACTTTCCCTGGTACGCGGGGTGATTATGTGCCTTACACGATGTATTCGTGGTCAAGTGCAGATGTGACATATTACAATGAAGCTGCGCAGGGCTATCGGTCTGACATGGTGCTCGATCCTCCGCTCGGCGGTCTCTATTCGCGGATTATGTATGCGAAGGACATCACATTCTTGGTCACGAATCTTTATCCAAATGCAACGTATCGGTTGCGGATACACGGTGTAGAAAGCTATTACACGCAGGCGGGCAAGCGCATCGTCAATTATCTTACGGTCAATGACTACTTGACGTTCCCCGCACCTTTTGACGCTTTCCGCGAGGTGGGGAAGGGGGTGTTCCTCGTCGAGCGCGATGTAACGGCGCAGCAGGACGGCAAGGTTCTCATCTGGTTGAGGAGCGAGAAGGAGAATGTGGATCTGGTGGCGCTTGATCTGACGTTGCTTGAAGGCACGTCGGCTTCTGGCGCGGTACGATCGGAAGGCCGTACGACGGGCGGGGCGAGAACGCAGACGGAGGTGGCGAACTTCGATTTGTCCGGTGCGATGCCCGGTCAAGAATATGTGTGGGCCGCGAAGATCCGTGTGCCGGAAGACGGTACGTATACGTTCACGGCTGAACACGACGGAGACTATGTGCTCTGGATTGACGACGCCCAAGTCTTCTCGGCCACGAATGGGCAAGCGGTCGCAAACAGCCTGGCGCTGACGCTTGGAAGCCATTTGATTCGCGCCAGGTACGTTCCCCGGGGCACGACCGGTGTGGCGCTGTCGTGGTCGGGTGCGGCATTTGAAACCCGTTCCCTTGCGGCGGGCGATCTTGTGAAGCCGACTGACGCGACGGGGATCGCGCCGGACGCGTGGAGGAGCATTCAACTGGGTACACTGCAGATGGGTGATTGCTATAAGGTCGGGACGAGTGCGGACGGAGCCGATGTCTGGCGTTTTACGTCCGCTGGCTACAGCTATTATCAAGCTCATGACGAGGGGCATTTCCTTTACCAGACGATCCCCGGCGGACGCGATTTCGAAATGTCGATGCGTGTGAGGACCTATAACTACTTGCAGCGGAACTCCTGGAATCTTGTGGGTCTGCATGTCCGCACGGCACTTGCGCCGCTGGAGGGGGATTTCGTCTGGGCGAGCGAGGTCCAGCTGGGGACGCCCGGAATGTCGACCAGTTGGTACGTGGGAATCGGCGGCGACGATTTCACAGATGATACGCGAAACATTGCACATGATT
>JAKSOY010000382.1 GCA_024405255.1 Kiritimatiellia bacterium
CTCTTCGTGTCGAGGTTGCCGGTCGGTTCGTCGGCGAAGAGAACCGGCGGCTCGTTCATCAAGGCGCGCGCAATGGCGACGCGCTGCTGCTGGCCGCCCGAGAGCTGGGCGGGCGTATGGGTGCCTCGTCCGCCGAGTCCCACGCGTTGAAGCAGTTCGAGCGCGCGCTTCCGTCGAGCGGAACGTCCGAGGCGGTTGAGATAGAAGTCGGGCAATTCCACGTTTTCGATGGCACTCGTTCGTGCGAGCAGGTTGAAGTTCTGGAACACGAAACCGAGCTTGCGGTTGCGAATGTGCGCGAGTTCCGTGCGCGTTCGACGGGCCACCTCGATGCCGTCCAGCAGATAGCTGCCGCTTGTCGGCGTGTCGAGGCAGCCGAGGATGTTCAGCATGGTAGATTTTCCACTGCCCGAGGAACCCATAATCGCCACGAATTCCCCCGTGTCGATCGTGAGAGAGACACCATCCAACGCCGCGACCGGTTCTTCACCGAGCGCATAGATCTTGCGCAAGTCGCGGATTTCAATCAAATGGGCATTATCTTCTGTTTTCATTGGCGGTTATTGTACCATAACCCTACCCCAATCCGCAATGCGAAAGGACAAGGGGTGGTACTTTTGCGGTGGCCGGAGGAATTTGGCGCGCGGCGCAGTAGACGGCGAGGGCGTCGGAAACGACGTCGATGACCACGGGGTCGAGCTGGCCGAGATTTCGCGTATGGCGGTAGTAGTAGTTGCGGCCGAGTTCACGTTCGACTTCACAGACTTCGGGCGCACGGGCGCCGGGCGCGAGCGTGCAGACAAGCCGATAACCGCGGCGATCGTCACGCGGGGTGAGAAACGCGGTCACGAATCCGCCGACCTCGCGCGCCACAGCTGCAAGCGCGTTCGCAACCGGACCGGGATGGAGCTTCTCCCCATGAAGGTCGCTCACGCCGCCCGCGCGATGGAGGAACGTAAAGACCGGCGTGCGTCCGACGCGGCCCGTGCAGCAGACGACATCGCCCAACGGAGCGTTGCGTGAGCCGTTGCCTGTTGAGAGGTAGACGAGATAGCGTCCATTCACCTGGGCCGATGCCACCGGCACGGCCTCGCCTTGCGGCTCGTCTTCTTCATTCACAGGAACAAGTGTGACGACATGCGAACGCACGGCCGCCACACAGCGCCCGAACCACGGTACGGTGACCACCCCTTCCGTGGCGAGGAGGCCCTTGCCCTCGACCTCCACATGTGGAAAGAGCGCGCGTAGGCGTGCTGCATCTGTGGCCGCGAACGCCTGGTCCCAGCAGCTGATGATCTTCAGGTGCGGCCACACGGACGCAAAATCGCCGCGTGCAAAGGCCGCACGGACTTGGTTCGCACGCGCCGGGAATCCACGAGCCGCCACGGCTGCCGCCACCGCATCGGCCTCGCGCGCGGCGCGTTCGAGAAGGCGCAGCAAGGACGACGGATGCCACACGGAAATGAGTCCGAGCCGCGGTGCACAGACGAGTCCGACGAGCGTCAGGAACGCATGGCGATCGGGATCCGTTTCCGTCGCCACAAGCGGCGTGACCGTGAAGAGCGTGCGCGCGCTCCATTGCTGAATCGCGCCCAGATACTCGCTGTCGTCGCTCGCCTCACGGGACGTCTCGCCCTCGGCTTTCGTGAACGGTGTAATCGACCAATAGTGCGAGGAGAAGAGAAGCGTCGGATGCCGCACATAGAGGGAGAAGATCCACGGATCAACCGCCCGCGCAAATTCGCGGAGCAGTTCATGGGTATACGGCACCCACTTCGTCGCGCCCGTCGAACCGCTCGTGGGCACGCGCCGGATCACCGGTTCGCCCGCCGTCCATCGAATCCGTGCCGCCGTCCAGCGCTGCGCCCGCGCAGGGAAAAGCAGGGCGAGCGCAAACGCCGCAGCGGACGGGAGCGTCGAGAAGAACCAGAGGAGATTGGCAAGGAAGATCTTCACAGCATCGCCGCCTCAATGTAGGGTGCGCCGCCGAAATCGACAGGACGTGGATCGGGCGCATAGGAGAGCGTATAAAGACGGCTCGCATAGCGAATCGCCTTCAGGTCCGCGACGAGCGGAAAGAACGGATCGCGTTCATGCAAAGAAAAGGAAAGCGACTCGTTCGGACGCAAAGCCGCTCCTGCACCTGCCAGCAAGGCCCGAAACGCCGCCGCATCGCCGGCGCGCACTTTACGAAAAGCGAGGTAGCGGAAGGCGAAATCGTTTCCGGGCGCCGGGAGACGCGGCAACCCCTGTACTGCACTCGCGAGATTGACAAGCGGACGCAAGAGACGCAACCCCTTCGAATAGTCGACCACATGCACCTGGCGATGAGCGGACTGATCCCACAAGGCCGCTGCCGCCACAATTGCGCCTGTTCCCTTCTCGCGGACGAGTACAAAGTCGCTCCAGTCGAGTCCCGGCGGCAAAGGGTCGGCGAGCGCCGGGAAAAGCGGCTGCATCTCGTCTGGATCGTTGTAGAACGCCCTGAGCGCCATCGCATCGGCGGATGTAGCCCGCGCGAGGACGAGCGAGGGAGGCAACGGATTCCGCAAGGCACGTGCAACGGCGGAAAACGTGACGATGCCGCCGGCATCCAGATAGGCAGGCAAGCCGGCCCGGCGGCTCGTGAGCAATTTAATCGCGTGGACATTTGCCGACACGATCGTCGAGGTGATCACCGCGAGCGGATCGGCCGCCTCGACGCCGCGCGCCCAGCGATAGGCCACTAAAACGGCGCGTGCATTGTGTCCGCTCTTAAAAGCCCGAAGCGTGCAATAGTACCCCGTACGCCGCCACGCACCGTCGAACCAAGCCCGCCGCACGACGCGCGTACCGCAGCCAAGAACGGCATTCGTCGCATCCGTCAGCACTCCCGTTCGCGCCTCGTCGCCCCGAATCCGTTCACCGAGAAAGAAATCGGGCGCTTGGCGATAGGACACCTGAAAGGCACCTGGCATCGGCACTTCGGTCAGCGCCCGCAAAGCGGGTTCATCGGCCGGCACGGCCTC
>JAKSOY010000383.1 GCA_024405255.1 Kiritimatiellia bacterium
TCAACGCCTACGAGCGCATCCGCGCCTACTATCTCAACTGCGCCGAGACCCTCGCCGGCGGCAAGCGGTGAGAATGGTATAATATCTTCCGATGGAAGAGATTGATTTCCAGAGCGATTCGTTCGAGGACATCGTGGCGAAGGATTCGCGCTACGACGGACGGGCGTATGCGCTTCTGATGGACGTGGTCCATTACCTGAGCGGCGAGGACGGCAAGCACTGCTCGGGCGAGGACATCATGGACGAGTTCAAGGAGCGGGCGCTGGACCAGTACGGGCCCCTCACCTACACGGTTCTCACCGAGTGGGGCGTCCATTGCACTGAGGATATCGGCGAGATGATGTTCAACCTGACCGAGAACCATCGTGTTCGCAAGGACGAGAATGACACGCCCGAGTGCTTTGCAAACGGGTATGATTTCAAGGAGACATTCCTCGGGCCTTATCAGGTTTGAGCGGGAACGGGAAACGGGGATGGGCGAGGTTCGTAAGTTCGGCATTGCGAATGTGACGCGGTTTTACATCCCGTTGCTGCTGCAGGCGTTCTCCCAGTCGCTCACCTATCCGCTTGTCGCGGGCATTGTCACGCACGGCGAGTTCGGGGTGAACGCCCTCACGGCGTTCAGCCAGGGGCAGATGATCATGTTCATGATCAGCGCCCTGGGCGGCGGACTCGTCATGACGGGCATGGTCTTCGCCCGCACATGGTATGGCTATGTCTCGTTCAGACGCCTCAACTCCATCATGATGGCCGCGCTTCTCGCGCTCCAGTGCGTTCCGACGATTGCGCCATTGAATCGATGGCTGTTCGAGGGGTTCTTCGTCCTGTCGCCGGATCTCGCGGAGACCGCGCGGTGGACCTTGCTTTTCGGCGTGGTGATGAACGGATCGTTCTTTCTCCGGAACGTGCCGATGGTTGTCCTTTTCAACAACTACGAGAGCGGCAAGGCCAATGTCGCGACATTCGTCCGCATTCTCGTCACGCTCGTCTGTGCGGCGTTCTTCCCGAGGGTTGGCTGGGTTGGCGCGGCGTGGGGGCTTTTCGCGCTGACGCTGGGGACCTGTGTCGAGTATGTCGTCACCTGGGTTTACGCACGGCCCTATGTGCGGAATCTGCGGCAGACGCAGCTGGACGCGAAGGAACTGACCGCGAAGGATCTTTGTGCGCTCACCTGGGAGCAGTTTCACTTCACCCTGCCGCTTTCTCTCGGCGGATTCCTGCTGATGCTCTCGCCCCTTATCATCGCGGCGTTCGTGGGGCGAACGGCGAATCCGCAGGACATGTTGGCGATTCACTACGTCACCCTGGGCGTCGCGAACCCTGTCGCCTACGCGGCTCTGCGCATGCAGGCCGTCTCGATCCAGTTCCAGCCGGAGTACGAGGGCGACCGTCGTCTTCTTGTCTATGCCGTCATCGCCGGACTCTGCCTCGGTATCATCCCGTTCGTCTTCTCCCTGCCGCCGATTGGAAACTGGTACTTCGGACACTACCAGAACGTGCCGAACCGCATCCTTGACACGGCGCGGCTCGCGATTGGCATCTACTCGTTCATCTGCATGATTCATGCCGTGCGTGGACGCATCGAGGGGATCGCTGCGGCGCGGAAGCATCCCAAGGCGGTGATGGCGGGGCAGATCGCCTATACGGCCGGACTCTTCACCACATGTGCCATACTTCTGCCGCTGGGTGTCACGGGCTGGGCAATTGCGGTCTCCGCCATTTATGTCGCTCCGGTTGTTGCGACCATCGCCATTTACACATCCTTGCATTTCGCCAAGGGCGGTTGACTGGGCAGGACGATTTTGGTAATCTATGCACAGCGATTAGAGAAAGACTCTAATAGGTGTGTCCAAAATGCGAAATGAATGGCTTAAGAAGTATACGGGAGTTCTTCTCACAACGGCAACGCTACGAGATGAGCTACACGGATATAGTTCGCCACATGATAAGCGTACATCTCTTGTCAAAAGTGGGGAATTGATACGGCTGAAGCAAGGATGTTACTGCGTTTCGCCGAAGGCCTCTGGTGTTGCGCTTGACCAAGGTGCGATTGCGAATCAGCTTTATGGTCCGTCTTATATTTCTTTGGAAACGGCCTTGGCACATTATGAACTCATACCTGAGGCGGTGATGGGAATGACCTCGGTGGTGATGGGGCGATCCAAGCGTTTTGATACGCCGATCGGATGGTTCACGTATCAGACGATTCCCGAAGACCTGTTTGGCATTGGCGTACGGACGGAAGGGGGGCATCTTATTGCCTCGCCGGAAAAAGCGTTTTGCGATTATCTTTATACAAGGCCGAACTTGCGTATAACTTCACCGAAGACACTCGCATCATATCTGGAAGAGGATGTGCGATTCGATTTTGATGAGTTTAAGGATTATGATCGGTCGGTCTTTTCCGCTTTTGCTGCGAGCGGATACAAGACGGGTCTTTTCAAGGCGGCGGAAAGGCTGTTCGCATGACGTTGTTTGATCAGATGGTCGGGGAAATGAAGAAGAACCCCAATGTGAGCGAAGCGAATGTTCTGCACGAGGTGATGCAGCAAATCGCCTTGGCAGGACTTTCCCGCGGCGGATTTTTCGAGAAGGCGGCCTTTTACGGCGGCACGTGTCTCCACTTGCTGCACGACATGAGGCGGTTTTCCGAAGATATGGACTTCTCCCTGATTGAGCCGGACCTGGGCTTCCGGTTTGAGGATTATTTCCCGGCAGTCGTCGAAGAGTTCAAGATGGCGGGTAAGGACGTTGAGATCAAGATGAAGCACAAGGGGCAACCCTCGGCGATTGAGAGCGCCTTTCTGAAGGAGTCATCGGATGTCTTTGATATTGGCTTTACGACGGAAAAGCGATTGAAGGTGAAGGTTGAGGTCGACATCGATCCGCCGCCGAAGTTCTCCACTGAGATGAAGCTCCTTGAACTGCCGCACAAGTGCTGGGTGAGGTCGTACGATCTGCCGGGACTGTATGCGGGCAAGGTGAGCGCGGCGCTTTTCCGCAAGT
>JAKSOY010000384.1 GCA_024405255.1 Kiritimatiellia bacterium
TGAAGGGAAACGCAGGAGACATGCCCCTACCCAGCGACAGAACCTCGATGGATGTTGCTATTCTACTAAACGGCGTGTGCGATGTCAACGGGGTGCCGTTGGTCACAAAGACGATTTGAAAAGAACAAACAAGGAGAAATGAACATGAAGAAGACGATCAAGTATCTGGCGACGCTGATGGCGGCGGCGCTTCTCGCCGCACCGTCGGCGTGGGCGGCGATCTCGTACAGCACGGACGGCGGTGCGAACTTTAGTAGCACAGCGCCGACGATCACCGTCTATAAGGGGGCGACCAAGACGGTCGTCATCAAGGATTCTACAGCGCGAAGCAATTTGCGCATCGGAAATACCTCGACGACCGGCACGTATACTGGTACGGGTTACAAGGCCACGCTGTCGGCTACGTCCATTGCAGCCAGCGGCACGGTGACCGTGACGATAGAAGGAACGGCAGTGACCGCCTCCACACAGACGCTTAGCTTGTACCAAAGTCGAACGTCAAGCTGGGGTTCGATAAAAATCAACGTCAAGGAACTGTCGTACAAGGGGTATGCGATTCAAACGACCGGTTCGTGCGAGATCACGGAGGATGTCGGCTCCAACAAGGATCTCGTCCTGAAGTTCACCTCCGACTCGGGCACGCTCGTCATCCCCGAGGGCACGAAGGCGACGGCGCGCATCCTGGTCATCGGCGGCGGCAGGAAGGGAAGTGACGGATCTGGCACCACGAGGAAAAGCGGTGGTAGTGGCGGCTACGGCGGCCGTGGATCTGATAACAACAACGTTGCGTTGGCGGCAGGAACCTACACGACATCTGTCGGCGCAGGGCAGTCCACCAGCAATGCCGGCGACTCGACTTTTTCGGGCAATGGCGTCAGCTATACTGGACAGGCCGCCACGACGAGCGCTGGCTTCAACAAAACGAGCGACATTACAGGTTCGTCGTTGACGTACGGTGCGCGTGGCAGTACGGGCTCGAGCACGTCCGCCGGTGGGGCCGGTGAGGCCAATACCGGCAATGGCGGCGACGGTGGTTATGGCAGTGGCAGCACAGGTGGCAATGGCGGTAGCGGCGTTGTGATTGTGCGCCTCACGAATCTTGAGGAGCTGCCGGCGGAAGGTGAGGATGATATTAACGTTCCCCAGGGTGGGAGCGCGGAGTTCACGACCTCGGCGAGCTTGACAAGCGGATCGGAGGACGGCGGTTTGCTGATGCAGTCCGTCACGACGAGCGGCAAGACGGCGACGCTGACGGCGAAGACGACGGCGACAATTGGCGCGACGACGAAGGTCAAGCTCCTTGGCGCCAGCAACAAGCTTATCAAGATTTTGAATGTCACGATTACCGAGAAGCCGCTGGAGTTCGAATATGAGGGCGTTAACTTCGTGGTGTCGGGCGCGGAGAAGTCCGAGGTTGGCGGCGAACTTCTCCTCAAGTTCACCAAGAACGGTTCGATGACGATCGACAAGGAACTGATGAACGTCCAGTACCTCGTTGTCGGCGGCGGCGGCTCGGGCGAGGCGGGTCGTAATAGCAGCTCGTCCGATTATCAGGGTAACGGCGGTGGTGGTGCGGAGGCCATCTACAAGCCGTCCGAGACGCTGTCGGCAGACACCTATCAGGTTGTGGTTGGTGAAGGCGGCCCCTCGTCAACCTCTCCGACCTATCCGAATAATTTCGAGCCGGGAACTGTAGGTTCGTCGTCGTCGTTCGCCGGTGTGACGGCGGCGGGCGGTTCAGCCGGTACGGGCGGAGCGAAAGGCAGCAGTTCGCCTGGTACTGGTGGTTCGGAACTTCCTTGTGACATCATGGGTTCTGACGTGACGTATGGCAAGAACGGCAAGGCCGCTTCGGATGGTATCAGCACACGGACGAAGGGTGTGGCTGGTGTCGATGGCACGGGCGAGGGTGGTCAAGGCGGCCGTGGTAATGATTCCGGTGCGGGCGGCAGCGGCGTCGTGATCGTGCGCATTCCGCCGCAGGCGCTGACGCGGACGGTTTCGGCGGACTGCAGCTGGACGGAGAAGGCGTGGAGCGGCTCGCAGGCGTGGGAGAACGGCAAGGACGTCGTGATCACGGTTGCCGGCGACGCGCGGCTCGACGTCGGCTCGTCCGCGATCACGGCCGGCAAGGTGACGATCAAGGGTTCGGGCAACCTCATCCTCGGCAACTACCAGAACCTGACGGCGGCGTCGATCGACGTGAGCGGCCTCACGTCCGGCACGCTCATGTACGAGTACGTCTCCGACACGACGGGGAAGGCGCTGCCGACCGGTCTCTTCGCCGAGCTGACGTCCCAGGCGGACCAGAAGTTCCGCTACGGCTTCGCCGGCACGACGGCGGACAACGGCTGGAACCTGGGCGACTTCGCCAACAATCTCATTTCGACGCACCTCGTGTTCCGGAACGGCACGCACTACATGTCCAAGATCGGCGGCAACGGCGACTTCTCGAAGACCGGATCGAATGACAATCCGACCGTCCTCGTGGAAAACGGGGCGACGCTCAATTTCACGGGCAGGGACGTCACGGGCTACAGCGGCGCGGCGAGCGCCGACTGCGTCATCCGCGTCAACGAAGGAGGCGTCCTGAACATCTGGCAAAACGGCGGTTCGACGTTCTACTACCGCAAACGGTTCTACCTCGAGCCGGGTTCGCTCACGACCTTTGCCTTCAGCGACAACGGCTTCCGTCTCCAGGGCGGAACGGGCGAATCGACGGCGCAGATCTACGTGCCGGTGAGTGCGTCGGACCGGACGGACGCGCCGGCGGTCATCCGCGACCTGAACGGCAGCAACATGCACTTCGCCAACGACGATACAGATGGTGTCGCGGCCTTTGTCGGCGCGAATTCCAAACTCAGGATCGAGAGCTCCGTCACCGTCGCAAGCGACAGGCCGCCGTTCGTCAAGTATGGCGACGGCGAGCTCGAGATCGACGGGACCTGCGCGGCGCCGACGACGGTCAACG
>JAKSOY010000385.1 GCA_024405255.1 Kiritimatiellia bacterium
CGCCGCACCTCGTAGGCGAGCGGATTCGCCCAGAGGCGGATCTCGTTCTTGCCGTCCGGACTCTTCGCCGCACCCGCGAACGTTCCCGTACGTGGCGCGCCCGAAGCGAGCAGCGGTTCCGCCCCGCGGTTGGCATAGAACCGCCCTTCCGCCGCATCGTAAAGTCCGATCTCGCCATCCGCCGTACGACGGCACGGCGCAAAGGCGCGCTGCACCTTGCCATCGGCGGATGTGATCGAAAACGAATAAAGTTTCAACGCGCTGAAGCGAACCGGATTGACATGGTCGCACAAGGCGGCGTGAACGGCAAAGAGGTAGAGCGTGGGCGCGGTCTCGCCGCGCGGCGCGCACGCACACGTCTCCGCCCAGGCCGCCGCGCCAAAGGGCTTCCACTTAAGACCTGAGGGATCGATCGCCACCTCGATCTTCCGTCCGTAGAAATCAGTCCGCTTACTGGAGACGTTGTTCGCCGAACCGCGCCACAACCGATAGGTGCCCGCACCACCCATGCGCACGTCAAACGAGCAGGCGTTGTCCCAAGGCGATTCGGTCGGCTGCGCACCGAACGCACCGGCTTCGATCTCCGGCTGTTCGCGCCGCACGGAAAGAACGGCGGAAATCGCATCTCCCGTCTTCACACGATAACCCGTATCGACATACTGCCCGCCCGTCGACTCGACGTACTCAAGCGCCTCATATCCCTTCGGCAGCGCCGTCGCGGAACCCGCAATCCCCACGAGGCCAAGCACAATCGCCAACACCAGACTTCTTTTCTCGCACTTCATTCTGATTTTCCCTTCTTGTTTAAATCGTCTTTGTCTTAATCGTCTCTTCGTTTATCGTCTTCACTTGTCGAGCCGTGTGAAATACGGCAACCGGCTGAGCGGCGTTTCAACCGTAATCATCGTTGGACCAACAAACTTTTCACCACGATCGGAAACCCAGGTGCCGGACGGGATCACCACCGTACGCGAAGTCGCACCCTTCTTGAGCTGCGGCGCGACAATCAGGAAATCCCCCATCACGAACTGGTCCTTCACATCGGCCCAGCCATTGCCCGGGAATTGGTACTCCATCAGGCGAATCATCGGCTCGCCCGTCTTCCCACATTCTCGTGCGAGCTGGACGAAACGCGCGGCGAATTTCTCCTGGCGCATCTTAATCGTGTCGCGCACGATCTGGCATTCGTCCGCCGTGAGGCGTTTCCACGGCGAAGCCGAAAACTGCATGAGTCCGCAGAGCGCATGAACCTGAAGCGAACGGATGAACAGTTCGTGGTCGAAGGAGCGTCCCGGCAGGAACGTCGTATATTCCCCGCCACCCACCATGTCGGGGCAGATGAACGAGTAGCCGAGGAGACCGCCCGCCGTCATCTCGGGAATGAGCGCGTTCAGATCGCGCCAGTTGTGGCCCTTGTCGCCAAGGCGCACCTCGATCGGTACACCACCGCTCTTCCACGAATTCCGATATTCGCATGTGGGATAGAGGAGCGCATACCGCTGAAGGGCATTCGCCAGTTCTGCCGTGGGCCAAGGCTCGCGGAAGCGTGGCTCGCCGACATAGTAGGTCAGTTCGCCGCCATCGACCTTGAATCCCTTCACGCCGTAGTCCGCCACCAGACGGTCGAGTTGTTCCTTGAACCAACGATGTCCATTCGGGTGGGAGAAATCGAGGAGCGCCGAATAGCCGTCCCACCACCGGCTCGGATAGACGCTGCGTCCATCGGCGGAAAGGGCAAACCCGCCCGTGGGGAAGCGTCCGGCGCGAAACGGATCGTAGCCGCGCGTGAGGAGGCGGAACTGTGCCGTGTCGAGTCCCACCCAGGGACAGACCCAAAGGATCACCGTGTACCCCATTTTGCGCAGCTTCTCGCACATCCCCTTCGGATCGCGGAAGCGCCCGGGATCGAACCGCCAATCGCCATAATGCGCCTGCCACATGCAGTCGAACAGCAGGACGCCGGGCGGGAGTCCGTTGTCGATCATCGACTGCGCGTATTCAAGCACCTGCTCTTCGTTGCCGCCGTAGGTGAACTCGATCCAGAGCGCATACTGCGGCGCCGAAATGAGCAGTTCGTCCGGCGTCTTTCCGCTCGGCGGGAAGTAGGAACGCGACGCAAAGAGGAACGCCTCGCGCAGCGTCTTCCCAGGATGCGAGAGGAACACGCGGGCGTTGTCGAGCGTCACGACCTTGATGCGGCCGTTCGCGATTTCAAACCGGCACTGCTTCTCGCACCAGATCACGCGCCCCAAATTCGAGACGAGGAGCGAGGCATACTGGTTGCGATAGCTGCGGCGAAGAAGGTCGATGACGATCCGGCTCTTGGCGTCAAGCGGCATCTTCGCGCCAAGTCCGTTCGCAGCCCCCCACCACTTCTCGCCCGCAAGCATCGCAATGTCGCGCGGCCCGCCCACGGCCTTCGCCACGCCGTCCGAACCCTTGAACGCGCCCTTCCCGATGTTCCCGTAAAAGACCTGACGCGCAACATCATAGAGGCCGGCCTCTCCTTCAGGGTCGCGACACGGACGGAAATCGCAGACGATTTTCCCGCCTTCGAAAACGCGGAAGGAATAGAGGCGCAGACAGCTTCGGGACGTCGAGTTGATCTCGTGCCCGTAGGGTGCTTCGCTATGACCCTGGCAAAAGAGGAAGAGCGGACTCAGGCACGCACGCGCCTCGCGCGCAGTCGTCCCGAGGCCATCCGTCCCAGCCGCACCGGCCTTCCAACTCGCCTCGCCATTCGCCCCGCATGAGAGCTGCACGCGCGTTCCATACGTAAAGGGACGCGTCCCCTTCACATGTTCGCCACACGCGACAAACGACGGCACCGCCTCCCTGTTCGAATGCGTGAAGAACGAAAGTTCGTTCGCATACATTCCCTGTTGGCACGACCGAGCCCCGAAGACAGCCGGCCACGGATGGGCCTGCTTGGCCGGCGCTTCAAACTCGCACACAACGCG
>JAKSOY010000386.1 GCA_024405255.1 Kiritimatiellia bacterium
CCCGTCTCGCGCGCTGGCAGCGCACGCGCCGCCGCGAGGTAACGGGTTTCTTCGCTCAGCAGCTTCTCCCACAGATAGGCACGCGACTTCGCACTGTTTGCATGCGCCAGCTTCTCGTTGGCGGCCATCTCCGGATCAAGCTGGAGGTCGTCGATGCAGAACGCGATCCGCGCAAAGAGCGCGTCGTCCGTCTTGCGCGTCGCCTTGAGCGCAAACGCCAGACGCTCCGCGAGCACCGCACGTTCTTCCGGCTTGAGGTTCGTCAGACCCGTTTCACTCTGCAGTTCGCGCACGCTCGACAGGATGCTCTTGGGATCCTTGATCTGGCTGAACGCGCCAAACCAGTCCTGGCTGTAGTCCTCCGCCTTCGTCTTGAGGTGGATCGGCTCCGCGCGGCGCGTGGGGATTTCCACGCATTTGTCCCGACGCAGTGCCGTACGCGCCCCCTCCCAGAACTTCTTCCAGTTGGCGGTCTTCACGAAACCATACTGCGCGCTGAGTTCCTCCAGACGCGTGATCGGCATGTCGCCGAAGCTCCTGAGCATTTCCTTGACGAATTCGTCCGGCTGGTCCCTCAGCATCGTGGCAATGCGCTCGGGGTCGGCCTTCTGCGTCACGAGAATGTGTTTTTCAGGTGCCAGCTTCAGCGTCTCGCACGCGGCATCGTAGGTGAACTGGTGGCCGCGGCGGTTCGTGAAATCGACCGTGATGCGGCGGTAGAAGTAGTCGGCGTCACGCACCGTTCCAAGGCCCCAGGCCGGGCTGAGCACGAGCGCGCCCTTGTGGAACGAAAGCAGCAGGCCAAGACGGCCAAAGGCTTCGCGCAGGACGCGCTTGTCGAAACCGACGCCATCGATGTAGGAGAGCAGCAGACGGTCTTTCGTCATCTTGCGCAGCAGCGCATAAACGGTCTGACTCGCCGACTTGTCAAGCGCCTCGGCGATGATCGTCTGCGTTGCCTCCACGAACTTGAACGTCGCCTCGAAATTACCCTCGCGTCCGAACGCGTTCAGGGCCGTCCCGACCCACGCCTTCGCCTTACCCGCAGGGGCCTCTCGGACAAGCGCAGCCAACTCCTCGCCCGCGAGGGGAGTCTTCTCCATCAATTCCTTAAACTGCGCTTCCAATTCTTCCACCGACTTCTTGTCCATTGAAAACCTTTCTTTCTATGCTACCAAAAAAGCAGGCGGGTATTATATCATTTCCCGCCTGCTTCTGCAAATGGCAATTTTGCATCAAATCTTACGAACGCGCGCCGAAGAAGTAGCGGTTGGCGTTGTTGTAGGAGATATCCGCCACAAGGCCGCCGATCCAGGGAATGTCGTTCGGGATTTCACCGCGCGCCATCTCTTCGCCCAGCTTGCCGCAGAGGATGCGGCGGAAGTACTCGTGGCGCGTGTAGCTCAGGAAGCTGCGGCTATCCGTCAGCATGCCGACGAAGTTGCCGAGGCAGCCGAGCGCCGAAAGCGCTTCGATCTGCTTCTTCATGCCGTCCTTCTGATCGAGGAACCACCAGGCGGCGCCGAGCTGGATCTTGCCGCGGTCTGGCCCCTTCTGGAAGCTGCCCATCAGCGTCGCGAGCATCTCGTTGTCCTTCGGATTGAGCGAATAGAGCACCGTCCGCGGCAGGGAGTCTTCGAGTTCGAGACGGTCGAAGAGACGCGCCAGCGACTCGGCCACATTCCATTCGCCGATGCAGTCGTAGCCCGTATCCGGACCCAGCTTCTGGAACATGCGCGTATTCGGATTGCGGATGCAGCTGTAGTGGAGCTGCGTCGTCCAGTTCGCCTTCGCATCGGCGCGCAGACCTTCATAAAGCCACGCGCTCTTGAACTTGTAGGCTTCTGCCGGCGTCACCACGCCGCCTTCGCGCGCCTTCTTGAAGATCGCCTTGATTTCGGCCGTCGTATACGGCGCCGCGAAAATCTCCGTAATGCCGTAGTCCGAAATCACGCAGCCGCGGCTTTCGAAGAACGCATGACGGCGATCCATGGCGTCGAGGAAGTCGTCCCAGCTCTTGACGGGAATTCCCGCCGCCGCTTCGAGCTTGTCCATCCAGGCGTTCCAGGCGACCGGATCGTCGATCTTGGACGCCTTGTCGCTGCGCCAGGCCGGCAGCACTTTCACGGCGAAGCCGGAGTCCGCCACGGCCTTGTGATGCTCGAGCGAATCGACCGGATCGTCCGTTGTGCAAACGGCTTTGACATTCGACTTCACCATCAGGCCACGCGCCGAGAAGTCTGGTTCCTGCATCTTCGCGTTGCAACGTTCCCAAATGGATTCCGCAGTCGCCCGGCAAAGACGCTCTTCCACGCCGAAGTAGCGTGCAAGCTCGAGATGGCTCCAGTCGAAGAGCGGATTCTTGAGCAGCACTTCCATCGTCTCGGCGAACTTCAGGAACTTGTCATGTCCGCTCGCATCGCCGGTGATGAACTTCTCGTCGACGCCGTTCGAACGCATCTGGCGCCACTTGTAGTGGTCACCGCCCAGCCACACTTCGGCGATATTGGCCCAACGCTTGTCCTGCGCGATCTCCGCCGGCGGCAGATGGCAGTGATAGTCGATGATGGGCATCTTCTCGGCATAGCCGTGATAGAGCTCCTTCGCCTGTTGCGTGGTCAGCAAAAAATCATCATTGATGAACGCCATGATTATTCCCTCATTCACTTGGTTTTCAGATGGCATTATTGTACCATAAACCCGCCACAGCTGGCAACAAGGGAAATGGTCGGGGTCGCGGGATTCAAAACAATTGCCGAAAAGAGATGTTCGCGGCGGTAATTGTTAGGGATCGCGCTTCACCCGATGGTTTTACGCTCAAAACACGAGTATTATAACAAAACCTGCGACCCAGAACAAGGCGACGGTCGGAATCGAGGTTTATCGTTTTGACTACCATTGGTTTTTCGTTTTGACTAC
>JAKSOY010000387.1 GCA_024405255.1 Kiritimatiellia bacterium
TTGCCGTGTTCGCGACCGGGAATGTCAGCGTACCCTTGCCGCGCTTGACGAAATCGTAGGCCACGCCACCAGCCGCATCCTGCACCTTCGCACACCAGGCAACATTGTGTCCTTCCGTATCGGCAACGACAGACTTCCCTGCGGCCACCGTCAATGTCGCATTCGCGAGCCAGTTCGCGGGATCGTTCCGGGGCGCCAGCACGCCACCTGCGAGCGTGACCGTTGCCGTGGAACTCGCCGCCGCCTGATTGTTCAGATTGTCGGTTCGCAGCACGCCGCCGCGCAAGGTGAAAGTGCCCGTCGAGTTATTGTAGCCGGAAGGCACCAGCGTCATGTTACCGGTGACCTCGAACTCGCCGCCCGAGATGTCGAACTCGGCGAACGAGTTGTGACTGAAAACCAGCTGGGCATTGTTCATGGACATCTTGCCGCCTGTCATCGTGAAGTGATGCTTCGACCGACCCGCGATATTCGAGTTGAAGTCCTTCATCGTCACCGTACCTGCGGAGACGTTCACCCACGATTCGGCATCCGACGACCAACCGCACTGGAGGCAGTCGCCCAGATTGATCGTTCCACCCGTGATGTCAAGGCGGCAGTGGCTGTTCTGGCCGGCGTTACTGGTACCGTTGACATAGATGTTTTTGATCGTGTAGGTGCCCCGGCGGATTTCCAGCCAGGCCGACATGTTGTGCGCATGGGCCAAGTAGACATACTTACTGTTGTCGTTGAACCCGCACGTGTCGCTGGAGGCGTCGAACACGACCGGCGCTTCGAGTCCGTTCCGCACGTAGGTCGAGAGCCCCGGGCTCGTGATGACGTCGTCGAAGAGGACCGTGCCCGAATAGGGATACAAGATCGTCCCGTCGCCCGTCGTGGGCACATGTCCACGCGACCAGTTGAGCGTGCTTGAATAGCGGTCGTTCGGACGCGCACTCGCCTGCAGCCAATAGTTGTTCTTCGTCGGCTCCCACTTGCGTAAACGCAGAATGACACGCGTCGCGGTCACGACGATCTGCGCCTGGTAGGTTGTATCCGCCCACGCCGTCGACGAATCGAGCACAAAGGCGTTTTCACTCGCGAGATCGAGCGAGCCCGCTTCAATCAACGTGTAGTCGGCCTCCGTCAGCGACAGCGAAGTCGGCAACGACACCGTGACCTGTCCGTTCACGCGCAGAGCCCCCTTCACCTTCAGCGTATAGGGCGTGCCCAGCACAACATCCGCCTTAAACGTCGTTCCAACGGCAAGCTCGGCATCACCGTCCACATAGCTCTCATGCGGCACCTCGACCTGCCCCGAGAGACGCGTCACGCCGTCACCGCCCAGCGACCATCCCGCCACCGGTTCAGAACGGAACGACACGTCGTCGATCACCACGGCGCGGTCCGCCGCATCCGGATGCTGGTGGATGAACGCGATGCCCGCATCGGCCAACCCCTGCGGCAGCACAACGACGGGATGGACGTTCGTAAAGACCGTGTTATTCACAATGAAGGACTTATAGACATACGCCGTTTCGCCGGCGCTCGTGAGGTCCGCCTCGATCGCCGAACCGGCATGACTCGGACGCCCGGCGACATTGAACGAAAACCGGTAGACGCCCATCGGCACCGACAGGCCAAAATCCTGCCGAAGCGCAGTTCGCGGCCCTTGGAAATAGAGCGAGTAGTAACCGCCGTTCGTCTGACCCGCCGCAAGCCACGTTCCCTGCGCGGCCGAAATGCCCATACCGGCCGCCGATGTGGGATCGGCATCGCACACCCACCACGGAAGCGCAAACCCCGGGTAATTCGCATAGCCATAGGTTTCAGTCGACGCACCGAAGCTCGCACCCGGCAGATCGAACGAACCGTTCACCACGTATTCAGTCGGCTCTTCCACACGTGCGACCGTCAACGTCACGGCCGTTTCGCTCACCGTCAGCGTCCGCGCGAAGTTGTCCGTCTGCACCGACTCGTCCAACGTGACCGTCGCACCGTCCGCCAGCACAATCGCACTCGCCGAACACAGCGTATACGTACCCGGCGCTGTACCATACGCCACCAGCTTCGTCGCCCCCGAGAAGGTGATCGTTCCCGTCATGGACAAGGTCGCACACGGCGCCGTCCACACGAGACGCGCATCGGCGGGAAATTCAAGGTCGCCCTCTTCAACGCGCTGCACCGACACGGCATCGAACACGTTCGCCTGGTCGCTCGCACCGCTTCCAATCGACTCGAAATTGAGGCGACAGGGACCCGCCTCGGTAAGGACAACCTCGGCCGACTCCGACATCAACGCTGTACCCGACGCCTGCACCTGCGCGACGACATGCTCACCGAGGGTCACGGTTGTCTTTTGTCCAAGGTGAGACGGGCGCCCCGTCCAGTTGAACGCCACCCGGTATTTGCCGGGTACGGACACACCGATGCCCTGATAGGCCCGCGCAGGATTCGTCGCATCGGTCGTCTGCAGAAAGAGCGCGTAATTCCCCACGGCAAGGCCACTGGCCATCCATGTACCCATGGGCTTGCCGAGGCCGACCTTGTCCGTCGGCGCCACCGTCCAATTCGGGTTGCTATAAGTGCTGCCCGCATTCGCATACGCGCCCCAGTCTTTAGCCGTCGCGAATCCCGCTTCGAAGTCGCCGTTCCGCACCAGTTCCTCGCCGGCGAACGACACGCCGACACACATGGCCAATCCGGCCACCAACCATTTTCGAATGTCCATACCAACTGCTCCTTTCAAATTACCGTAACTATTATTGCAAAAACGTAACCGCAACGCAAGAGGAAACATCAAAACCGAAAAAATCAAACACCATCCCCTCCACACATTCGAACATTCCAAACACTCGAACATTCGAACAATCCGAACAATCGAACAATCCGAACAATCCGAACAATCGAACAATCCGAACAATCGAACAATC
>JAKSOY010000388.1 GCA_024405255.1 Kiritimatiellia bacterium
TTGAAGGGTTGAAAGGTTGAAAAGTTGAAAGGTTGAAAAGTTTGGGAGGGGTGTGACATGGGATCGATAAACAGTTTGATTGGCAACGCGGACGTCAGCTATGACAACCTGATCGCGAACGCGCAGGGCAAGTACAACTTGGGGGAGGTTGTCTTCGAGAACGGCAAGTTCCACAAGGTCAACAACCATGCGGGCTGGCTGTCCGGCTTCAACAACGTCGTGACGACCGAGGAGCAGAACAGGGCCACGAACGCGGCGGTCTTCAAGGCGCTCGCCACCCATGCAGTCGGGGACAGTCGAGAAGGCCAGGCAAAGGTCAATGAGCTTCTGGACATGGGGCTTGATCGCACGGAGGATATCGAAGCGCTGATGCACGGGACCGGGGGCCTCGACAGATTCCCCTACCTCCAGGAGGCGTTCGAGTTCCTCATGACCGGAGACCATGCCGCCCCGCTCAGCCGGGACGAGCTGAAGCTGCTGGATCATCTGCTCAAGCAGCACCACGACGAACGCGAGGTGAAGGCCGGCTACGCGATGCTGAAGGACCTGCGGGCGATGAAGGCCGGCACCAAGGAAGTCAACCTCGGCAACAAGGAAGACGTGAAGAAGGCCGAGAGCTGGATCTCGGGCCTGCACGTCAAGAACATCTCGGGCGCGACGCTCCAGCGGGTGACCGCCGAGACGGTGAACAAGCGGGCTGCGAGAACGCTGGAGGAGTACGATGGGCTGTTGGAAAAGCCCGCGGGATGGGATGCCAAGCGCGTCCTGTTCAGGTGCATGCCGGACCTCGTCAATACCGTTAACGAGAACATCCGGAACGCGAAGAAGCCGTCGGGGGATAAACTGGACAGGAAAACCGTCGACAGATTCCTGTCTCAGCTGACCGCGGGAATCGAGTACAAGTTCGCGTCGAGCTGGAACGCCATTGTGGGGAACAGAAAGGACCGGAATCGTCTGGACGCTCTCAAGAACGCGGTCTACGACCAGTTGATCGACTACATGGGTGAAAGCCTGTATCGCCACGATCCCGGCCTGGCGGAAATGTTCTTCTTCGACGAGGGGGAAGGGCGTCCGCTTCACACGATGCTTGCGGACATAACGGGAAACGAACCCGTGGAAAACGTTCCGCTGTCCGCAAGGGGCCGCCTCCTGCACCGTCTGGTGAGCCATAATTATGCCGCGGACAGCCGTTTCGTCGAGACGAGCGGCGAAATGATCAATGCGGACGAGGACGAGCCGCAGGAGATCGTCCAGAACCCGGCCGAAGGTTTGCTGAACTTGCCCGAACCGAGGCAACTGGACACCAGGGAGCTCGCGCAGTGCCTGGGGATCTCGGAGACGGAGGCGGCGAATCTCAGGCCCAGGGCGGATGTGGGGTGGTCTTCAAACGGATGCTACAGGATTCAAACCTATGAGGACAGGGACGACGGGAACAAGTCGTACACGGTGATGATCGACAGCAAGGGCGTCGCGTTCAGCCAGGCCGACTACCTGTATTGTGCGAAAGTGCTGTACCGGGACCACACGGAGCAATCGACCGTCTCCAATTCCGAGGTGCGCGCGCTCGACTACATCGACCATCGGGAGATGAAAGCCGTCGTTCGGTTGGCAAGGCTTCTGGAGGAGCCTTTGGCGCAGCAAAAAAGGGGGAAGGGGATCGGCGCCTATGAATATGCCTGCATGGGCAATATCCTCACCAATGTGCTCGTTGACGCCCTTCCCAGGGCCCGGAGACTCTCCGGCGACAAGCCGATCACGCTGGCGACATTCTACAAGGCCCTTAAGATCCCCGCGGACGTCCCGTACGAGAACAGTCCGCATGTGGGCCTGATGTTCGCCCAGGCGCTTTCACAGAAGTTCCGCGCGGACTTCGGCCTTTCGCATCCGGGTCTTCCGCAGGAGAAGACGGGTGATTCGCCTCGTTACACGGCGTTCCTGCAAGTCGTTTCGGAAGCTGGCGTCAGATATGACGGGATCGTCAATGCGTGCAAGGATCGGTCCACCTATTCAAGGGACGGCGTTCGCTATCTGACACGCCCCGTCGACATAGGGAAAATTTTGGACACAGAGAAGGACTTCGCGACGAAAGTGTGCAATTTCGACACCGCGCAGCGCGATAAAAACGAAATCGGGAATATCACGTGGAATTTCGACGGTCAGGCGTACAGGTTCACGAGCGAGGCCGCGCGCAACCGCTTTGTCGAGAAGCTGACCGAGGCCGGGTTTAAGCCGCGTCAGATCTATGCCATGAGCAAGGTTCCGGCCCAGTGCGTTTATGCCATTCACGCAGAGTTCGGTCTCGTGCCCCTCTGGGGGAGCGCCGACGTCGAAATCCGAAAGGAGGGAGACGACATGAAGGCCGTTTACACCATCAAGTGCGAGCCGTATGAAGGGGATTCGCACAGCGCTTCGGAGGTGCGGAATGTCCTGCGGTACGAGGTGTCCATCACGCAAGAGGGCGTGGTCACATGCGATTCCAGCGTTTTGGTCAGGGGCGACACGCTCAAGGTGCTGGCAGGCACCGTCTCGTCGAACCTGGCGGGCGTCGGCGGCGATTCTCCGGTGCTGCGGTCCGACAAGAAGGCGGAGATTGAAAAATGGAGCGAGGATTTCGTCAGTAAGCTGAAGAGCGTCAACGGCAACCTGAAGAACCCGTCCTTCGTCGAAGAGCTCGAGACAGAACTCAGGCCTCTTTTCGGCACGATAAGGGACTATCTCGGGAAAGACGAGGCCCAGAAGCAGCTTTATGCGCAATTCTACAGGGTCCTGTGGGGTCAGGTCGTCCACGTGCTGACCGAGCTCAACAAGGACAGGCCGGAGGCTGTCCAGAACCGTTTCCGCGAGGTGCTTGGCGAATTGAAAGGACGGCTGGAGACGAAATTGAACATC
>JAKSOY010000389.1 GCA_024405255.1 Kiritimatiellia bacterium
CCGGTCGATGATCGACTGGTAGCGCTCAATCGGCTGCTTCTCCGCATATGCCGCGAAAACGGCAACCGCCAGTGCAAATGCTCCAAGAAGGACAATCTTCATTTGGGGATATTATAGCATAAGCATCGGTCATTATGTAGTGCCATCGGCACGCGACACCTACGCCGCGACACACACATTACTCCTTCGGAAGCCCGCCCGAAACGCGGACGAACTCCTCCCATAACGCCTGACGCTCAAGGTCTTCGTGATCTATGTCGCGCTCATCAATGATCCTGTTGCGATAGGTCTTCTGGAGCCATATTGTTACGCCTTACAGCTGAACGGCGCCTTTACGTCCGCGAGGGTCGGTCCATTCATTCCAAGACTTACCCTCATGTTTCGCACGAAACGCCTCGTCGAACTCACTCTCTGCCGCCTTCTCGACACTTTCATCCACAAGGGAGAGCAAGAGGGTGAATTCATCATGGTCTATGACATCAAGCCTGATTTCAAGACGTGCTTTTCCGAACTTCGTCTCGGAAACGGCAAAGATATTTTTTGAGGTCGGCCACAGACTTTCATCCACGGCGAAGACCTCCGGGATAAATCCGCTCCAGCACCCGCGCCTGTGCGCTGGCCAGTACGGACTATCCGGCACTTCGAAGTGAAACGGCTTCACTGCGCCACCAAGCAACTCGCCAAGCCGCTCGCGGACGACTTCGCCTTCCTTGCGAAGTTCCTCTCGGCTCTTGATGTCCCCACGGTTGGCCCTAATCGAGAAAAGACGGTGAGTGGATGGCGTGATCCTCATGAAGAGACGGTCCATGCCGCAAATCGGCTCTTCCAGCTTCTGCTGCGGCGTGTACTCACGAACCGTATCTCCATAATATGTCACACATCCCTTTTCCGGCGGGCGGTAGATCTTGCCGAGCTCATAACCGGCAAGTCCGATCACCTTCCCGGGCTTGACGTTGTGGACAAGCGGCCTCCTTGCCATCTCTCTTCGCGCCCTTCGTTCCTCCAGCTCCTTCTCGTGAATCATCCTCTCCTTGCCAAAGCGGATCTGCCGTCGAACGTTTTGAACCATGTTCGTGAATCGGTCGAGTTCGACACCGGCATGTTTCTCTCCGCTTTCAAGAGCGCCACGGTAGAGTCCTTCGATTCGAGCCACCCACTCGTCGTTCGTCACATACCCATGAGGTTGAATCGGCAACCCGGTAATGCCATCCTGCGACCAGAATGTGTTCAGGGCCCTGGCCAGGTCGCCGTGCGTATTTGGTTCCGCCGACCGCTCCTCGGCAAGCGCAAGGGCGAGCTTGGCCATGCCGTAACCATTATCCGCCGCCTGAGACAGGATTTCGCGGGCGAGGGTCACGTCCTTGTAACTGGCATGCCGCCTCGTAAGCATTCTGGCGCTATCCAGCGCATCCCCCTCGTCAATCCACTTACACCTGAAGTACTTCAACCGTTTTTCAAGATAGCAAATGAACGGCACGGCTTCCTGAACACCGTTTTCATAGGCACAGCGATACCAGAAGAGCGCCTTCCGCGCGATGTCACCATCAGCCAACGGCGTCTCGGCCGTTCTGGCGCTGCCCATCCGATTCACACGCGCCTGACAACCATGATGATCCGGATTGAAGCGCGTCTGGCGTCCGATACGCGGCAAATCGCAAAACGTCGGAGCACCGTACTTGATCGGATACTCAAGACAGCCGAAATCCCACAACACGGCGAGGACGAATTGCGCCCTTCCATGTCCAAGCCGCGCGGCGGTTTCAAGCGCCTCGTAGGCAACCACCCCGTTGGTCGAACACGACTCGTCCGCCGCGAGAAAGAGCGCCGCATCGTAGGCCCGCTCGGACAAGACCCGCTCTTCATCGGACAGAGTCTTCGGATCGCGGACCTCGGGCTCCGCCCAATGTCGGCAATGGTGCCAACCGCACACCCAATAGACCTTATCGCGCGGTCCGGGTTTCCATGCGTCCTTCCCGTCCCAATCACACGAATGGACTCTCTTCGCCTCCGCAAACGGCATGGACAACCGTACCGAGCCGTCGTTCAGGACAACGACCTTGAGACGATTGGTGTCCGATGAACCCACGACGACTATCTTCTGATCGGAAGTCACGTTGTATGTCCGTCCAACGCGGAGGAGGACGCGATTCGTGTCGTCCTCCATCACCTCAAAGGTTGGGTCGGGCAATTCGCAGTTGCCCTCGGCCTTAAACGCCAGCCGACCATCCCCGCCAGAGACAAGAATGTCCGCCCAATAGAAAAGGTTCGTATCGCCGCCAGCCGGGAACATCCCGCCGTTGACGAACGGACCTCCCGACGGCAAGTTCTCTTCGACTTCTCCCGCGATGAGAACCGATGCGCCAAGGAGCGCCACAACGCAGGTAAGGAGGAGTATCACAGTAGAGGCCTATTTCTTCTTCGGGGGCGTAGCAACGGCACCGAACACAAACGGCCAAAACACGCGCACTGTCTTCTCGCCCTTGACCTGCACCCTGACGTCGGGTGCGGACTTCCCGACGACAGAAATCTTGCTCTTTGCGGTCGCCGTGTACTTCTTGCCGATGAGAAGGATGACGCGGTTCGTGATTCCACCCTTTGCCATGAACTTCGGGTCTGGCAGGTCGCAAGGAGCATCGCCCTTGAAGACGACCTCTCCTTCCGTCTTTAAAACGAGATCAATCCAGTAGTAGTATTTAGGATTGCCGCCGAATGGAAAATCCTTTTCATTTACGAACGGCCCTCCCTCAGGCAGTTTCACGGCAAGCGGATCATCGGCGCAAGCCACGCCAAGAACGCAGACCATCAGAATCGAAAACCAGAACTTCATACGTTTCTCCTTTATGTTGAAATTATACCATAACTATGCGTTCATTCTTCGGGCTTCACACC
>JAKSOY010000039.1 GCA_024405255.1 Kiritimatiellia bacterium
AGCCGGCGGCGCGGGCGCGCGCGGCGGAGATCCTCGCGGAGGGCGCGGGGACGGTGGTCGCGCTGGAGGCGGCGCTCGCGCTGCGGCTCGACCCCGATTGCGTCCCCGCGCTGGCGGATCCGGCCGCAGTGCGAACGGAGCGGACGCCGCGGCGGCTCCTCGACTGGCTGCGACGACGACGGTCGGCGTGAATTCCCGCAGGATGTTTTTCCGAGATGGCGGTTCGGAGTGTGGAAAGTTTGATTTTAGTTCGAAACAGACTTGGCCGTGGGCCGATAGAAACCCTCTCACGGGATCTACACCGCGAAAACCGACCCACACTGAAACCGCTTTAAAATACGTTGGTTGATTGTTCGATTGTTCGGATTGTCGAATAAAACCTGGTTTGGTACGCAGTCCGTGAAAACGCGTGGTTCTTCTAGTATGGTCGTCTTTTTAAAAGGCTGATCTTATGTCCGAAAAGCCTATTTATCACTTATTGGGAGCAAGACCTTCAATCACGGCATCATGCATTGAAAGATAACCAAGGTACCATTCGCCTTCAAGTGCATGGTAATCTACTGTTCCCGTGATTCGGCACGGTCCCTTGGGAATATCCGGAATCTGAATAATCTGCCTCATATCGAAGTACGCACTTACATTGGCACCCACCCCTCCAGCCAACCGAGGCGGGCGCCCTCCTCCACAACCGATACAGCCGAGTTCACATTCAAATGTCAGGCGGCGTCCTAATAGTTGATGCAAGAGCGTCAACTTCTGAAGTCGAGACAAATCCCCCTTGTAAGAACGCAATTTTGCCTGTAGTTCAAGACCCGTGATTGTTTTTGCATCGAAATCCGGCAACGGCAATCTTTCGCGATAGGGGAAATCGAATGATAAATCAAGTAGTACAGGTTCGAGTGTGTCAGCTCGAGAATAGGGGCGATAAGGCTTCCCGAGTCCCAACCGTGCCGATACGGGACCGAAAACATCTGTCGGCAACATGTCGAGGACACGTGACGCTTGGTCGCCAACAGGGAGATGAACGGAGAACTCGTGCTTAAAATCTTTCCCAAGACGCAGCGTAAAGTCAAGCGCACCATTGGCATCGCGAGAGAGTTTGTCCCCAAGACGAACTTTCGAGAAAACGACCCGATGTTCCTTTTGTTGACGACAGTAACGACGCAAACTCAGCAAGCGTAATTCTTCCGGCAACCTGTCAATCGCCTCCAGTACCTCGTCACCCGTTCGTTCTGAAGAATAATCAACCAACCCTGTGACATCGCTGCGAAGCTGTCCAATCGAAATGTCTTCAAGCGCAAACATCTTTCCCCAAAAGCAAGAAGGGTCGCCCCGCTTGGATTCCTTCGCAACGCATCCTTTGACATGGCACAGATGGTCCTTTTTAAGAGGGTCGTGAGGCAATGAATCGAAGAGCCCTATCGGAACAGTTAAAACAATCGGAAGACCCAAGCCTTTGGGATTGTGTGTACGACAGCAAATCTTCTGGCATCCGTCTCTCGATTCTAGCACGCTTGGCTTCTCGTGGAGATATCACATGAAACGGCCATGTGTGCATCTCCGTTCCTTTTTCATTTCCCCACAAATAGGGATGCGAAAAGGTGAGGCGCCGTCCCTCCAGGAGATGTTGAAGCTCTGCATATTGACGCCGTTCCAAACCTTCATCATAAACCAAATCGACGAGTTCGGCTCCTGATATCTTTTCGGCAGAATGCCCTGCGAGCGGATCTTCAGGTGGAGGGATTTCAAAATCAAGAACATCGCAGTAAATTCTATATGAACCGGACCTCTCTGCAAACCGAACAAGAATAGACGACAACAGGATACGATGGTCGAGACAATCCACACCTTTACTTTCAGCGGGGAATCGTGCGATCATGTCAAAAGCGAATCCATAATCATCTTTGCGGTCCGCACTCGGCGTTCCCAATGTCACATGGATTTTCCCATTGTACAAATTTCTGTCAATCGATTTAATCGGCACGTGAGTAAATTTCATCACCCGTCCGTTCAACGTTTGAACAGCCGCGTCAAATCGGGGATGATCCTCCCTGATCTTGCGTAATTCTTCCCACAACCGATTACCCTTCAGTTGTTTGAAATCACCTTCAGCAACGGTACGTACAACAGCATTCGTCTGCTGAATTTGACGCGGTTGTTCCGCCCAAACGAATCGACAAAACGAAAGACCCGCCGCAAAAAACATCAAGGAAAATTTGTAACACGCTGTACTTGCCATAGTAGTACTTCCCTCTTTCAGTTAAATCCCCGCACAATCCATTCCTCAACGGACAAAGAGCTGGAATCCGTCGGACGCGAGATCGACCCTCACGAGCGCATACGTGCGTGCCACACACGCGCCGGCCGAATCAAACGCCACCAACGAAATACAATTGGGTTCTCCCCTTCCCGCCGTCAGCGCAGTAAACGGCACCTCCGCACGCACCTGTCCCTGTACGATTGCCTGCGGCGGCCCCACCTTCAATCCGTTCGCATAAAGTCCGACTGAAGCAATGCGAGCATCTTCGACTGCGACGGACACATCGAGCGGTCTTGCCCGATGTAGACGTCCCTGAGGAGCATTGACGAATGAGAGCGCGAGCCGTGTCGTATCACGCACATAGGGATTCGTCGACGGCGTCGACCGCGTACCTCCCGCGAGCGAGGCCATCAGCGTCGGCACATCACGGAACTGCGCATCGAGCCAGTCGAGCCGTCGATTGAGGAAGGCGAGCAACCGTCGGATTCCGGCGGACGGATTGTCCTTGCCCGAATAGGACCACTTCTCTTCATTGGCCACAATCGAACGGCTCAGTTCCCGAAAGTAGGCACCAATTTCGCCACGCCCGTCCACGCCGCCGCGAAATATCTTCACAAACTCGGCACGCGCCGCCGGATAGCGCGTCCACAGCAAAGTACAGAACCACGGGTCCGTCAACCACTCCTTGAAAAAGGCGTACTTCCCTTCCGTGACGATCCATGCCACGGGATTGTGGCGTACTTCCGATCCTTGATTGTTGCCAATGTCGTAATCGAAATCCCAGACAGGACCAAACGTCAACTTGCCGCCCCGATCAACCGACCCGTAACGGCTACGCTGACAGGCATCCCAATTGCCGAGCAGTTCGTTCACGAGGAAATACGCCACCATCTTTTCGATGTCGCAAACCTCCGAATAGTGGCGTCCGTTCGCATAGCCGTCGCAGGAGGTCGTCGCATCGCAAAAACCTTTCAGCAAATCCCGACTCGCATTCAGCATCCGCGTATTCGTCTTGAGGTATTCAGGCGACGTGATTTTCGTGAGCACTTGTAAATTGCCCGAAGTGAACGTGTAGGTCGAAACCTCGTCGGCCGTCGAATCGAATTCAAACAGATAGCCGCCTGAGATATCGTTCGTCACGCTTGCGAAATCCGGCACGTAATCGCCGAGAAGATACGTTCGGTTCTTGAACGTGACCTTGCCCGTGTCGACCCAGGCGAAATTCTCGCTCATCGCCGTTTTGAGCGCGGACTTGTCCGCCGGCGAAAATCCTTCAGCTGCCGCCACCGCGTCGGCGGCGTCTTCGCCCGCCTCTTCCCAGTCGAAGATGTCCACGCGATTCTTGTCAACGCGGATCTGTTCGCTGAACAGATAGAGTCCCTGCCAACTACCGTTGAGGACACACTCGACCCACGTGGACTTCATTCCCGAGGATCCGATACGCGCCGCGAAATCCGCCCCGATCTTGTCGCGCATGCCTGTCACATCGATATAGTTCGCAAGCAGCACCCAATGTTTTGACTTCGGGAATCCGAACATCTTGGTCTTTTCCTCAAGCTTGATCTTCCACGGTTTCTTCGGATAGGTCCTCGTGCCATTGCCATGTACCTTGATCGTCATCGCCCCGTCGTAAAGGCTCTTCCATTCGGCATTCCCTTGAACGAAGAGGTGGCCCGTATGCGCCTCTTTCGCCTGCGACGGCGTCTGTCCGTCATCCGTCGTCAGGTAGAGCACAGGACGCTCCGAGAAGAAGAACGACTCGTCCAGCACCGTACCCAACTCGGTTTCGGCGACGACGCGCAACCACTTCTCGCAATCCTGCAGAACCGGCGTATAGTTGGCCGTCGTGCCGATCAACACCGCTTCGTCATTCCGCGAAAGCCCCCCGCGAAACCAACGGAACCGGAGCCCCTCCACTGAAGGAACGAGTCCGCCGAACGACTTCACCTCAAATGTCAATGCCTTTCCGAGCCGCGGTCGCCGCACGTCCAATGCGAGCGGCGTCCGGATTGTACCCGCCACGGCCGCCAAACCGCCACCTGCCGTAAGGCGAAACGCGCCATCGCGTACCGTCGCCTGTTCACCCGCGCGCGTCAGCGCCACGGTACCGTCAATGCGCGCAAGTTCTCCTTCGCCCGGCACGCACCCGCAAGCAGGACCTCCCGTCGTATACGACCAGTTGGACGGTTCTTCCCATGCACCCGATTCACCGCCGATCCAATGGAAAGACGATTCCGGTTCCCTGTCGCCACGGCCACCCGAAAGCCGCGCCAACGATCCGACGCCTCGAAACTCAAGCGACGAGAAACCGGCGCCCGTCCCGTCCAAACGAAACCAACATGAACCGATATCCGTCACGAGGGGTTTATACGTTTCCCCGTCCTTGACCCAATAGGAGACATAGGACGAACCACCCAGATCGCATGTTTCGATGCGCAACTCGTACCAGCGTCCGCAGACTGCCGGCAGATCGGCAGCCGCCAGTTCAAAGGCGTGGCCCGCCGCGAACCCCACAAAAGTCGTGCCGCCTCGACGCGCGCGACTCAAGGTCAATCCGCAACGCGCCCCCTCCATCTGCAGTTCGTCCACACCTTCGCTCAGATCGTCAAAACACGTGCGAAAATCGCAGCGGACCGGTCTCTCGGGCAAGATCGTTTCAAGCGCGAACGCGAGTCCGTTCGTCGCCATGCTCTCCAGGGCAAGACTCTTCTCGTTCGCCGATGCGACAACCGAGGCCGTCGCATCGGCGGGACAGACCCATCGGCCGCCTGACACGCCCTTGGACGAAACCGTTTCGCCGACTTCGTACGTCTCAAAGGACGCCTGGAAATCGGCAAAAACGGTTCCCGCAAGCGCAACCGCCACTGCCATCAGGACGCGCGGCATCTCACCTGTCAGCGCAGGATGATCTTCAGACCGCGGTAATAGTAGAGGCCGTCTTCGCGCTTAATGAGCGCATATCGGCCACCCACGCTCGGCTTGAAGGTGACGTTCGGCGGCTGCTCCCACGAGACAAGCCGCGCATCCGAGCGCAAATGACGATCACCGACATTTACCAGAATCGTCGCCCCGTCCGCAAAGGAGAGCATCGTCTCGCCCGGCAGGGTCGAATTCAGATAGCTGAGGTCCATCACCGCGCCGTTCATGATCTGGAAGTTACAGCGATAGTCAGTCATTGGCGTGTAGGTACCCAGCACCTTCAGCCAACCGCCACCACCGAGGTTAAACCCGTTGTAACGCACCGTAAGGTCGTGAACCGTCAGCGATTTCGCCAGATAGAGGCCGCTATTGAGATCGAGGTTGACAGACGACAGATCCTTGTCGGCACCGTCGATGCGCAAGTAGCCGTCGCCCACCATCTTCAGCATGCCGTTCTTGATCTGCTGCGTGACCGAGGATGCGCCCAGAATGAACGTCTTACCGTTCCCGAGCAGCACGGTGAGCGTATGACCATTCAGCAGCGCCGTGCGGTCACGGAAGGTCACCGAACGCGCGAAGTCCAACGTCGCATTCTGGAACAGGGTCAGGGCGCCGGCTCCGCCCTGATCGACTTGGTCGTAACTCGCGTGGTTCGCCATCTGGCCGCCCATGAGCTCGACCTGATAGTAACCCGAATCGTAGTTGCCACTCAATTCAAGCACAGCATTCGTCGCGACCGAGATCGTGCTGTCACGCGACCCGAAATAATACTGACTGAACCGATGCGCTGTATCACCGGCAGTCGTCACCGCCACGGTCGTCACCGTACCACCCAGAATCCGCGTGCCGCCGAAGTTGTCCTGATTAGCCACATTCGCAACAAAGGTGCCTTCGCCCTCCTTGACGAATGTGAACCCGCCCTCGAACTTGACCGTGTTGTTCTGGATTGTTCGACCGGCCGCGACTTCCAGGTGCAGTTCGCCCGGTGTGCCGTTGGCACCGACCGCCGTCACGGCACCGGCGCCAAACGTACCCGACCCGGCGTTTTCATAGAACGCCCCATGCGCCGCATCGCCGCACGCGAGGTCGAGCAGGCCGACCTTGCCGTCGCTCAACCGGCGCGCCGGCACGAAGTCGCGCATGATGCGTCCATCGCTCGAAGTGATCCGGAAGCGATACAGCTTCGCGGCCGTCCACCAGTTGTCGGAGACCTTGACCGCCCCTTCCGTCGCCGCATAGTTCTCGTTGAAGATCAACATCGGGATCTTGGAGTTGCCGCCGATGGACTTCCCGAGCGTCGCGCTTCCGCTGCTCGCATCCGTTTCCCATGTCGCCGTTGTTCCCTGGCAGGTCAGCTTCAAGCGCGTGCCCCGCAGATTCCTCGAATTACTCAATTCGATTTTGCTGTCGGCACCACGATCGTAGACGATGGCCGCGTTCTTTCCGGTGGGATCCACACCCTGCACGACGAAGCCATCGGATTTGTTGTTCCACATCGCGCCGAAGAGGCAAGTCCAGGCGGACTGTCCCGTCGTCGAGATCATGATGTCGCACTCGACCTTGTCGTTCGCCTGATGATTGTAACCGGTGTTGATCAGCTGCTTGCCGTTGACACCGGTGGACTCAATGTATTCGAGAAGTTCATATCCCGCGTAGTCGTAGATCTTGCCAGTGCCCTCAAGATTGGCGAGGGTGAGCTTGTGGCCCTGCAAATCAAGGTCGTGGTCCAGCACGACGTTGAGTCCGCGCCAGTCGCAGTCGCCGCCGATTGATTTCGGCAGTTCCACGTCATGGTAGACGAGCGGCGCACCCGGCGGACAGTTGAACGTGCATCCATCTGGCAGAACGATGCGTGTCATCGCCATCGGCACGCCCGTCACGGGTGTTTCGGCGTTCGTACATTGCCAGTTCGCCGGATCCGTCAGATCAGTGGACACCGCACCGGTCCACACGGCCTTTTCAATCCACGTCTGGGCGATCTGGAACATCAGCTTGCCGTCGCTCGACACAAAGAGGTAGCCCTTGTTTTCAATCGGGTCCCCTGCGGCATCCTTCAGCGTCAGCGTGATGTCGGCCGCCGTCTTCAGATTACCGGCCGAACCGATTTCGAAACAGCAATCGACCGAGGGATCTCCCGTGAAGGTGATTTCGACGTTCTTGAGTCCCTGGAAGAACGCGGGGTCCGTCACGCCGCTCACGTCGATCTTCTGTGTGAAGCCCGTATTATCGGCCGCCATCGCCCAGCAGGAGTTGCCGCCGAAGCGCACATTCGACCCCGAAATCGTCCCCACGCCTTCGAGACGGCCCTCCAGCGTCGTCACCTGTGTGCCCGCGCCCTCGATTGTTCCGTTGTTGAGGATGGTCCCCATCCAGGCGAGCGGTCCCCTCAACGGCGCGAAGCGCACCGTCGTGCCCGCCTTCACGTTCAGCGCGCTGGCGATTTGCGAACTCGACAGGACATCAAAAGTAGTCGAGCCCTCTTCGACTTCAAATCCGATCGTTGCCGGAATCTTAGAAGCGTTGAACCGTGTCGTCGTGCCGTCGAAGAAGTGGATGCCATTGGTAATCGTACCCGTAATCGTATTCTCCAACAGCAGGTAGCCATGGCTGTCGAGACGATTCAATTCAAACGACGAATTGATGACGCAGAACACGTTCCCGCCAGGCAGTGTCAACGTGTACGGGCCCTCCAGCAGCTGCGTATTCTCCGCACTGCCGGCAATCGGACGACAGTCAATACGGGAATTCGTCGGCGTCTCGCCTCCGATTGCCGTGTCGCGTCCGAGGCAAACGTGGCTCAACGGCCCGCCGTAGGCGTCGACACCCTCCGCGACGGCGCTGTCAATGATCGTACCCGACAAGGTGATCTTCTTGCCATGCGTAACCTCGTTCAGCGCATAGCCCTCCGAGCGGCCATAGACTGTGTTGAGATCGAGCGTCGCCGTCTCGCCGATGACGAGTTCACCGCGGCGGGAAATCGTCAACTGCTGACCATGCACGATCTTCGTCGTGCCGTCTGTCAGCTCAATCCGCGTGACCTGCGCGAGCAGACGGTCTTGCGCCTCCCACACGCCCGCACCGGTTTTAACGAGTTTCGCCGCATCGGCCACGAGAATGGACGACGGACCGGCCTTGCAGACGGCTCCGGCAGGCACATCGATACGCACTTCGCCGACTTGCGTCGGCCCGAGCAGTTCGACTGCCGGAAGCACGAAGTCGTCGCCCGGTCCGCAATTCCCGTGGAACGTCTTCGTCAGACGGTCGAAGAGACCCGCCGCACCCGTCGAACGCCGACGTACCGGCACGAGGTCGAGTTTCAGCACGTCATTCGCATCGTACACCTGGAACGAATAGAGTTTGCCCGCCGTGTACCAGGCGTCGGAAACCTGATATTTATTATCCGTCACCGACTTGTTTTCATTGAAAATCAGCATCGGGATCCGCGAGTTGTTGCCAATAGCCTGATTCAGCGTCGCCGAACCGCTCGCTTCGCCATCCGTCCAACTGGCCTTCGTCCCTTGGCAGGTGAGGACAATTCGCCGCCCCCGCAGGTTTGTCGAATCGGAGAGCTGCACCTTCTTGTTGGCGCCGCGCACGTAGCCGAGCCACTGTGTCGCAGGGGCACCGTTGGCAGCCTGCATCACGAAGCCGTCGGTGTTGTTGTTCCACATCGCGCCGAAGATACAGGACCACGCGGTCTGGTTCTCCGTCGACAGATTGATGTCCAACACCACCTTGTCCGTCGACTGGTGGTTGTATCCCGTGTCGATGAATTGCCTGCCCAGCGCACCGGTCGCCTCAATGTACTCGAGCGTCTGGAAGTCGGCCGAATCCCAAATCGTACCCGTACCATTCACCTGGCCCAAAAGCAACGTGTGCCCCTGCAAGTCGATGTCGTTGTCGATCGGCGCCGTCAGTCCGCGCCAGTCGCAATCGCCGCCAAGCGTCGCGGGATAGATGATCTTCTGACAGCTGAGCGTCTGTCCAGGCGGACAGTTGAACACACAACCATCCGGCAGCGTGACGATCGTCTTCGGCCCGGGGATGCCCGCCACCGTCTCACCCCGCATGTTCCGGCAGCTCCAGTTCGCCGGATCCGACAAGTTCGAGGCGTCGGTGCCCGCACCGGTCCACGTGGCGGACGCGATCGCCTGGTCGTCGGCCACGAGCAGCAGCGCGCCGTTCTCAAGCACGAGCGCCACCGGACGCGCACAGTCGAGTACGAATTTCTCAAGCGCATCGGCAGCGAGTCCGGATGCGATCAGCACGCGCGGCTGCGCCATATCGGCATCATCCGCCACGGCAAGGCGAATCGTCACCGGCTTCTCGGCCGTCGCCTGCAAGACCACTGAACCGGCCGCGATCGAATCCGCGCCGCCCGCGGTCACATCCAGGGCGAGCGTCGTTCCGCCCGCGAGCGTGAACGAATTGGTGATTGTGACGGATTTCGCCGTCGCGTCCTGCAAGTCAAGCGTGCCGGCCCGCAATGCGAAGGACGGATAATCCGTCACCGCCCCTGCCACAAGAGGCTCCCCCGTGATCTTCTCGACATCCGTAAAGCCCGCCAGATCGCGTCCCGCCAGCGTTCCTTCGTGGATCGTCAACGACGTACCATTCTTGGTGTAGGCGATACCGCCCCAGTTCAAAACGCCATTGCCTTGCACCGAATGGAAACACTGCGTCTGCTGGTCGAGCAGACCCACCATGCCATTCGCCGCCCGATAGGGCTTGAAATCGCGCACGGACTCAAGGCGTCCGTTTTCCTGCTTGCTCATCATCTGGCAGGAAAAGAGCCGCGTCCGCGACAGAAAGTTGGCGGCATTGTCCTGGTTGATGGCAAAAAGGTAGTCGGTCAAACCCGCACTGCCGTCTTCGCCCATGTCGAAGGCCACGCCGTTGATCGTGCAGTCGCCGTTTTTCTCCAGATGCACCGCATAATCGGTGTCCACCGCAACCGGCGCCCAGCCGTTGGTGTTCAGCGTCGTTTCGGTCAGACGCACACCGCTGTAGTGGTAGGTATCGGTTCCGCTCGGATCGTAGATCCACGCGCCGAACTGCGTACCACGGGAACTGTTCTGACGCGCACCGAAATAAGACCACCATTGGTTCTTTGCAGGCAGCGCCGGGAACTGTACCGAGAGATCCACCACCGTATTCGCATCGTGTGCATAGCCGGTATCGACCCACTGAATGCCCGTGCTTTCGGCAAAGCTCACGAAGAGGCCTTCGTCGTCCGGCGCGAAGAAGTGTCCCGTACCCTCGTTGCCGTAGAAACGCGCCGTCACGAGATCGTAGAGGCCCACCTCGCCTGCCGGCGAACGGCACGGCACGAAGTCACGCCGGGGCGTACCCGACGACGAGAGGACTTTGAAACCATAGAGTTTGGCCACCGTATACCAGTTCTCCGCCTTCACGAAGCCGTCCGCGATTGTGGCCCAATTCTGGGTGAATATCGCCAAAGGAATCTGGGATTCATTGCCGATGGAAGTCGATTCGGCGAAGCTCGCCGATCCCCCCAGGAGTCCATTCGACCAGCTGATCGTCCGCCCTTCGCACGTAATCGTGATACGCTGTCCGCGCAGGGCCTTCGAGTTCACGGCTTCGACTTTCGAATTGCTCCCGCGCACATAGCCGAGCCAGCGGGATGTCGATTG
Organism: Kiritimatiellia bacterium; assembly: GCA_024405255.1. The sequence continues at coordinate 10,834 of JAKSOY010000039.1, forward strand.
ACCGTTACTCACCTGAACCGTGAAACCGTCCGTGTTGTTGTTCCACATCGCACCGAAAAGGCACGAGAACGTATTCTGTCCATACTCGTCGACATTGACATCGCACACGACCTTATCCGCCGACTGGTGCTTGTACTGCGTATTGATGAACTGCGTGCCCGTACTCTGGATCCAGCCCAGCAATTCATAACCGGACGGCAGCGTGTTGAACGTGCCCGTGAGGACGCGTTCCTCGCCGCGATCGTTCACGGCGCGCAGACGATAGGCGTACGTCGTCTGCGCCGCAAGCCCCGTGAGCGTCGCCGTGGCCGTGGCACCGGCGACCAGGTCCGAACCGATGGACATCTCCCCGCCAAGCGACTCGGCATCCGCGCCCCAGGAAAGAAAGAGCGACGCCTTCACCGCGCCCTCGCCCAGGGTGTCCACTTTCCAGTTCATCTGGTAGTCGGACCCGACGAAACGCGCAACCTGCAGCGACGCGGTCGGCTTCGCCGGACGCCATTTCGCCATCAGCGCACGTTCAAGCGCACGGCGTGCGGTATCGTCCAGGGCGCCTTCGAACGTCATCAGTTCCGCCAGGCGGCGACCGCCGTTGCGACCCGCTAGCTGGCGGTCCTGCGAGAGGTTGAGCCAGCGTCCGGGCGTCTCCAGTGTGAACACATAGACGGACAAGGCACCCGGGCCATCGGGGAACTCGCGGTTCACGTCCTTGATGGCGACGCCGTTCTTCGTGCCCGCCGCATAGCGTAAAAGACCATAATTCGAATGCGCGTATTCACCATTGGCGCCACGATGGAATTCGTAGGGGCTGTTCGCCGAAGCACTATGGCCCAGCACGAACGCAGAGATCGAACAATCCAAGTCGGCCACCATCACCACGGTCATCGACGACAGCTCATTCGCCATCTTGAGGTCAATACCGCTCCCGGGGAACCCCATGTCATAGACCCACTTGCCATCGAGCTGACGCCGCGTACCATAGCGGAACCCATTCGCCGTCGTGTAGGCATTGAAAACCGTCTTCGACGCCAGATCACGCCAGCTCGCCACACCCCCGTCAGCGGTGAGCGTGAAGCTCTCCGACACGGAAGCATCGAGACGCACCTGCGGTGTCAGCGAAAACTCCGTCAGCACCTCGTCGACTGTCTGGGCCGTCGTCGCCGCTGCGGCACTCGCCACCGCGGCAATCAGAACGAACAGTTTAATCATTCGCTTCATTTTCTCCTCCTGAAACATTAAACGGATACGCCTCACATGTCGGGGGAACCCCCACATCTTGAGCTAATAAAATTCTAGCATACGACAGCAAGACGGGTCAAGTGAAAACAGCGGGCGCGCGCAAGGATGCGCGCGCCCGACTATGGACCTACCACAAACCTCTTACCTGAAGAACAGGAACAGGCCGTCGTGGAAGATCTTCACCGCGCTTGACGTGGTGTGAACGATGTAGCTCGTGCCCTTCAGGTTGTCCCCCTTCACGCGGCCCGTAATCCGGCGGCCGGCGGACGAGGCGACCGTCCACGAGGACACGTTTTTCAGATTTTCCCGATCCAGCACTTCGATCGTCACGTCGGCGAGGTTGAGCGCGCTCTCGCACACGATCTGGTCGCCCACGTTGAGACGAATCGTGCCCGAAACCGTCGTGGACGATTCCAGCGTGAGCGTGCCCACGGCGTCTTCGCCGCCCGGCGCGAGTACACCCGTCACTTCGAGCGTGCCGTTGCAGACCCTGCCCGACCCCTCGACGGCGTACTGCTTGATCGTCCCGCCCTTCAGGTCCACCGTCGCGCCTGCGGCCACCTCGAGAATCGGCGCACCGCCCACGCTCGCCGCCGGCGAGAGCTTCGGCAGCACGTCCGGACCGAGCGCGAGGTTCACCTGCTGCTGCGCTTCGGAGAGCGCCGCATTCCACACGCGCACTTCGTTGTAGCTCGCGTGCGGCGTGGGATTGTTGAACCAGTTCTTGCCGAGGTAGAAGCTGTTCTGCTGGAGCTGTGCAGGCGTCCACGTGTCGCTCGTGTACGTCTGGGTGCCGATCTTCGCGCCCGTTTCCGTGTTCCAGAGCGTGGCGGTCACCGTAGACCCGTTTCCGTTCGGCGTGATCGTCATCGCGAGATAGCATTCCACGTTGAGCGGACACGTCCCCGTGCCGGTCATATTGCCGCTATTGGCACCGGCGCCCAACACGCCCATGGAGGTGTTGCCCGCCGCGTTCTGCGTCGAATACGTGAAGAGCAGATAGTCGCTCGTGCTTGAACCGATGGCGAACAATTTCTCCCAGGCCTGATAGGACCGGAGCGTCGTCCAGAACTCAAGCGTCACCGGACCCGAGACCGGCAGCGCGTTCGCGCCAAGATCCGCCCCGTTCGCCGTGCCGCCGCCCACGAGGTCGAGCTGACGGTTGTTGACGAGCGCCGAGGAACCGCCCAGCGTCGCCGTAAAGCCGCCCACCATATCGTCGGCCGTGCCGTTGAAGGTCCAGCGGTGCGCCAGGTAGTTGTTCGCGAGAAGCGTCTCGGAGGGATTCTCGGGATAGAGGTTGTCGCCCGCATCGGTGGTCGTGGCGAACACCTGGTCCGGACCCGCCTCGACGTGCGCGAGCATGTCCGACTCGGAAAGCGCCGCGTTCCACACGCGCACTTCGTTGTAGTTCGCCTTCGGCACCGCGTCGTTCCACCAGGCCCAGCCGAGCCAGGAGCCGGTCTGCGAGATGTTCGCGACCGTCACTCCCTCGGCATAGTGCGTGTACGAACCCACCTTCGCGCCGGACTTCGCGTGGATCACGTAGGCCGTGAGGACCGTGCCCCCTTGCGCGGGATCGAATCGCACGGCCATGTAGTATTCCTCGTTATCGCGGTAATAGCCCGTACCCGTCACGTCGCCCGTACCCGCATTGAGCCAGTTCACGGCCGAGGCGTTGTTGGCGTTCTTCGCACCGCACGAATATGTGAGGAGCAACCCGTTATTCTGGCTTGTACCGACGGCGAACATCTTCTCCCACACCGTATGGCTGCGGAGCGTGGACCAGATTTCGATCGTCACCGGTCCCGAGGTGGGCAGGATGTTCGAACCCAGGCCCACGATCGCCGTGTTGTTGCCGCCCGGAAGCGAGATCGCCTTGCCGTCCGACGTATAGCCGAGCGTTCCGCTCGGCGTGGTCGGCGGCGTCGTGCTCGAGGGCGTATAGACCTGCGCCGTCTGGCCGCCCACCGAATCGGCGAGCGAATTATTGAAGCTCCAGCGGTGGACGAGCGCGGAAGCCGAAGGTTCGCCACTGTCGGCGAGCGTACCTTCCGCCCCGGTCACCTTCGCCGCTTCAGGCAGTTTCGTCATCGCGAGCGTGCCCGTGCCCGTCTTCGTGATCGTACCGGACGACGTGCCCGCGAGCGAGAAGTCGCCAGCATCCACCCAGGAGGATCCCGTGTCGAACGTCATGCCGCGCGGACCCACCGCCACGCCGCCACCCATGTTCCGGAAGTAGCCGCTCAGGATCTTGTCGGACGAATACGCCCCCACCGTACCGCCGTCTACATAAAGCGTCGCATTGTTGGTGCCAAGGCCGTGGGCGATCGCATCGGCAATGAGCTTCGCGCCATCCTTCACCGTGATAAGGCCGTCGCCCAAGGTATCGCCATCCACGCCCGAACCGATTTGAAGCCATTTTGCGACGAAGCGCGTGTTCGCACCGCTCAAATTGAGCTGGCCCTTGCCGAGTTCGCCAACGATCACGCCCCAGGCATTCGTATTGTAGAACTCGCCGCCTGTCATGTTGTAGACGCCCTTCGCATCGTTCCAGCGCGCGATGCTGAGCCATGCCGTGACATCCAGCACGCCGCCGCTCTGTTCGAAGCGGCCGTCGGAATGGACGCCAACCTGGAAGTTCTGTCCGAAGACGGCCTTGCCGTTCGAGAGCGTGAACACGCTCTCCGCCGCGCGCGCTTCGTTCTTCCCGGGCGCGTCGGTTTGGCCGACCATGCTCTCGCCCGTGCCGCCCACCTTCAGCGTTCCGCCCGTCATGTTGAACGTGCCGCGGCCCTTCAAACCGCCCACGGTGAGGCGGCCCGGCTCCAGCGTGCCGCCGGAGAAGTTGAACGTACCTACCGAGCCGAGATTGTACCCGACGCGCAAATAGTTGCCGACGGGCGTTCCCAGCCAGCCGTTCGACATGTAGGTGACCGCCCCTGTGCCGCTCTCACCCGTATAGTACCAGCCATTGCAGAACAGCGCCGCGTTGTTCGTGAGGTAGACCTTCGACGCATTCTGCTGGATGATGTCCGCCACCTTGTTCGTGGCCTCGTTGTAGTTGAAACTCACCGTACCTGCCTGCGGATAGATGTAGAGCCACTTGTTCTCCGCACCGTTCGCGCCAACCGGACCGTTGAAATTGAGCGTTCCCGCGCCCGTCTTGAACAGGTTGCGGTTCGCCCCGCCCGCCTCGTCGCCACCCAAAAGCGTCACGGGGCCCGTACCGTCCACTTCGATCGTGCCGTTGCCCTTCTCGAGCCGAATCGGGTTCGTGAGCATCAGCGGCTGATTGGCCCCTGCGCCATTGAGGATGAACGTGGTGTTCGGCGTGCGATCGCTCCCGGGGACAAGAGACGTCCACTGCGAATCAAATGTGAGCGTCAGCGGTTTTTCAAAAGCCGAAATGCCGGCGGCGCTCTCGGACGTGGTGAACCAAACCTGGCCCATACCCGACCCAAGCGGGAGAGTCGCCTCCTCGACGAGCGGTGCCCAGGTGCCGCCGTCGATGCGGATGGATGCCGTTTCGGTGACACCCGTGCCGCGCGCGGCCAAGAGGGCGCCTTCGTGGATGTAGACATTGCCCGTGAACGCGTTCTTGGCCGTCAATCGGGCCGAATGGGAACCGTACTTGTGCACGTCCGAATAGTTCGAGCCGATCACTTCGCCGATATTGAGATCCGTCGAATCCGCCTGAATGGTGTAGGAGACCGTCCATTGCGTGGGCGTCAGGACGATGTAGCCGTCGTTGTCCACCGACTGCACGCAATCGAAATCGCCGAGGCGGAACGGCGTGAACACCGTGTCCGCCGTGGCCGAACCGGCGAACTGAAGATCCGTCTGCACGTTGACGCCCGTACGATAGGGCACGCCGTCTCGCAGCAGCCCGGAATCGACCGTGGCCTGCAGTTCACCGCCCGAGACAATGACCTTGCCCGTATGGGCCGGCAGCGACGGAAACGCGTACGTGCCGCCCTCGACTTCAAGCCGCGCAAACGTTCCGGAAGTGTATGTGAGCGTGCCGCCCGCAAGCACGGCCTTCGTATTCGCACCGACTGCGGTGAGCGCGAGCGCGCCTTCCTGCACGCGGAATGTGCCGCCGAAGCCGCTTCCCGCGTTCGCGAGCGTCAATGTGCCCGTGCCGCGCTTCGTCAGGACGCCGTCCGTCGCACCCGACACGAGCCGGATCTGCGTGAGCAGCTTCGTGTTGAATTCGCCGATATCGATCAGACCGCCGTTCGCCGTCACGTCGATCCACAGACTCGGGTCGAGTCCATGCCCCGTGGGCAGGTCGTCGCCGAAGATGTAGTCCGCCTGATTCAAGGACGCTCCATCCTTCACCAGCGCGCCGCCGTCGAACACGAGGCCCGACGTGGTACTGTGTTCGCAGATGTAGGAGCAATGGAATTCGCCGCCCTTCTTCAAGACAATGCGCGTATTCGCGCCGCTCGCGCTCACCACCGCCCACCGGTCGACCGGCACGTAGAACTTGGCGGAACGATTGGGGTCGCCGCTGCCGACGATGAACTCCGCCTTAGCCCCCGAGCCTTCGCCCACACGCAGGTCTTCGCGGCAGGAGAACGAACCCTCTTCCAGCCAAAACCAGCCCGCGCACGATTTCGCGAATGCCACGCGTAAGTTTCCGGACGTGTAATAGGTGCCGCTCTTGATATGCAAGGCCGCGTTCTGCACGTTGGCGTCGCCGACGATGATGGCATCTCTCCCGCTCACATTCGTATGATTGATGCCATACCCGGGCGACGTCGCTTCCCACACAACCGGATTCGTCACGCCCGTCGACGGATCGTAGTATTTACCGGCAGCGTCGGTTCCGTTCCAAATGTAGCCGGTTATCGTGTAGACGCGGTCGAACGTGACCGTCTTCCCGTAGGCGCCGGCGGCAAAGCGCATGCTCGCCGACGGCACCACGCCGTTGTTCCAGTTGGCACCGGTCGAGGCGAGCGTATTCGCGCCCTTCCCCACCCAGTCCGTGGCTTCGAGCCCATAGCCCCAAGCCGAGCCGACACCCATCACACCGCTGAACGCGGCCATAGCCGCGATCGTGTTCCGCATCAAATTCAGTCGAGTCTTCATTTTTCCTTCTTCTGTTTTAATGCTAGGAGGGGAACCGGTTGCCCGGTTCCCGTTAGATCAGTCACACACGGCTCGGAACCCCAGGTTCCAAGTCTGATATAATTATAGCACGCGACAGGAGGAAGGTCAAATGCGAACTTAGGTCCGAAAATCGATAAGAAAAACGCCGCCCCGAAAGGAGCGGCGCTTTGAGCCCGTTAGAACGGGTTTGCCTTAGGCGACCGAGCCACCCGCGGCTTCGATCTTCGCCTTCGCAGATGCGGAGCACGGGACCTTGACCGTGAGCTTCTTCGTGAGCTCGCCCTTCGCGAGGATCTTCACGCGCGGACGCTTGTTGTCCGTCAGGCCAAACTCGGCAAGAGTCTGGACGGTGACTTCGTCACCCGCGTTGAAGAACTTCTCGAGCGTCTCGACGTTGACCGGATACGCCTCGCAGCGGAAGTTGAAGTTGTTGAAGCCACGCTTCGGCAGACGACGCACGAGCGGCATCTGGCCACCTTCAAATCCGAGTTTCTGCTTGTGGCCCTTACGCGCATTCTGGCCCTTGTTGCCGCGGCAGCAGGTCTTACCCATGCCGGAGCCGCAACCACGACCGACGCGCTTGGCCCTCTTGCGGGCGCCCGGGGTGTTAGTAAGAGAGGAAAGATCCATTTCTTAAACTCCTTTAATTAAGCGCGGATAGCCGCAATCGTCTCAGGGGAGCGGAGCTGGGCGAGCGCATCGAGCGTGGCCTTGACCACGTTCAAGCGGTTCTTGGAGCCGAGGGACTTGCCCACGGCGTCCTTGATGCCGGCAGCTTCGAGCACAGGACGCATACCACCGCCGACGATCAGACCCGTACCAGCCGGGGCCGGCTTCAGCAGCACGCGGCCGCCGTCGCAATCGCCCATGACTTCGTGCGGAATCGTATCGCCCTGGCGGATGATGGCCTTGAGGGCCTTACGAGCGGCCTCGCCACCCTTGCGGATCGCGTCGGACACTTCGTTCGCCTTGCCGAAACCGAGGCCCACCTTGCCATCTCCATCGCCGACAACGATGACGGCGGAGAAGGACATGCGACGGCCGCCCTTGACGGTCTTCGCGCAGCGGTTCACGAACACAACGCGCTCATCGAGGTCGTCGTTCGCGCCGGACTCATTGCGGCGCTTATCACGATTCATCGCCATTATTCAGCCTCCTTCGCGGGTTTATCGCTGATCGACAGTCCATTCTCCACGGCAGCATCCACGATGGCCGCGATGCGGCCCGTGAACTTAAAACCACCGCGGTCGACGACGACCGTCTTGATGCCCTTGGCCTTGGCAGCTTCCGCCGCCGCCGCGCCGAGCTTCTTGGCGATTTCGAGGTTGCACTTCGTCTCCTTGATCGTGGAGGCGGAAGCGAGCGTGTTACCAACGGTATCGTCAATGAACTGCACATACATGTGCTTGTTCGAGATGCAGAGCGACATACGCGGCTTTTCCGCGGTGCCGATCACGCGCTGACGAAGGCGCAGATGGCGCTTCTGACGCTGGTCTTTACGGTTGAAACTCATTGTAGATTTCTCCGAATCAGGCAGCCTTTAGATTAGGCCACCTTCTTACCCTGTTTACGGCGAATGCGTTCGCCTTCATACTTGATGCCCTTGCCCTTGTAGGGTTCGGCCGGGTAGAAGCTGCGAATGCGAGCCGCGGCTTCGCCCACCTTTTCCTTGCTGATGCCGGTGATCGTCACGAGCAGGCCGTCGTTCTCGACGGTGATCTTGAGATCGTCGGTGATCGGGAAAAGCTTGGGGGACGCGAAGCCGAGCGACAGCGCGAGCACCTTACCCTGAAGGGCGGCCTTGAAGCCGGTACCTTCGATCGTGAGCTTCTTCGTGTAGCCTTCCGAAACGCCCTTCACCATGTTGTTGATGAGCGCACGGGCGAGGCCGTGGAAGTTGCCATACTGCTTGTCGTTCGCGCAGGAGACGACGATCTTGCCGTCTTTGACTTCCGCGCTGATGCCTTCATGCATGACGTATGAAAGCTCGCCGAGCTTGCCCTTGACGGTGACCGTCTGACCGTCCACCTTGACAGTGACGCCGGCCGCAACGGCCACGGGTTCTTTACCAATACGAGACATTGTTCGGACTCCTTACCAAACGGTGCAGATGAGTTCGCCACCCAGCTTCTGCGCCTTCGCGTCCTTGCCGCTCATCACGCCCTTCGACGTGGAGAGCACCGCGAGACCCATGCCACCGAGAACGGCGGGGATCTCCGCGCAGCCGACGAACTTGCGCAGACCCGGCTTCGACTGACGCTGGAGACCGCGAATGGCCGGCTCGGCCTTGTCGGAGTACTTCAGCGTAATGACGAGCTTCTTCGGGAATTCGGAGGTCGTGAACGCGTCCTGGATGTAACCAGAAGCCTTCATAACCTTCGCGATTTCAGCCTTGATGTTCGAGGCCGGAACGGCGACCTGCACGAGGCGGGCCTTCAGACCGTTGCGGATCGACACCAGCATATCGGAAATGGGATCGATGATCATTTCTTCAGTTCCTTTCCGTTACCACGAGGCCTTCGTGACGCCCGGGATGAGACCGTTCACCGCGAGTTCGCGGAAGCAGAGACGGCACACGCCGAACTTGCGCATATAGGCGTGACGACGGCCGCAGAGCTTGCAGCGGTTATAGGCACGCACGCCGAACTTCGGCTTGCGGTTCGCCTTTTCCATCAGACATTTCTTGGCCATTGCTTAGTTCCTTCCCGCGAACGGCATGCCGAGAGCCACGAGGAACTCCTTGGCAGCCTTGTTATCCAGAGCCGACGTAACGAACGTCACGTCCATGCCCGAGTTCGGACCCGCCGCTTCCACGATTTCCGGGAAGATCGAGTGGTCCTTGAGACCGAGCGTGTAGTTGCCGCGGCCGTCAAAGCCACGGTTCGGGATGCCGCGGAAGTCGCGGATACGCGGAAGCGCGACGTTGATGAGACGCTCGCAGAACTCCCACATACGGTCGCCGCGAAGGGTGACCTTGGCGCCGATAACCATGCCTTCACGCAGCTTGAAGTTCGAGATGGACTTCTTCGCCTTGCAGAGCATGGGCTTCTGGCCGGTGATCGCCGTGAGGTCGTCCACGAGGGCCTTCTGCTCGTCCTTGGAGACGATACCGAAACCCATGTTGAGAACGATCTTCTGGAGGCGGGGGACGAGCATCTTGTTCGTCGTCCCGAGCTTCTGCTCGAGTTCGGCGACGATGCGCGAATTGTATTCTTCTTTCAGCTTCGCCATGATGATGCTCCTCAGATGACCTTGCCGGAGGCCTTGAACTTGCGCGCCTTCTTACCGTCCTTTTCGGCGGTGCCGACGCGGGTGCCCTTCTTCGCGGTCTCGTCGTACGGCATCAGCTTGCACAGCGGAATCGGGAATTCCATTTCCACCAGGCCGCCCTGCGTACGCTCAGTACGGCGAACAGCCTTCTTGTGCTTGTTGAGACCCTCGACGATCGCGGTGCCTTCCTTGCGGTTGACGCTCTTGACCTTGCCGGTACGACCGGCATCGTTACCGTGATTCACAATCACGATATCGTCTTTACGAATACGTGCGATACTCATGATCTACTCCTTTAGACCACTTCCGGGGCCATGGACAGGATTTTCATGTAGTTCTTCTCACGCAGCTCGCGCGGAACCGGCCCGAACACGCGGGAACCGATCGGGTTGAGCTTGGAGTCGACGAGAACGCAGGCGTTCTGGTCGAAGTGAACACGCTGGCCGTCCTCGCGGACGATCGGCGCGCCCGTACGGATGATCACCGCCGTGGCGACCTGACCCTTGCGGATCGAACCCGTCGGGGACGCTTCCTTGATGGCCACACGAATGATGTCACCGAGGTGCGCGTACTCCTTGCGCTGCTTGAGAATGCGGAAGCACATGGCGCGCTTGGCGCCCGTGTTGTCCGCGACAACGAGATTGGAGAGTTCCTGCAACATGGCTTACTTCTCCTCCTGGACGATGCGCCAGCGCTTCGTCGCGCTGAGCGGACGCGTTTCCATGATCACGACCTGGTCGCCCACCTTCGCGGTGTCGGCCTCGTCGTGGGCGTGGTACTTCTTGCTGCGGATGACAACCTTGCCATACACCGGATGCACTTCGCGGTACGTGACCTCGACGACGACACTCTTGGTGCCCATCTTCGAGACAACCACGCCCTTGCGAACCTTACGGCCGCCGCGATTGACTTCGTTCGCCATGATTACTTGGCCTCCTTCTTCAGCTGGGCCTCAATCGTCAGCATACGCGCGATTTCGTGGCGCAACTGGCTGATCCGGCCGGGCTTTTCAACTTCGACCTTCGACGCATGCTTCAGCTTGAGGTCGGCGAGTTCCTTGCGGGTCTCGCGGATCTTCGCGGCGAGCTCCTCTACGCCGAGTTCTTTCAGTTCATTCGTCTTCATCACATTTTAACTCCGGCACGGGTGACGAGTTTCGTGTGGATACCGATCTTCGTGGCGGCGAGACGCAGGCATTCGCGAGCGACTTCTTCCGAAACGCCGCCAATCTCGAAGAGCAGCTTGCCCGGGAGCACAACGGCGACCCAGAATTCAGGGTTACCCTTGCCTCCACCCATACGCACTTCGATCGGCTTACGGGTAATGGGCTTGTCGGGGAACACACGGATCCAGAGCTTGCCCTTGCGCTTCATCTCACGATTGATCGCGACACGGCAGGCTTCAATCTGGGTGGCCGTGAGGAACCCGCGCGTCAGCGCCTTCAGGCCGAACTCGCCGTACGCGAGTTCCGTACCCGAGGTCGCGTAGCCGCCGCGGTTGCCCTTCGACTGCTTACGATACTTGACTCTCTTAGGCATCAAAGGCATGGCTTACCTACCTTCCTTGCGATCTCCACGCTCGCGACGCTCGCCGCGTTCGCGACGGGGGCTCTGACGAGGCTGGAAATCCTCTTTCTTGCAGATCCACACCTTGATGCCGATCTTGCCGGCCGTGGTGTTGGCTTCCGCGAAACCGTAATCGATGTTCGCACGCAGCGTGTGCAGCGGCACCTTGCCCTCACGGCTCCATTCAACACGCGCGATTTCCGCACCGTTGATACGACCCGAGGCATGCACCTTGATGCCGTCCACGCCCATGTCCATCGCAACCTTCTGCGCACGCTTCATCGCACGCTTGAGCGCGATACGCTTCTCGAGCTGCTGCGCGATGTTCTCGGCAACGAGCTGCGCGTCCGCGTCGGCATCACGCACTTCCTTGATTTCGAGGTAAACTTCCTTCTTGGTCATCTTCTCGAGGTCCTGGCGCACGCGATCGACGTCCTGGCCCTTCTTGCCGATGATCACACCCGGACGGGCGCTGAAGAGCGAGACACGCACGCGGTTGGCGTAGCGCTCGATCATGATCTTCGACAGGGCGGCCTCGACGAAGCGCTTCTTCACGTACTCGCGGATCTGCTGATCCTCGACGAGAAACGCGCTGAACGCCTTCTTGGGGGCGAACCAGCGGCTGCGCCACGCGCGGTTAACCGGCAGGCGAAAGCCGGTGGGGTTGACTTTCTGACCCATTATTTGCTCTCCTTGCCGTCCGTCAGGACGACCTTGCAGTGGCAGAGACGGTGCGCGATCGGATGACGCGAGCCGCGGGCGGTCGGCCAGAACCGGCGAATACGCACGGACTCGTCGAACACGCACTGTTTGACCGTCAGCGTGGCAACGTCAAGACCATTGTTGTTCGTGGCATTGGCGATGGCGCTGAGCAGCGTCTTCTTGAGAATCGTCGCCGCCTTGCGGGGCGAGAACTCGACAACCTTGAGAGCCGCCGAAACCGGCAGACCCTGGCATTCACGCGCAAGCGGACGACCCTTGATCGCCGACATGCGGGCATTGCGGGTAAGTGCAATCACTTCCATGAGCTTACCTCTTCTCTTCCTTCTTCACGAGCGCGCCATGCGACTTGAACGTACGCGTGGGAGCGAACTCGCCGAGACGATGACCGACCATGTTCTCGGTGATGTACACCTGCAGGTGCTGCTTGCCATTGTGGATCGCGAACGTCAGACCGACGAAATCCGGGAGGACCATCGAACGACGGCTCCACGTCTTGATCGGCTGCTTCTTGTTCGCGGACTTCATCTTTTCGACCTTGCGGAGGAGGGAATCCTCCACGTACGGTCCCTTCTTGAGAGAACGCGCCATGTTTTACTTCCTCCGCTTGACGATGACCTTGTTGGACGCCTTGTTCGGCTTGCGGGTCTTGCCGCCCTTCGCGAGCTGACCCCACGGCGAGCACGGATTCGTACCGCCGGACGTACGGCCTTCGCCGCCGCCCATCGGGTGGTCAACCGGGTTCATCGCCACGCCGCGCACCGTCGGACGGATGCCGAGATAGCGCTTGCGGCCGGCCTTGCCGAGCTTGATGGAACCCCAGTCCTTGTTGCCGACCGAGCCGACGCACGCGAGGCAGCGGCCGTCGAAGATGCGGACTTCGCCAGACGGCATCTTCAGCGTCACGCGGTTGCCGTCACGCGCCATGACCTGGCAGCTGTTGCCAGCCGAACGGCTGACCTTCGCGCCCTGGCCCGGGACGAGCTCGATCGCGTGGACGAAGAGACCGAGCGGGATCTGGACGAGCGGGAGGCAGTTGCCGACCGTCGCCTCGGCCTTCGGGCCGTTCATGACCTTCATGCCCTGCTTCAGGCCTTCCGGCGCGAGGATGTAGCTCTTCTGGCCGTCGGCGTACTCGATGAGGGCGAGGTAGGCGCTGCGGGTCGGATCGTAGGCGATGTCCTTGACCGTCGCCTCGACGTCAAACTTGTTGCGCTTGAAGTCGACGATGCGCATGCGCTGCTTCACGCCGCCGCCGTGATGACGGGTGGTGATGCGGCCCTGGTTGTTGCGGCCCGCGGTCTTGCGGACGGCCTTCGTCAGGCTCTTCACCGGCTTCTTCTCGGTGATCTCCTCGAACGTCGCGGATTCGCGGAAGCGCATGCCGCACGAACGAGCCTTGTATGTTTTAAGTCCCATTGTCTTCGAGCTCCTTAGACCTGTTCGATGCGCTCGCCGGCCTTCACGGTGACGATCGCCTTCTTGTAGGTGGCTTCCTTGACCGCACGGCGGGTGCCGCGGACATACCTGAGCCCGCCCTTCACGTTGGCGGTGCGGACCGCGAGCACGTGCACGCCGAACTT
>JAKSOY010000390.1 GCA_024405255.1 Kiritimatiellia bacterium
CAATTTTCACGACGCATTTCCTTTCTCAAATTGAATCCTGAAATAATCGCCTTCCCATCCGTCGTATGGGCACGGCCCGATGTCGATCTTCACGATGCGGCGCACGATGTCAGGGTGATTCCGCGAGTAGCCGAGGCGGAAGACGGCAAGGAGACCACCAATCTCGTCTGGTTGCGGACCGACGATCCATTTGTATTTTCCTCCAGATCCATGCCCACCATAGAATATCCCAATCCGTTCAAATCGGTTCTGCCAATAATACTTGAGCTCGCGGTACTCCACGGTCTTCTCTCCGCTTGCGATCTTGTCGTACCACTCTCGCTTGAGGTTGAAGATGATGCGTTTCACTTCCGCCCTCCCTTGTCCTGCTCCGCGCCAGTCATGGCGCGGCAATCCTCCTCGATCTTCCCGGCGAAGTACTCGAACGCCCTCTCGAAGAGATACGCCTCCGCCTCGTCGTGGCTGCTCTGCTCGAACCCGAATCTCCGCGCGCTTTCCCGCACCGCGTGGTAGAGTTCGTGCGCGAGCGTCGGCAGTGGCGGCCGGATGTCCTTGCAGTAGATGACGATGTTGTCCGACTTCTCGGCGTAGATACAGCGACCGTCCATCGTGTGCATCTTCGCCGGATCAATGCCTGCGTTGTCGAAGTACTCGTCCGGCATCGGCTCGTCCGAGTCCTCCGGCTTCGTGAACGCGCGGCGAAGCTTCTTCTTGATCCCGGCGATGCCCGGTCCTGTCGCAACGACGATGAAGAAGTTGTACGGCTCCATCAGCTTCCAGCGCAGCGTGTAGTTCCGCTTCTTCGCCTTCATTTCGTCACCTCGCCTTCGCCGCGAATTATGAAGTCAAGAACCGGCTTTGCACACTGAATGCACTTGCTGCCCTTGTTGTCACACTCACTCTTTCCACAGATCTTTAAGCACTGCGCTTTAAGCTGCTCATACCGACCGGTGATGGCGTTTATTGCCTCTTCGGTGTCAGCCGCCTGCCGCAGCATGTTCCGATCAAGGTGTTCCATCGAAAATCCGTATGATGCCTCTCGCAACTCGTCGCAAGTATAGTGCGGCGGATTTCTGCCGATCTGATCGCCATTGTGCATTTCGCGGATTCGGTGGCTCCTGATTAGTTGCAGATGCCCGATTGCATTTTCGAGTGATCCGAACGTCGCTTGCGTGTCGAGTTTTCCGTCAATCTCGATCGAACACTTGACGATGACATTCATCTTTCCATTGCCCATTTTTATTCCCCTTTCTTTTCCGCATCCCCGAGCGGCGAGACGCTGTGCCCCTCCGCCTCGATGATGCCCTTCAAATCGTCCTCGCTCATGCCCTCGACCCCGCGCGGCACGAACGCGCCCGGCACGGATCCGCCGTTCTTGAGGATGTGCTCCTCCGGCGCGAACTGCCCGGTCGACTTCAGGTACAGCTCCGTCGCCTTGACGACGTTGCCCTTCAGCGTCTGCCCCTTCTTCTGCGCGGCCATGACCGCCGTCCCGAGGTTCTGCCGGATCTCCTCGGCCATCTTCCGCTCCGACGCGCTGATCCGCTGCCCCTTCAGCTTCTGCTCGTCCGCGATCAGCGACGCGATGTCCTCCCGCCCCGCGAGCTTCGACGCGCGGTTGTCGAGAAGCGCGATCTCCCGCGGCGTGTCCGCCTTGATTCCGAACACTTCCGCGTAGGCGTCGCGCTGGGTCGATCCGTACGCGACCTTCATCGCGAACTGATACTCCAGAAGATTCGTCTGTTTCTGCCTTTTCATCGCAATTCACTATCCAAAACTATCCAAAACTACCCATTTTCAGAGGACCCCGTTCTTGATGTACTCCTGCGTCGTCTTCCAGTCGCTGAACGACTTCTCCTTCCAAGTCGTCACGAAATCGGCAATGAGATCGCAGACGTTCACACCGGGCCTCATCGCGTTCCATCCCCACGGACGGTGCTTCGCAAGGAATTGTTCCACATGCGTCTTGTCCATTCCGGCCGCGCGGCATTGCCGTTCGATCCAGTCGTAATGCTCCTTCTTCGTCGGCGGACGGCTCCCGTCGTAGTTATCAACAACCGTCTCACCATGAGACGTCTCACCATGAGACGGTATTAGCCCTCCCATTTCTTTCTCTGTTCTAATTCTTATTTCGGGTCTCACCATGAGACGGTCACCCGTCTCACCATGAGACGGTAGGCGTCTCACTGTGAGACCAGAAAAATCAGTTATGCGACATTCTGAATCTTGATTTTGTCTCATGGTGAGACTTTTGTTGATAACTCCGTCCGGCTTATCAACAGCTATCGGCTCCCCGTCAAGCGTCCCGGCGATCTCTCCCTTCTCCTCCATTTCCTGTTCCTTTTTCGCCTGGATCACCTTCGCGACTTCAGAAACCCTGACGCCCTTCTTGTCGATCGGCGGGAACCAGTAGCAGTTCGACCGCTTGTATCCGGGCGGGTCGATCTCGATCCACTCCCTGAGCTTCGGCTTGTGCCTGTAGATCGTCGCCCTGGAGAGGTGTGTCGCCCGCATAAGCCACGTCTCGGACGGCCAGCAGCACCGCCCCCGATCGCTTGCGCAGTGCGCCAGAGCGACGAGAACGGCCATTGCCGACGATTCCAGCCCGGCGAACCTCGGATCGCTGTAGACCCATGCTACGTGCCTGTGGCTCATCTGCGCCCTGTCTCCGCCAATTCCCGCTCCATCCTCGCCCTGCGCTCCCGCGCCCCTGTGTCGCGCCTGTAGGCGAACGGATGCTCACACCCGACGCCTCCGCCGCTCTTGTCGCTCCAGTAGATCCCGAACGCGGCCACGCAGTCGGCCTTCGTCGGACAGCTCTCGCACCGTTGCCTCATCCCTCGATCTCATCCTTC
>JAKSOY010000391.1 GCA_024405255.1 Kiritimatiellia bacterium
CCAGAATCGGATAGACACCCGGCTCAATTGCGACTCCAACCGGCGCGGACTCCGCCCTCCTTGCGCAGACACAGACCAGGATCAGGGCGCAGCATTTCAAAGGACAGGCGGTCACGGTCACCACCTCCCCTCAATCTCATGGTCCGTGCCCACGAGCGGCTTACCGTCCACCTTGCCCGGAATCGGTCCCGTCCGATCCTTCCCAAACCGCTTCAGGAGCACCGCCCGCCCTCGCGCATCCTCACGGTAAAGGACATCCCCTTGGAGGAAGGTTCGCGGCAAGGTCACCTTCCCGGCCTTCAAATCCACCTCGACTTTCAACGGTGCAAAACGGAAATGCCGCCGGGTGAAAGAGAGAATACGAGTCCAGAGGCGCGTGCACGGCTGGTCGTCCAGGTCCTTGCGCTCATTCGGAATGTATTCCAAAAACAACGCCGCAAGCGTCGGCGATCCATCCGCGAACGCATTCTCCGCGATCAGATGCTTCCCCCAGCCGGACATCATCACCAGATTCAGCACGGGACAATTCGCAAACGCCTCCGATTCGACACGGATCGCGCCGGGATCCAGGAAAGACACCGTCCGCAGTTTTCGCAGTCCGGCAAAGCTCCGAGGAGGCACCGTTCCGGCGACAGATTCAATGAACAACATCTCCAAGTCCGGCAAATCCCTTGCGACCGAATCGGTATAGACGATGCGCTCAAAGATCTCCGGAACCGCGCCAACCGTCCCGATGCGGCCGAAGAAAACCGCAGTCCGTCCGTCCGACGACACACCAAGCGCGAACAGGTTCGTATCCGCCGGCACGGGGACAACCACGGGGCGCCGAACCGTTCCGCGTACGGGGCGTTCAGGTTCGAGTCCTCGTTCGCCGGCCGCTGGATTGACCCGTCCCTTGAGCCGCAGGTATTTCCGCATAGGGCCGAGCTTTGAACCAAACGATCGAACCGCGAGCCCCTCGTCATTGGTGCTAACAGTCTCATACTCGATCATGTCACCCATCTTATGCTGAAACTCGGGTCGTTCCAGGGTGCCGAAGCGTCCGCGTGCGCAAAAGACAATCGCCTCCTCCTGACCGTGTTCGTCAAACCTCCGCCACGAGCAGACATCCCAGGCCTTCCGATCAAATTCGACTTCGGGCGCCGACTTCGGCAGCCGCAGCTCGTCACCCACGCACTTGACCGACACGAAGCCGTCTCCCTCGCCCTGAAATCCAACCCGCACTCGTCCATTATCCCAATTGCCACCTTCGCCCGGCATCCTGCAACAATACGGAAATCCGCCGTTGGTGGAAACGCAGGTCAGCGTCACATCCGCCACAAGACCTCGACCGTACGGCGGCATCCAGTCGCCTTCAACCAAATCTGCGGCAACGTCAAGTCGGTTGGTCGCATCCGGAAGCCGAAGGGACAGGTCTATCGATTTCATCGGATGCGGATGCTCGACGCGGCGCATTCGGATGTCCCTGTTCGCGTCCCGACCGCCAATCGTAATCACATGGTCGGAAATCGAATAGAATCCACGCTTCTCGAGAGATAGGCGTGCCTGCGACAGATACCCTTCGACGGGGATGCGTCCGTCTTCAGCCGTTTCGCATCGCCTGGACGCATTTCCGCAAGTGAACATCACTGCCACACCCGCGATCGGCGAACCCAACTCGTCGACCACGCGCGGGCCCCAGTCAATCCAACGTCCATAGCGGCTCACCGCCTCCGCACAGGTCTCCGGGAAAGGCGTATGCTCTTCGACCTGCGCCCCCTCGCCCCTCGCGCCGTACAGGGCAACCGCAATCGCAACCCAAGCAGTCAATACGCATTTCATGCCGTGGCGCGCCTCTACGGGTAAGGTGTTTGCGAAGCGGACTTTAGAACCCCCAGTAGCCCAGCATCTTCGCGATGAATTTCTTCAGGTCCTTGCGCTCGACGATCCGGTCGATGAAGCCGTGCTTCTCGAGGTATTCGGCGGACTGGAAGTCGGCCGGGAGCTTCTGGTGGATCGTGTTCTCGATGACGCGGCGTCCCGCGAAGCCGATGAGGGCCCTGGGCTCCGTGATGTTGATGTCGCCGAGCATCGCGTACGAGGCGCTCACACCGCCTGTCGTCGGGTCGGTGAGAACCGAGATGTAGGGAAGCCCCGCTTCCTTCAGATAGCCGATCGCCGCGGACGTCTTCGCCATCTGCATGAGCGAAAGAATGCCCTCGTGCATGCGTGCGCCGCCCGAAGCCGAAAAGAGAATCAGCGGACGCCGCTCGCGAATCGCCTGCTCGCAGGCCCGCGCGATGCGTTCGCCCGTGCCGGTGCCGAGGCTGCCGCCCATGAACCCGAAATCCATGACACCCAGCATGACCTTGTGCCCGCCGATTTCGCACGTGCCCATTACGATCGACTCGGTCTCGCCGCTCTTCGCGATCGTCGCCTCGACCTTGGCCTTGTAGGGACCCGTCGCGTCATGGAACTCAAGATGATCGGAGTAGGAGACCGCGCGGAAGACCTCGGCGAAGGATCCCTCGTCCGCAATCTGCGCGATGCGCTCGCGCACGGCGAGCCGCCCGTGGTAGTTGCACTTCGGGCAGATCGAGTTGTTCTTCTTCCAGACCGCCTTTTCGAAATGGCTCTTGCACTTCGGGCAGATCGCCCACAGCGCCTTCGCCGGCGGAATCTTCGGCTTTTCGGATTTAGCGACGAACCAGCTCATGGTTTCAGGACTTTAGACGGAGGACAAATGATGTTAGAACGGCATGAAAACAATACCGTAAATCGAGGCCGGCTTGCCGCCGAGGGCGCGAAGCCCGTGCTTCACGACGGAGTTGTAGTAGGCGGTGTCGCCCGGCTTCAGGACGGACT
>JAKSOY010000392.1 GCA_024405255.1 Kiritimatiellia bacterium
GCGACAAAGAAGAAGGCGCTCAATCCGGCCAACGTCAAGACCACCGCCAGCGCCAAGGCCACGCCAACGGCAACAAGCCCAGCGAACTGTTTCTTGAGATTCATTAAGGCCTCCTGCGCCCTGATCCCCGCGCTCGCGTAGTCACTTCGCCAAACACGGTCGTCGCATAGTCCGTTCGACCGTCCAGAACACGGATGATCGAAATGACTTCAGGTTCAAGGAGAGAAATGGCAATCGAATATTTGCCGCACAGAAAATACTGGTAGTCCGTGGGACGCTTGATCTTGTCCGCCAGCGGCCGCAAGAGACCCGGATGCCGCTTGAGCGTTGAAATGTCCCTGACAACCTGACGGACGGACCTGTCGGCGACAGCCGCGCCGAACTCTCCAACTAGGTAACGGCGCAACTCGCGCAGGTCCTCCCGCGCGGCAGGCGAGTAACGGATCCTCATGCCCGAACCCCGAACTCGGACAGGACATCCGACTCGTCAATCCACCCGTCCCGCGCAGCGGACTCCGCCCCGGCATTGATCTCGGACATCAACCGTCCGACCGCCTGCTCGAACTTCGCCGCCTTCGACTTGGGGGTCACGACGAACGGAAGCCCCTCGACATTGAGCGACTGCTGAATGAAGATGTTGATGGCTTCCGTCAGCGAAAGTCCGCAATTCGCATAGACCGACTCAGCCCGCTCCCGAATGCGGGGATTGATGCGAAACTGGAATGTCGCCGTCTTAGGCGCCGTCGCCACAGTTTCCACTGCCATATCCATTTCCTCCGTTTGGGTACATTATATCATATTCACTATGGCATTGTTATGACAATGTAAACCGGACAAGCCGGGGGTGAAAACGAAAGTCGCTTCCAGAATTTCATCTTCATTTTTGCGCCGCCTCCTCGCAGAGATCCGTCTTGAGGAGAATACTGCCGCGCTTGAGGTCGAACGCAACCTTGCGGCCAAGAACAGATTTTAG
Source organism: Kiritimatiellia bacterium (assembly GCA_024405255.1). Next base: position 974 of record JAKSOY010000392.1, read on the forward strand.
GTCGCCCGCTTGCAGACAACGATCGCTTACCCCCATGCCGACATAATCATGGCATTGCAGTTTGTCTTTCGTCAGGGCCGTCCCTGCCTTCACATCCTCACTGACGAAGAGGACGTCTGCGAGGAATCCATAGCGAAGCTTGAATCGCTCGCGCTCGTCTTCGCGCACCCGACGCGCCTCGTCAGACTCCGTTTTCGCTTTCTTGCTCTCAAAAGACAGCAGCCCCTCGATCTCGTCAATATCGAGTTTCTCCGACCGATAGATTTCCTTCTTGTGGTAACCACGAACCGTCATGCTGACAACCCGTTCGCCAAATGCGCTTTCGCTCAACCACACCCAGACATCACAGCCGTTCGTCTCCCCTTCATATCGCCCGAAGCACTCCCCGAACTTTCGGCAGGGACGATATCTGTCCACCCAGTTCGTCAGATTTGTCGGCGGATCGCAGGGAACGAATCCCTCGGGCTCGACCGCATTCCTGAACTGTGCGTTGCTCTGGAGATTCACCGGATACTTTTCATTCACTTCTGCGACAAACGAATCAAAGGCGGCAAGGCATTCCGCGCGCGTCGCCCCTTTCGGGAAATGTCCGAAAAATTGCGCATAATACGGCGTTAATGTCTTGAACGTATAACTGACAACGGTCTTGTCAAAGAATGCCGCCGGACGCACGTTCTCCGCGACGCCCCACCAAGACTGGCACCTGTATTCGACGACCGACGAATCATCACCGTGCTGGATGCTCCCGCCGCCCTCTTTGCTGCACGTAAGCCCATTCGTCGATGTGAGAGTGGGCGTTCCAAAACGGACACCGCAGAACTCCGGAATAAAACACTCTCTCGACGCCTTTGACCGATCCAGCACGGCGTTCTTGAACAAAAGTGTCCTCGTCGAGCCAAAGGACAACCTCATCAAACCGCACGTCTTCTTTTTATCCTCCGTCTCTACAACCAGTGTGCCTCTCACGACAAGATCGTGCTCGTCCCAATCCCACTGCTTCGTGGACGGGACCTGAAAATCGAACCGACAGCGCATGTACGCCTTGCGATTGCCGCGTCCCGCATCGGGGAAATCCACAAGAACTCCATTTCCATTGCCCAAATCACGCGCCTGCCAACCGCTAAACGTAAAAGCCATACGACGGCCCGCCAGGCGTTCGCGCAGCGAATCAACCTCCGGCTCCGTCAGCGGACGGTCAATTTTCGCGCACAACGCCACCAGCTCGTCGCCGGTGATGGTCGCCGCATCAAACTCCGGCAACGTCTCCGCCCGAACCGCCGCCAGCAAAAAGACAACGCCAACGGCAACCTGCCCAGCAAACAGTTTCTTACGGTTCATTTATTTCCAGCCCCCTCTTTCAAGATTTCGTTGTTCACGCACCGGAGTTCGCCGTTCTCGCGGACGTAGACCCGCCAACGGCCGCCATGTTTCCCGATCAACCAATTGCCGATGTCCGAACTTTTCAGCAGCAGCTCGTCCTCGGAGGATACCTCAACGGCATACCTGTGAAAGGTCGAAGCCCGGGTATCGACATTGCAAACGTCATTCCCTTCCCGTATCTCGACATGAACGATGTTGTCCACCCGCTGAAGCCGATACTGCCGATCACCCCAATCCTTCCATTGTTCGTTCGGACGTACCGTTAACACGTATGGATAAACAATCAAGGACACAGCCAGCAGCAAAGCCACGCACCAGATCGACTTTCCACGTTCAAGGTCTCGTCGCGTCAGCTTCCGGCGAATCCACCAGCCAACGTCGAAACAGCAGCGCAAAAGAAACGAAAAGAGAAGTATCGGAATCCCGACAACCCAAACATAAGCCCAGCCAAAGGCAATCGCACAAAGACGCGCAAAGCCGCTTACG
>JAKSOY010000393.1 GCA_024405255.1 Kiritimatiellia bacterium
ATCGCCACCAGTACCAGCCATCCAACAATGTTTTTCTTCAAGTTGTCCATGCCGCTTATTATAGCATATTTGCAGCGCCAGGGGAAAATTCACCGCAAAGACGAACCGACAACTTATCGACTAGCGGCAGAATTTGGGATTGTTGCCGGCGATGACGAGAGCGACCTCGCCTTTGACCTGGACGTCCTTGAACTGAGCGGCGAGGTCGGAAAGATAGCCGCGCGAAACGCGTTCGTGGAGCTTCGTGAGCTCGATGCAGACGGCCGCTTCGCGGTCGCCGAGCGCATCGTAGGCGGCGGCAAGCGTCGCGCCGATGCGGAACGGCGACTCGTAGCAGATGAGCGTGTGCTCTTTGTCCTTGTCCTCGGCGAACCAGTTGCGAAGCGCACCGGGACCGCGCGGCGGGAACCCGCGAAACGTAAAGGACGACGTGGAAAGCCCGCTCATCAGGAGCGCCACATTCACCGCACTTGCACCCGGAATGACATCGTAGGGCACGTTCTCCTGTGCGCACGTGCGGATGAGACGGTACCCCGGATCCGAGATGCCGGGATAGCCGCCATCCGAACAGAGCGCCACTTCGGCACCCGCCTTGACGGCGGCGATGATCCGTTCCGTGATGCGCTCCTCGTTCCCCTGCCGATAGGAAATCATCTCGGGCCGCGGAATCTCGAAGTGCGTCAGAAGCTGCCAGGTGCGCCGCGTGTCTTCACAGGCGATCAGCGTGGCCGTCTTGAAGACCTCCAGCGCACGCGGCGAGAGGTCCCCCAGATTGCCAATCGGTGTTGCAACGACATGCAGCATCGCGTGCACCCCGTCTTAGGCCTTGACGACGGCAATCTTCGCGGCGTGTCCGTTCAGGTCGCAGGCTTCCGCCGTGCAAGCGCCAAACGTGAGCGAAGTCGCCAGCGTTTCGGTCTTCACATAGTCAGCATACGTTTCAAGCGCCTTCTGGAAGTCGGCATCGACCTCCGCCGTCACGGCAATGCGTTGCGTGACCTCGAAGTCCGCTTCCTTACGCATCGACTGCACGTGGCTCACGAATTCACGGGCGAGACCTTCGGCGATCAACTCCGGCGTCAGCGCGGTTTCGAGGCCGACGACGATCGCGCCTTCGGAGGCCACGACCATGCCCTCCTTCGGCTTGCGCGTCACGAGAACATCGTCCGCCGTGAGCTCGAAGCCCTCGACGGTCGCCGTACCCGAGAAGCTCGTCATCGCCGCAATGGCGGCCGCGACGGCCTTCATCTTGGGTCCGCACTTCTTACCAAGTGTCTTGAAGTTCGCCTTGAACGTCACGTCGCAGAGCGCCGTCTCGTCGGCGATGTACTCGACCGTCTTGACATTGAGTTCATCAAGGAACAGTGCCTCCAGCTCTCCGCCATTTTCCATTTTACATTTTACATTTTCCATTCCGGCGATCTTGATCGCCGGCAGCGGCTGACGCACCTTGAGATCGTTGTCCACACGCAGCTGGCGTCCGAGCTTGACGATCGCCTGCACGGCGGCCATCTCCTGCTCGAGCTTCAGGTCGCGCGCCTCAGGACGCGCCGTCGGGAAGTCGCACAGATGCACGCTCTCCGGATCGCTCACACCCTTCAGGTTGCGGTAGATCGTTTCGCTGATGAACGGCGTGAACGGCGCGGCCACCTTCGAGAGCTGCACGAGCACGTAGCGCAGCGTACGATAGGCGTGAAGCTTATCCGCATCGTCCTCGCTCTTCCAGAACCGACGGCGCGAACGGCGAATGTACCAGTTCGTGAGGTCTTCGATGAACGCCACGAACGGACGTACCGCCTTCTGCAAATCGTACTGGTCCATCGCGGCCGTCACATCGGCGATCAGCGTTTCCATCGAGCTGCAGATCCAGCGGTCGAGCACGTTCGTCGAATCCGGCACCACCACATCCGGGTCATGGAAGCCGTCGACATTCGCGTAGGTGACGAAGAACGAATAGGCATTCCACCACGGGATGAGCAGATCGCGCAGGAGCTGCTTCACGCCGTTCTCAGAGAACTTGAGGTTCTCGGCGCGCACGACCGGCGAGTAGATCATATAGAGACGGATCGCATCCGCGCCATAGGTGTCGAGCATCAGCGTGGGGTCGGGATAGTTCTTGAGACGCTTCGACATCTTCTTACCGTCTTCGGCCAAGACGAGTCCGTTCACGACCACATTCTTGTAGGGCGACTTGCCGAAGAGCATCGTGCCGAGCAGCATGAGCGTGTAGAACCAGCCACGCGTCTGGTCGAGACCTTCAGCGATGAAGTCCGCCGGGAAGAATTGGTCTACCTCAAGTTGCCCCTCTTCACGAGAAACGGCTACATCCGCAGAGGTCTCGCCAATTTTACATTTTCCATTTTCAATTTTACATTCGCCCATGTAGTGCTGCTGGGCATACGGCATCGAACCGGACTCAAACCAGCAGTCGAGCACTTCGGGCGTGCGGTGGTAGGTCTTGCCGTCCTTCGTGATGACGATCTTGTCGACGAAGTGCTTGTGGAGGTCGGAGACCTTCTCGCCCGAAAGCTCCTCGAGCTCCTTGATCGAGCCGACGCAGATCATGTCGTCCGGATCGGCGTCGTTGATCCACACCGGGATGCAGCTGCCCCAGAAGCGGTTGCGGCTGATGTTCCAGTCGCGCGCCTCCTCGAGCCAGTTGCCGAAGCGCTTCTCGCCGACGTACGCGGGCGTCCAGTGCACCTTCGCGTTGTTCTTCGCGAGACGCTCATGGAGATCCTCGACCTTCACGTACCACGCGTCGATCGCGCGGTAGATGAGCGGCGTATCGGTACGGTCGCAGAACGGATAGCTGTGGGTGATCGTCGCCTG
>JAKSOY010000394.1 GCA_024405255.1 Kiritimatiellia bacterium
GAAGAACTTCGCGCCCTCCTCGGCGGCCGTCCACGCGCCGAGCGACTGCTTGATCGGATAGACGTCGTTGTCGATCGTCTTCGGCAGGCCGACCACGATCAGCGGATAGTTGTTCTTGGCGAGATAGGCCGCGAGATCCGCCGCCGTCGTGTTCGTGTCGTCGCCGCCGATCGTGTGCAGGACGTCCACGCCGTCCTTGACGAGCTGGTCGGCCGCGACCTTGAGCGGATCCTCGCCCGGCTTCACGAGCCCGCGCTTCACGCAGTCCTTGACGTTCGTCAGCTTCACGCGGCTGTTGCCGATCGGGCTGCCGCCGTGCTTCGTGAGGACCAGCGCGTTCTTGCGCACCTCGTCCGTCACCGGAATCGAATCGCCCTTCAGGAGCCCCATGTAGCCGTTGACATACCCGATCATCTCCGTCTTCGGCGACTTCTTCGTGTACTCGTCAATCAGGAACCCGATCGACGAGCTCAGGCACGGAGCCAGACCACCCGCCGTCAGAAACGCAACCTTCTTCACTTCCTTAGCCATTTTATTCTCTTTTCTTCTCTTGTTCTACTACGATAGCAATCGATTGCCTTCGACCGCCGTCGACCGATTGCTATCGAATGCAACCGACGGCCGTCGATAAAACCTACATCTGCTTCAGCAGATTCGCCATCTCGATCGCGGACTGCATCGCGGAGAAGCCCTTGTTGCCCTGCTTCGTCCCGCAGCGCTCGACCGCCTGCTCGAGATTCTCGGCCGAGACGACGCCGTCCAGCACCGGCACGCCCGTCTCCAGCGAAATCTGGTTGAACGCACGCGCCGTGGTCTCGTTGATGAGATCGGCATGCGCCGTCGCACCCTGAACGACCGCCCCCAGCGCCACGATGGCGTCAACGCCCTTCTTCTGCGCCAGCTTCATCGCCGCCAGCGGAATCTCATAGGCACCCGGCACACGTACGAGCACCAAGTTCTTCGCGTCTCCGCCCAAACGGACAAATGCGTCTTCCGCGCCCTTGACAAGCTGTTCCGTCAAGAAACTGTTGAAGCGACTGACGATGACGCCAACCTTCAGCCCCTTCGCCTCAAATGTTCCGACAATCTCCTTCATGTCACATTCCCTTGTCTACTTTTTTCAAAAAGTGAAATGGATTATATCAATTATTCGCAGATTTGTCTACTGGCGCGGCCCACACGATGTGATCGCGATCCAGCGAAAGGATGCCATGCGCCTCCAAGGCCAGCATCGTCTTTGACGGATCTTCGACGTGAAACTGCGTATAAAGGGTGTTTTTCAGCTTGTTCACCGAACCTGGCGCCATCTTCCGAAGGCGGATGACTTCCTCTTCGGAAAGATCCAACGTCGGCTTTTTCGCCCGCGTGGTCCGTGTTTTCTTCACGGTCGTCGGCTTCGGTTCCTTCGCTGTCTTTGCCTTGGCACGCGTTTTTTTCACCATTTTCTTGGCATCCGGTCCCGCTTCGGGGGCGACTCCCGCATCTGCGGGTTTGCCGACTTCGCCTTCAGCGGACTTGTCCGCTTCGCTTTCGGAAGTCTTGTCCGGCTCGGCGGGTTTCGGCGCTTCGGCCACCTGCGAATCAGCAACCTTCTTCTCTTCGGCCACGACAGCTTTTTTCTCAAACCGTTCCGCACGCTCGATTTCGCGCCGCGGCTCAGGTTCAGGGGAAACATCCGCCGGTGTTTTCGTCAGGCAGTCAGACACGGGAATCGGCACGACTTTTGGAATCGGCGCGCCCTCCAACTTCGCCAGCACGTCTTCGCAGCGTTCACGGACGTCATAGTCCAGTCCGTCGCCAATCGGAACGACAATCGATCCGCCGCCCTTGCGCGGCTCCACGGTCACGATGAAACTGGCATTGAGCCAGACAGGCGAATTGTCAAGTTTTGTTAATTTGATAAACATGGCGCGTATTATACCAAAATTATTCAACTCTCCGCACAAGGGCTAGTCCCAGTTCTCAGAAATCGAATACTTCTGATGCTCCTCCGACGGCACGTAGCCGTGCGTCGACCCCTGCACCCAGTTGAACTTCTTGTGGCACGGGAGATTGTTGTAGAGAATCGACACGCCGCTCGGCGGACAGCAGTAGTCGCCGAGGCCCGCGCGCGTCACCTCGAAGCGGCACTTCGGGTTCACGCGCTTGGCGAGGTTGACCGGGTCGTAGTACCGGAGCGCCGGCGTCTCGTGGATGTACCACGGGTCCTTGATGCGCTTCAGGGTGTCGCGTCCGCCGATGTCGCAGTTCCACGGGATGGACGGGCGCGCCACGCTGACGTCGGGGTCGAGTCCGGCCGCCCAGACGGACTGCATGCCGCCCATCGAACCGCCGCTCACGCACAGGTCCTTCCCGTTCCACTCGGGCAGCGTCTTCAGCCACTCGAGCGCGCGCATGATGCGGTAGGTGTAGCCGCTGAAGTAGCTGTTCTCCGGATCGTCGTTCTGCTTCTCGTCAAAGCCGAAGGTGCGTCCGCCCGAGCAGATCGAGCGGAAGAACTCGTCATAGTACTCCGGCTCGCGCCCGAGCTCGTAGCCGTGCGGCGAGAAGTTGAACCAGATCGTCTTGCCGTCGCCCGTGATCGGACTCACCACGTGGCCCTTGTTCGGATACGTGTGCCCGTAGCCGTGGAACGAGACCGAGATCGGATACTTCCCCGGCGCGGCCGGCACCGTGAGCCAGCCCGTGGACGGATGCGCCCCCGCGCACTTGATCGACACGGCGAACATCCTGACGTCCTTGTTCCAGGGCTTGATCTCGCGCTTCTCCGCCTCCAGCGGCACCTTCGCGAGCCGCGCCTTCCGCCGC
>JAKSOY010000395.1 GCA_024405255.1 Kiritimatiellia bacterium
CAGGCGATCACGAACCGACTTGCGTTCACCGTGCTGAAGGACGAGGCCGCGATCTTCCTGATCGGCGACGAGGCGTTCACGCGCGTGCCGGCGTTCACGGATCTCGGCGTTGCGTCCGCGGGCGCGGCGAATTCGCGCACTCCGATCCGTCCGGCGGCGAATAACCGCGCGGAGATCGCCGCACTCGGCGACTTCCGTCCGCTCAAGTACCTCGTCCTCGCGCACCGGTGGAACTCGCAGACCGTGCACATCCAGCGTCCCGAGAAGAACCTCTTCGACGTCGACTACTTCCTGGGCGACGAGCCGGCGGAGCGCATCTCGGCGGCGATCGACGCGGCGCGAATCGTGCACGTGCAGACCTCGTCGAACGCGCATGACGTCGTCTTCCGCGACTGCGGGGAGCGGCTCAAGGCGCTCCTGAAACGCGGCGGGATGCTGATCATGGACCGCAGTCCGACGGGCGCGGCGGCGCGGAAGTTCTTCAAGGAGGTCGGCGTCTCCGATCCGAATCTGACGGGCTACGACCGCCGCAAAGGCGACACAGCGGCTGTCTACGAGGAGCAGTACGACCGCGCGGACAAGCCGTTCAAGAAGGGCAACAACCACTGGCATCAGTTCCAGCTGGCGTTCCTCGGGTGGGACAAGGCGAAGCAGTTCGCGCCGATCCGCTCGCAGGCTGACCGTGACCATCCGACGGTCGTCGTGCAGGAGAAGGTGCTCGGCGCGGGTCTCGTGGTCTTCACGCAGGACACGCGCGGCTTCCAGGACTTCTACGAGAACCGCGACTTCGGCGACAACGTCCACAGGCTTCTCGTCGGCGACCTCGGCGCCTACATGCACAAGGCCGAGCTCCTGCGCGGCGGTCCGGGCAAGCCGGTCGGAGGAGAGACAAGGTGACGAGAAAGGAGTTCCTTGCCGCCTCGGGCGCGACGCTGGTGGCTTCGGCATTTGGCGGAATACGGGCAGTTCGCCGGTCGGGTTCATCCGTCCCTTTGCAGGGCAAGGGCTTTCCGTCTTGGCTTGAGTCGAAAATAGAGGCGGCGTTGGTGCGCTACAAGGAGTGGAAAGGTTCGGAAGAGGTAGTCGTGTTTACGCTTACGACAGATCTTCACGATTGGCATCCTGCCATTGATTCCGATGACGGGCCGGATGTGTCCTCAAAAATGCACATTCCCTATGCGCTTCACGTCGGCGATATCTTTGAAGCGGACTTTGCGGCCGACCTCGGGGATATCGGCTCGGACTGGACCGTCGGGAAGGACGGTGCGCTCGTCGGTGCGACGCGGGAAGAAATGCTTTGTCGTCGGAGTTCTCAGGTCGAACTTTACGACAAGGCGAGGAGGCCTGTCTTCCAATGCGTGGGTAATCATGATCTTACGTATGTCGTTACGGAGAATGGCGTGGCCAAGTGGAGGAATGACGACCCGAGGAATTTCGGCAATTGCTTCGCGCCTCTCGCGCATGGGGCGGAGGTTGTCTGGGGAGAAGGGCGCGACTACGGGTATTGGGATGTTCCCGGCAAGAATTTCCGAGTCATAGTCCTCGACAGTTTTGAGTGGGCGCATACCTATGGATTCAAGCCGAGTCAGCTCGCGTTCCTCTCCGGGGCGCTCGTCGTTCCCCCCGACTTCGCCGTTGTCGTTTTGATGCATTCCGGTCTCCAACCGCCTATGGGCTGCTGGCTGCACAATGGGGTCATGCAATTCCGTAATTCCTTCAGTGCCGATCGTGCGCGCTTTGGACACAAGGAAGCGCAGCGTATGCTTGAGGATTTTGTCGGCCGCGGTAGGGGCGAATCAAACGGACTCGCATGGGATTTCACCTCGCTGCGAAACAATCGCCTTGCGGCCGTTCTCTGCGGGCATGCGCACTACGATAACTTTTTGCGGCAGTATGACGTTCTTCATATCGTCCGTCAGGGGCATGGTTCGATAAATGCGAGAACTGAATTTCCCCACGAAAACGGTGCGCGGCATACGGAGGTATCGCTGTCGGATGATACGTGCATCGATGTCGTTGCAGTCAAGCCGAAGCTTGGCGATCTGGCGATTTTCCGCATCGGGGCCGGTGACGAGCTGGCGGATTTCAAGGAAGACTGTTGATGTTGCTGGTTCGATTAGGAGACATTCGGCTGTGATTGATCCTTTGTTGGGTTTTCGGCGTAGGCCGCTGCATTCACGCAGTGGCCTTCTTATATGAGCCCCTTGACTACCCTACATCCGTAGGTGTATAATGTCTCTCGCTTGGAGGAATTGCGATGACTGTGTTCCACGGGTCAGAGTTCAAGATTGAAAAGCCGTATGTCGGCGGGGGTAAGACAACCAACGACTACGGTTCGGGGTTTTACTGCACGGAATCGGAGGACTTGGCCTGCGAGTGGGCGGTGACGCAGCAGCACGACGGGTATGCGAACAAGTATGCGTTTGACATGCGGGGGCTGAAGGTCCTTGACCTGAACGGCGAGGGGTATTGCGTCCTTCACTGGCTTGCCGTCCTGCTCCGTCACCGTGCGTTTGACGTTCGTTACGGCGTTGCGACGCTGGCCAGACCCTATTTGATGGAGAACTTCGCGATCGACATTTCCAAGTATGATGTCATTCGCGGCTATCGGGCGGACGACAGCTACTTCTCATTCGCGCAGGATTTCCTTTCGGGGACAATCTCCTATCCGCAGCTGACGGTTGCGATGCGGCTTGGCAAGCTGGGCGAGCAGATTGTCCTCAAGAGCAAGGCGGCCTTTGCGCGGATCAAGTTCCGTTCGGCGAAAGTGGCGACGCGCGAGACCTGGCTCTCGGCAAAGGAACG
>JAKSOY010000396.1 GCA_024405255.1 Kiritimatiellia bacterium
CCGCCGCGCCCGCGTCCAGCCCGCCGGTCGCAAGAAACGCCCCGCCGAACCCGAGAAACCCCTTGCGCGTCAGTCCCACAGCACGATCCCTTCCCGTCATTTCCCCTCCATCCGCGCCATTTCGTCCAGCTCAGCGGCCGTCGAAATCATGCAGTTCAGCCAGTCCGAACGCGGATCGGCGATCGACTCGTTCGTCCAGAACGTCGGAATGCGCCCGTTCTCCTGCTGCATGTTCACGACCGCGTCGGCCATCGCGCGCGCCTTGGCGAGATCACGCGAATCGCCGCAGGCCAGGCCGATCGTCCGCCACATCCGGATCAGCTTGACCGCCGATGCATCGATCGGCACGTAGCATTCGTACTGCTCGAGCACGCCGGGACAGTGCCAGCCGAGATATTTCGTATCCCATGCGCCCTGCGTCCGAGGGCCATCGCCCTTTGCGTCGCAAGGCGTCTGCCAGCAGACGAACTGGTCTTCGGAGAAATCGGCCGCCTGACGGGCGAAGCTCCGCGTCGCAGGATTCCGAGCGTCCTTCTTCAGCAGATAGATCGCCATGTCGCAGACGAAATGTTTCGTGAGATTGCGGTATTTGCCCGCGGGCTCGACGTCCTCGAACTGGCCTTCCCAGTTCCAGTCCCTCATCGGCCCCCTGCGGACGAACTCAAGTCCGCGGTGGACGGCCGCGGCGTAACGCGCGTCGTCGACGACGGACGAAAGCACGTCCAGGAACTCGCAGATCCCCAGCGGGAACGCGCGGTTTACGTTGACGGGCTCGCCCGTCTTCTCGTCGACCTTGAGCGTCCAGGTGCCGTCCGCCCCCTGCAGTTCGAGGTACTTGCGCCCGATGCGCTCGGCCGCCTCGCGGTATTTCGCCTCGTTCGTCGCCTGATAGAGCTTCAGATAGGCCTTGCCGACCGACGCTGGGTAAAGAAGCATGTTCTTGCCCTGGCTTGCCGGCCCCACTCCGCCCAGGCCCGGTCCGAACTTCGGGTTATCATAGGTCGGCGGAAAGCCCGCGAGCGGCGTCCCCGTCGGCTGCGATACGGAAATGAGGTAGTCCGCCGCCGTGCGGGCAAGCTTCATGGCGGCGTCCTTCCGGTCCGGACGGATCCGCGCATAATGAATCATCGCCTGCACGAGCGCCGCGTGCATTTTCGACGGATAGGCGTTGAGGCCGTAGGCGGGGTCTGGCCTCCCGTTCTTCAGGAAGAATTGCGTCGACGGCAGTTCGAAGATGTAGTCGTAGGCCTTGCGCGCGGCCTCGGCATAGCTGCGCTTCGCCTTCGGATACGCACCCTCGTGGAATGTCGCCATCCGCCAGAACGAACGCTTCCCTGCGACGGAGAGGACGTTCCCCTGCGCATCAAGCGCCTCCACCTTCAGCGAAACCCGCCCGTTCTCCGGAATGTCGCTCCAGACGGGCGACAGCGCCGCCGTCGGAAGCGCGTTCGTGAAGACGTGCCGGACGCCTTTCGCGTCCGTCGCCTCAAACCGGTACGCGCTCGCCCCCCTAACGGACGGAAATCCAAATGCCGGGGCGAAGACAAACTGCACCGACCTCCCGTTCCAGAACTCCTGCCCGCCGACGCCGCCTGGACGAACCGGCCTCGCATAGCCCTCGGCCGCGGGCGCACCTCCGCACCATCCCGAAACACCCGCCACGAGGGCGCACGCCAACAAAAAATGCCTGCCGCTCATCGCATTCATTCACTTCACTTGAGAATCAACATCAGCCCCCTGTCCCAGGGCGTCTTCGCCGCCGGCGAAAAGACCGCGAATTCACGATCGGCGATCGTGCGATACTCCTGAGCCACCCATTCGTCCGACAACGGTCCAGACAGGCGAAGTTCGTCATACTCACCCTGGAACGAATACCCGTCCGTCTCTGCTTCGCCGCCCTTTGTGGCGAACCCCATCCTGCAATCCGCCACCGTCGGCTGCTGCCATTGACTGGCCGTGTAAGAGGCGAGGCAGGTGTCGTCAATCCGCAGCCGTCCCTCACCGCTGCCAGTCGTCTGCGCCATGATTCGATGCCACACACCCTGCGTGTATTTTTGACTGACGGCGATCGTTTTGCTATAGGTATCTGCGGCTTTCCCCTGTGCGTCTATCGCATACTTCGGGCGGTAGAGCAAGTTGTTGTTGCCAACCTGCAGCTCAAATGTCAAAGGATGTTCAACCTGCTGTGCGTCTCTGCCTTGTGCCGAGACAAGACGTTGAACGGCGGACGCACTAGCCGCTGGCTTGCACCAGGCCGACACCGTAATTGCCGCGGGGAAGACATTCGCCGGCAAAGGATCGACCTTTATTCCCTGAAGCTTGTCGCCATTGCGCATGCCGCGTCCGAGAAACCCGTTGTCGGCGACAACGGTCGGCGCGGATCCAATCGTCGGACGCGCCTTGAGACCCAGCCCTGTCGAATCGACCGTGGCGCCGTCCGCATCGGGATTGTTCAAATGCCAGACGCCCGCGTACTCGCTCCAGACGCGCACCGGCTGGTTTACAGACGTCGGCTGCCGTTTCTTGCGCCAATACATCCTGAACGTGTTCTCCCCCGGACGAAACGTGTGCAGCCTCACCCAAACCAGCGACTCGCCCGCTGGGTTCCAGGTGTCGACCTCGTAATGAAGCAGGACGCCATCCTCGCTCCCGAACGCCAACTCGTAACCACCCTCGCCGATCCGCTCTGGACTGAAACCGCTCACGCGCTCGCTCGACAGCCGCAGCAGAATCGGGAAGTCGCGGAGAACGCTCGCGCTCGTGTTCGATACCGTAACCACGGACATCCTGCTGTAGGCCCGGGC
>JAKSOY010000397.1 GCA_024405255.1 Kiritimatiellia bacterium
GAAGAGAACGCCGAGCGCGTGGATGTCGGCGGCGGGGGAGACGCGCTGTCCAGACAGTTGCTCGGGCGCGGCGTAGCCGGGTGTGCCGAGCGCGTGGTCGTGTCCGTCGACAAGCGTCGGATTGTGGTTGCCGGTGCCGCGGATGAAGTCGGAGAGCTTGTCGTCGGTCAGCGCAGCAATGCCGAGGTCGGCGAGAACATAGTGTCCGTCGGGCGCGACGAGGATGTTGTCGGGCTTGAGGTCGCGATGGACGATGCCAAGCGCGTGGAGCCGGTTGAGCGCGCGGCAGAGATCAAGCCCGAGAGTCGTTATGTTTCGCGGGGACAGGCCCTCGGGCAAGGGTCGCAAAAGTTCGAGGGTAAAGTAGGGGAATCCGCGAATCTCGCCGGATCCGAAGGTGCGGACGATGTTTGGATGATTGAGAGATGCGAGGATGCGGGCTTCGGCGCGAAAGCGTTCGCGCAAGACGTCGACGTTCCCGTTCGGCGGTGGGCAGAAGATCTTGAGGGCGAGGTCGCGGTGGTTTGCTTCGTCGTGGACGCGCCAGACTTCGCAGGTCGCGCCGCGTCCGATTGGGGCAATGACGGTGAGACCGTCAAACGATTCGCCGCGCGTGAGGGCTGTGCCGTCGAGGTGAGCCGTGGCGCGAAGGGCGTCCGCCGAGGCGAGGAAGTTCTCGAGGTCAGAGTCCATCGGGGAATTCGGCTTCGAGTTTCTGAACCTCATCCATGAGACGCTTCTTCATGCGGTCGCGAATCTGGTAGATCGCGTTCGCGGTGAGGTTCAAGTCGGCGGCGACGTGCTCGACGGGTTCGGCGAGCTGGACGACGCGGCGGAAGACGATCTTGGTCGATTCCTGGATTGTCTCGTCCGCCAGCACGCGCCGGAGGGCGATCGCATAGCGTTCGCGCCGCCAGTCCTCGCGAGAGATTGTGAACGGTTCAGCGGCGAAGGCCTTGACGAGATCGGTGTGACGGTTTTCTTTCTTGAACCGGTCGATGGCCTTGTTCTGGGCAATTTTGGCGAGAAGGGAATGGAAGGCACCTTTCGTCGCCTTGTCGTAGGTGTAGGTCGGCATCAGTTTCGCGATGTCGATGAGCGTGTCACTGACGATTTCCTCGACATCGGCGTAGGAGAGGGAAGGACACTTGCCGAGAATGGTATTCTCCAGAAACGGCGCATAGTCGCGATAGAACCGCGCCCAGCGTCCCTCGTTCCCGGCGGCGAGTCCCTTGAGCAAAGTTTCGGTTGTTGGGATCATGGCGTTAAACCTCGAAAATCATGGTTTCGGGCAACTCTGTCTTCCGAAGAAATTCGATCATGTAAATCGGCCGGTAGTGAACGGTCTCTTTGGTTTTCCACGCCGTGTCGTTGAAGACAAAGGCTTTTGGGAAATCGTATTCGGGATCGGACAGAAGATGCGATAGCGCGGAGTGCCGAGCGTAGTGTTTGCCGCTTTTGACTTCCAGGGGGATTGCCTGTCCGTTGTCTTCAATGATGAAGTCAACTTCGCCGTGTCGTGTGGAGTTGTAGTATTTTGGCGCTATGCCGTGGGCGGTAAGTTCTTGGGCGACGAAGTTTTCGAAGACGGCCCCGTAGTTGATGTCGGTTTCACCGCTGAGGAGCTTGAGTTGGATGCCGTTTGCGTATTGGGCGCAGAGAAGCCCCACGTCGTTCATGAAGAGCTTGAAGAAATTGGGCTTTGTCGCCAAGGTCAGGGGGACTTTCGGATCCGTGACATTGTAGACGGCCAAGGCGACACCTGCGGCTTTGAGCCAGACGAACTCGTCTTCGAGTCGGTCGAACCGTCCGACCTCTGCCACGCTGTCTGCATAGAAGCGTTTGTTCTTGCCGTTCAGTTCCGGCGCAAGACGCTCAAAGACTTCGCGAATGCGCAGAGCGTTTGCTGTGTCGTATTGGGCGATGTCGCGGCGGTATTCAGTCAGGATCCTTGTCTGGACATCGATGACCTGACGGATGTCTTTTGTGTCGAGATAAGTCTGGACGGCTTCAGGCATGCCACCGACGACGAGGTAGAGTCGGAAAAGGCGCATCAGCTTGTCATGGAGTACTTTGGGCAAGGCCTTGTCCTCGCGCCAAGCTTTCTCGGCGGTCGCAAGAAGTTCGTCGTGGTTCCCCAGCGCGTGGACGAATTCAGAGAAGTCGAGAGGATACATCTTGATCTCGTCCATGAATCCGACGGGAACAGATCGGATGTCCTTGAGTTCGATGCCGAGAAGGGATCCGCTGAGAATGTAGTGGTAGCTGCCTTCCTGGACGAGATACTTGATATAGGTGACGGCCTCCGGGCATTTCTCGATCTCATCAAAGAAGATCAGTGTGCGTCCCTTGATCAGCGGTTGGTCGCAGAAGGCGGATAGTCGTAGCAGGATGTCCGATTCGTCTTCGATGTCCTTGAAAAGGTCCAGTGCGCCAGGCGTTCGAATGAAATCGATTTTGATAAAAGACTCGTAGTGTCTTTTCCCAAAGGCCTCGACGATGAAGGTCTTGCCAACCTGACGCGCACCGTCAATCAAAAGGGCATACCGTCTGGTTGACTTCAGGAATAGTTGAAGTTTGTCTTCGATTTTACGCGAAATCATCAGAAATCTCCTTGCGAAGAAGATTATATCATAAGACGATGACAAAAAACAATGGTAATTTTAACGGGAAATGACAAAAAACCAACGTGCGGTTTGCAGTAAATTGACAAAAACTCACATAAGATTTCACCCCGCCGGAGAGAGGTAGAGGGTGGTGAGGTGAGAGCCTTTGCCGCGAGAG
>JAKSOY010000398.1 GCA_024405255.1 Kiritimatiellia bacterium
TCGCACGTCTGGGAAGGTGAAGTTTTGTGAGTTTTCCGTGTATCAATTATTTGACAAATATCGTTATTGTTTTTATGATATTTGCCCTAATGTAAATTTAATAAAGGAAAAACAAGGGTTCTTTGAACAGCTTCAGGCGAGAGAAGGATTTGAATTTGTTGTTCTCAATTTGTTGAGCAATGCGGTCAAATATCTTCCTCCGGAAGCCGAATTGAAAAAGATTGATATTACATTTAAGCATACAAAAAAAGGCGCATTAATTAGTGTTTCTTCATTGGGGGTGGTGGTCGATGATGATGATTTGCCCAAATTGGGCACAAGGTGGTTTAGGGGACGACGAGCTCGTGCATCTGGCGTGCAGGGGGAAGGTTTGGGATTGTATGCGATTAAAGAATACATGAAACAGTCTGGGTTGGGAATAAAATTTAAATCAAGGGGCAAGGTGGTGGAATATCAAGGAATAGAATACCGAGATTTTATCGTTGAAATAATTATAGACAAGTGCCATCTAAAATCGGTTCCTGCAGATGTTGCTGAAAACCATGGATAACAATGAAAGTCGACTTGCTATATGGATGGGAATGGCGATGAGTTTCCATATGTGGGAATTTCTGAGTAATGGGTCAGTTCGGAGTGCGTTTGGTTTGATATAATTCAAGTAGCTGATGAGCAAATCTTATAGATTGTGGTTGTTTGTCCTGCTGGGAGTGATCCCTGCGGTGTTCGCGCTGCTGGCTATCTTGAGTTATCTCTATGCGCGGCAATATCCGGTCTTGGCTGATGCGTTCATCCTGACGTCCATTCCTGTCTTTGCCGTATGCTTTTTCTTCGCTGTTCGCAAGGCGTATTTGCTGGCGAAGGCACGGCGTGTAGCTGCGGCGATTGTCGGAATGGCCTTGTACTTTGGTAGCATGGGCGCAGCCGCCTACGGTCTTGTGTTGGTTGCCTTGGGGGCGAAATGAGCATGCGGACGTTCTTCAGGTCGGATAGCATGTGGCTGCTCTTTGGGGCGGCGGCCGTACCGGTCGTATTGGTCGCGCTTGCATTATTCTGCTATGTGTACGCCAAGTGCAGGATCCTTGCGGATGCGATGATCCTCTTGGCCATTCCGTGTATCGCCGGATCCGTCTTCTTTGCCGGACATTGCGTTTTTCGGCTCTTCCTGTCCGGCAGGAGAGGGCGGGCGTTCCTGGCGGGTGTTGTTTATATCGTCAGTCTCGCCGCCGCGAGTTTCGGCACCGTGCGGCTCTTGGTCAGCGGTCTTTTCTGACGAGCGGCAGCATGACGGCGAACGTCGTCCCCCTGCTCGGAACCGAATCGCACCGGATCGTGCCGTTGTAGAATGTGACGATCGAATGGACGAGGGAAAGCCCGAGTCCGGATCCCGGTTCGTGCCGGCTCGAGTCGGCGCGGTAGAAGCGTTCGTAGATGTGGGGGAGATCGCTTTCCGAAATCCCGCATCCCGTGTCGGACACCGTCAGGTTGACGCCTGAATCCGTTTTCCCCGCGGCGACGGTGATCGTGCCGCCGCGCGGCGTGAACTTCAGGGCGTTCTCGAGGAGGTTGCTGACGAGGCTCTGGAGCTTCGCCTTGTGCGCCGGGACGACGATCGGCTCGTCCGGAAGGGTGACGTCGAGCCGGACGCCCTTTGTCTCCGCAATCGTCGAGAAGATGTCGAGCCCCGTCCTGATGATTGCGGTGAAGTCCTGCTCGGAGGCGGGGGTCGTGTCGCAGCGGTTGTAGTGCAGGGTGATTTCGGCGTTGGCGCCGATGATGTCGCTGACGGTGTCGCAGGACTCGATCATCGTCAGCGCCGCATCCGTGTTGCCGCCGGGACCGTTGAGCACGGAGTCCGCCGCGTTCCGCATGTGCGAGAGCGGCGTGCGGATGTCGTGCATGATCGCGTGGACGAGCCCGGTCAGCTCCTGGACGCGACGCTCCTGCGCCTCGAAGAGGCCGTTGAACGAGGCGGAGATCTTTCGGATTTCGCGGATCGGGCTGGTCTCGTCGAAGCGGGTTGTGCCGCTGGAGCGGACGAGGTCGTCAGCGCGCTCGGCCATGTCCGTGAGCGGGGTCGTGATGGAGCGTGCGATGAGCCAGTACGTCAGCGATCCGGCGAGAAGCGCGAGCCCGACCGAGACGCCGGTGCAGATGGAGATCCAGTAATACGTCTCGTAGACCTCGCGGGCGTGTTCGGGACCGAGTTTCGCGGCCAGCGCCCAGTGGCCGAGCATGACGGGAACGGCCGTGACGACGAGGAGCGCGGCGACGAGCACCGGGATGGCGCGGAAGTTGATGGTGTGCAGGAGCGACGTGTCCGGATTCGCGTCACTTGAGCACATACCCGAGCCCCCGCACGTTGGTGATGAGATCGCGTTCGTTCCCCACGTTGAGCTTCTTGCGGAGCCCGCAGATTCGGACTTCGACGAGATTCTTGTCCACGGACGCGCGATAGTCCCAGATCCGGTTCAGGATGGTCCTCGCCGAGACGATGCGTCCGGGATTCCGCAGCAGGTATTCGATCAGCTGGTATTCGATCGCCGTCAGGTCGAGCTTGCGGTTTCCCCGCCGGACCGTGTGCCGGACGGGATCGAGCGTCAGGTCGCGGAAGACGAGCGGCGCCTCGTTTCCGGTGCCGGTGCGGCGGCGCAGGAGGGCGTTGACGCGCGCGACGAGCTCGTCCATCGAGAACGGCTTGGTCAGGTAGTCGTCCGCGCCCTGGTTGAGCCCGACGACCTTGACGGACGTGTCGTGCATGGCGCTGAGGATCAGCAT
>JAKSOY010000399.1 GCA_024405255.1 Kiritimatiellia bacterium
TTCCAGCTTTCCGTCGCCTCCCGCTGCCATTCGGAAAGCGAGACATGCTTGCCGTTCCTCGTGATTTTCATGCCGGGAGTTTCCTTCAGGCCCCAGTCCGCGTCCATGCCCACCGTGCCCTTGCTCGAGGCGTTGCGGAACTGCATGATCTCCTGATCATTGAAGCCCTTCGCCTTCATGTCGGCGTAGAACTTCGTCTTGATCGTCTCGTGGATCTTGCCGAGGGTACCGTCGAACGCTTCACCCACCTTTTTGTACGCCGTGTCGTACTTGAGGCACGCCTTCGCCGTGGGGTTCGCGTTCACGCGGGCCGTCGCCACCGTGAGATCGCTCTTGATCTTCGTGAGCTGCGCGTCCGTCATGTGCTCAAGCTGGGCTTGGTTGAAGGCGTTCTGCGCCCGGACGAACTCGCTGATCTCGTCCTTCGCCCTCTTGACCTCAAGGTCGTACGACTTCACGTCGGCGGAGACTTTGGCTTTGGTTTGGGTCGCCGTTTTCTTCGCCGCCCAACCGTTAGCCTTCTTCATGAGGTACGGCATCCCCTTGTTCATGACATACGACATCGCGCCTTCCTTCAGCGCACCCTCAAGACCACCCGTCTTGTAGCCGTCGTAGGCGCTCCAGGCGATGTCGATCGCATCCGAATAGAAACACACCGCACCCTTCGCCGCGCCCACCACGCCGTCGTCAAGATAGCCCTTCTCCATCTGGTAGGCGAGCATGAGGACACGCGGCGCACCCGCACCACCGAGCAGCAGCATCGCCGAATCGCAGCCAAGGCGGAAGTATCCTTCCTGCTCGTCTACGCGCGCAATGGCATCGTCGGCCTTCGCGATCGCCCCTTCACGCGCACCGAGTTCCTTCTTCCAGAGCGCATTCGCCAGCTGGCTCCACTTCGCCGCGTTCATCGGGTCTTCCACGAGCAGCTGCTCCACGATCTTGTCCGTCGCATCGCGTTCACGGAGCGACTGCTTCGACCGCAGATTGTCCACAAGGTCGTAGAGCCGGTTCAGTCGTTCGGCCTCCTGGATCTGCCGCAGCGTGTTCTCGCGCTGCTGGATCTGGCACATCTCGTCGAACGGCGTGCGGGATGCGGAGAACGTACCCGTCTCCTCGGCACGGATGCGGTCCTGCTCGTAGATGATATTGCTCCGCTCGCAGACGATCTGCCACTCGAGCGCCGCACGGCGCGACGAATCCTTCTCTCCGGCGAGTTCCTTCTGGAGGCGCGCGATCGTCCCTTCGATGAACGCAATATTCTGCCGATGGAACGCAATGCGCTCGGCCTTCGCCTCGGGCGTGTCGGACGCATCCTCGACCTCGGGGAAATCATCGTCTGCGGTCAATTCGCCGGGAACACTTCCAGCATGCGGTCCGCCTTTCACGATTTCGCGGAACTTGGCATCGAGAATGTTCGCCTCCGTCGCGGCCTCGTCGGGCGTCATCTTCCGCGCCTCGTATTCGAAGTAGACGGTCTTGTTCATCAGCCCCGCGCTCTCGCCCGCGAAGACGGTACCTAAATCGAGTGACAAGGTCCGTGGGCCGTTCTCTCCCTCACCCCAATCCGCAATCAATTTGATGTCACGTCCGGAATCCGCGCCGCCAAGATCCACCGTTCGCTTCGCATCGGTGCCTTTATCTTTATGTATCGCGTGCACGCCAAGCCTCCCGAAGGCTCCAAGGCCGAAGGTGGCGTTCACGCGGTCACCTTTCGGCAAGCGGTCCTCAAGACTGGCCCTTTGCACCTCACCGTCCACGCGAAGAACGATCTCGACCTTCCCGTCGGACTCTTGCGGCTCGCGCTTCTTGACCACCTTTTGCGGCTCTGGCGTCTTTCCATTCTTCTGTTTCATTTTCTTGACAGCCTTGGCGATCGAGTCCCCCAAGCCGCTGAAGGTCGTATCCGCCTTGGCGTGGACGACCGTCGTCGGCACGCCCCAGGAAATTCGGTAGGACGCTCCACGGCGATCGAGTTCCTTTCCTCCACCGTCCGTCACGTGCCAGACCAACCGCCCCTCTGCGGAAAAATCGGCGACCTTCGACTCATATTCGACAATCGAACCGACAGGCCTCCCAATCCCGGCCCGAGTCCCATCGAGACGGTTGCTGTCCTTCGTAGGATCGGCAATTCGCTGATACTTAGAGTCGGATTTCATTGTCCGCCTTGCAGCGGACGACTCCGACTGCTTGGCCAATTCGAAATATGGGGACATAAACGCATATTTACTTGGCCAGGACAGGTTCGCAACCGGGTCTTTCACTTGCGACTGAAAGGCACCCGCTTTGCTATAGACACGCGTAAGGACGAAATAATCCTCCTTCTCGTCGTTCACATTCGCCTTTTTCTTGCCCAGCACGACCTCGTCGACCGTCGCGCGCGCCTGACGGCGGCGAATCGACCGGCCATTCCTCAGTTTGTCCGGATCGGGCATCTCGCCAAGCGCGTCCAGTTCCTTCTGTAACGCGTTCATCCGCGCCTGTGCCGTTTTCATCACCGTTAGGCTCTCCGCATACGCGCGGATCTGCTCGCGCTCGGCTGCGGCGTCGCCAAAGGCCTGCGCGTACGCGGCCTCGCGAAGCGCATCGTCGCAGGCAACCATCGCCGTATCGATCGCCGCCTTGAGCCGCACCTGTTCCGAGATGATCGGCGAAGCCTTCTTGAGCCAGTCGAGGATCTCGGGCGCAGGATAGTCCGCGACCGCGTTCCAGCGCTTCTCGAACGCGGCGTTCGCCTCGTCCGACATCGGCCCCA
>JAKSOY010000004.1 GCA_024405255.1 Kiritimatiellia bacterium
TCCCCGTTCCGCAGTCAAGGACGTTCAGTGACGAGGCGGAATCAACCGATGGCGGCGTCTATCTCGCACGGGATCTTCGCCTACTTGCGGGTTCCTGCCCGCAGCCAGGCGTCGATCTGCTTCATCTTTGCCGGCGGCGTCCAATGTCCCACGCCCGGACTCACGAGAATCGCCTTGTCTTTCGAGGCGAGCGCGTTGAAGCCCGAATAGACGGCATGCGGCGGACAGCACGTATCCGCCAATCCCGCGCTCATGCGAATCGGAATGGTGATCATCGAGGCGAAATTCGCCCCGTCGAAATACGGCGCATTCTTCCGCGCGGCATCCGCCATCTTCGTGCGCTCCAAGATCCGTGGCCAGCCGGAAATGCGGCCGATCTCGCAACCGTTGAGGTCGGTAATCGCCGCAATCCCCACGAAACCACGCGTGAAGGAGCTGTTGAGCGCCATGAGCGCGAAGCCCGATCCGCCACCCTGGCTGCCGCCCGAGTAGAGGACTTGCGTCCGGTCGACGTTGTCGCGCTTGACGAGATACGTCACCGC
The DNA here is from genome assembly GCA_024405255.1 of Kiritimatiellia bacterium. Next base: position 543 of record JAKSOY010000004.1, read on the forward strand.
CCGGTCGATGCCCAGCCAGATGTCGTGGAAGAAGTAGTCCTCACGGCTCTGCTGAATGCCCCAGATCGGATACTCTCCGCCCGGATAGGTCTTCGCCGCAGCCTTTTTGTCCTGCGGCACAGGCTCGGGATGGATGTTGATCACGGCCCTGATCATCCCCGCTTCCTGCGGCATGGAACCGATGGGCCAGGACGGGCCTGCACCCGGAACCGTGAAGAGGAACGGATACTTCCCGGGCGCCTTCGGTTCGGTCAGCGCACCGTAGACACGCTTGCCGTGGAAGGTCGCGAAGCTGATCAGGTAGAAGTTGAACGCCCCCTGCGAACGCGACTCGACCTTCTCGATTTTCGGATCAAGCGGTACCTCACGCTCGAGCCGCGCCTGCTCGCCACGCCAGTACGAGACGAAGTCCGCCGGACGCGGTACGCTCTGCACGATCTTCTCCGGCGCATAGCCGACCGCGTACACTTCATTTCCCCGTCCCTCGCTGAAGAGCGTCGGCCCGACCGCGGGATTCCGCGCCACGACGCGCAGGAAGCCCGGACGATCCAGCTTGCCGCGAACGATGATCGGGTTCTCTTTCGTCGGATCGACCCTGCGCTTCACCCGCACGTCGCTGCCGAAGTCGTCCAACTGGATCTCCACTTCGCCGCCGGCCTTTTTCCCACCCTTCGCGAGATCGAAGCACTTCACGGTGAACGTCGCTTCCGCGCCAAGCGCGTAGCGGCAATCCGCCCGGTCGGCGGAAATCGCGAACCGGTACGGCGCGGCCAACAGGTCGCATCCGGCCATGACTGTCGCCGCCGTAACGGCGATTCTCAAAATCCTGTTTCTCATGTCTTGTCTACCTCCTTAATGTCCTTTGGATACGCACTTGCCGTTTGCGTCGTTCGAAATCGTACAAATACGCTCTAGCTCACAAGCCACTTGCCGAGGTTGCGCGCGTCCCAGTCGAAAGCGCAGCCGATCTTGAGGAGCTTGCGCGGATCGGCGGCGAAGCGAGCCGCGTAGCCCTTTTCGTCGATCTGCGCGAGCGCCTCCTCGCTTGTCCCGCGGATCTTGAACTCGAAGACGTAGACGAACTTCGCCGTCTCGACGACGGCGTCGATGCGGCCCCGCGCCGTCGTCACCTCCGACGAGACGCGCGCCTTCAGCATCAGAAAGATCGCCACGAAGAGCGACTGGTAGTACCTCTCGTACTTCACGTGCAGATCGTAGGGGATGTTCTCGAAGAAGCATTTGAGCCCCTCCATCACCTCGTCCACCTCGCCGGACTTCAGTCCGACGTAGAGCTGGTCGCAGATGGAGCTGAAATGATTGCTGGGAATGCAGGAAAGTCCGAGCGAGAGATACTTGTTCATCGAGTCCGAAACCTCGCGGTTCGGATAGCCCAGCGTATAGGTCGTTTCCTCGCCGTCGTGCTCGGTCTCCTTGATCGTCAAGTAGCCCGTGTAGTACATAAGCGGCATCATCCCGACCTGCTCCGGCTCGAACGAGGCCGAAAGGAACGTGTCCGAAATACGCAGCGGCGCATCCAGAACCGGATCCTCCTTGATCAGATTGATGAGGAATGTCGGCGTGCCCGTCTCGAACCAGTAGTTCTTGAACTTCTGTGACACCAGGCACTTGCCGACCGAGACCGGGTTGAACACCCGTTCGGCGCCTTCCTCGAACTTGAACCCGTCGTACATGTATTCCAGCTTCGCGAACGCCGCATCGGCCGTCAGGTCGTTCGCGGCAGCGAGCGCGGCGAGGTGCTCGGGGAAGTTGGCGCGCACCTCCTCGCGCGTGTAGCCGAACAAGGTCGCGTAGCGCGCGTCCATCGTGATGTCGGTGAGGTTGTTGAGGTCGGAGAAGATCGACACCTTCGAGAACTTGCTGACGCCCGTCATGAACGCGAAGCGCTGGAAGCACTCCTGGGTCTTGACGACGGAGTAGAACTCCTTGAGCGCGTTCTTGAACTTCGTCACCTCCGGCGTGCCGAGATGTCCGAGAAGCGGCTTGTCGTACTCGTCCAGCAGAAGGACCATCTTCTTGTCCTCATGGTTTTCGTTGACCTTCGACGCCTGTGCGAGATCCTGTATCAGAAATTTGAACTGTTCAGAAACAGGCATGTCCGTACGAAGAGGAATTCCCGTGCGTTCTGATTCGCTGATGAGAAGCCCTCGAACCTTCCTCCAGAACCCCTCGACCGTGTCGGCCTGGCACGAGCCCATGTCGAGCCGCAGCACGGGATAGGTCGTCCACTCGTAGTCGCTACTGTCGATGGCGAGTCCCTTAAAGAGCTCGCGCCGCCCCTCGAAGATGCACTGCAAGGTCGAGATCGCCAGCGACTTCCCGAACCGCCGCGGCCGCGCGCAGAAGTACTGGGCGAACGCCGGGCGGATCAACTCGCGCAGAATCGCGGTCTTGTCGACATAGACAAAACCGCCTCCGACGAGATTTGAAAAGGTATAGACACTGGTGGTGATCGGTTTCATGCGCCTATTATACCATATTATCACCTAATGCGTTTGCAAAACTCTTCGGAACGATCAAATGTTGGAATGTTCAAATGCGCAAATCCTACAACACCCTTGGGGAACGGTGTTATTATGCCCGACCGTGAAGCAGATTGGCGATGTATCGCTAGTTGTCCTTTCGAACTTCGATCCGGGTTGTCGCCGCATTTCTTCCCTTCAGCGGAACGGACACTTCCACCCGCTTGCCGTCCGCCCCAAAGGCCGCCGCCTGCTTGCCATCGCAGACCACCACGTAATCGCCTACGGGCAGATTGACGAGCGTCAGGCGTTCGCACGGTGCCTGCGTACGCCGCTCGAGCGTGAAGGCGATGCGGCTCAAGTCGCGTGCAACCTCGACCTCGGTGTTTCGCGCCCAGCCGTTCTCGCCGAGCTTCATCTCGAAACGGTTCGCCTGCGGAATCGCGAGGTACCGCCGCACACCATCCCACGGCACCACGCGCCACGCCGTCGCATCGGACGAAAGCCGCCCGCCGTAGGCAATCTCCCCGAAAATCGGATCGTCGACAATGTAGCACCCCGCACCGTGCAGCCCGCCCGTGAACCCGTGGTCGATTTCGCCGTCCCACGGCCACGGACCACGCTTCGACCGCAGCTGCGGGAAGTACGTCGCCCCGTTCGGGACAACCGCGAACTTCCACCCCGCCGCGCCGCTCTCCGCGATGAGCGACCACGAGGACAGCCACGAGTTGTAGCCGTAGCGCACGCAATCCGCCGGATACTCTGCGAAGCGCGTCGCATAGTCGAGAAGCGCCACACCCCCCATCTGCGCCATGTAGTCGAGCGTGCCCACGCCGCGTCCCCAGTTCCACGGCGAGCCGCAGTGCCAATAATCCGGTTCGAGCGTGCCGCGCATCGCGAGGTTCGCCGCCAGCTGATTCGCCAGGAATGTCCGCCGTGCGGACTCGGGATACGACGTGTACGAATGCCATTTCAAGCTGTTCTTGTCGAACCAAAGTCTCTCGGCCGGCACCATCGTGCGGGTGAACGCGTACTCGCCCACATAGTAGGACGACTCGAACGCCGTACGGTCCACGAACATCTCGCTGCCAAACGGCCACGGATCCTCATAGACCATGTACGCGACCTTCTTCTCCCACTCGCGCCGCAGACGGTCCGCCTCCGGCTGGCGTCCACTCGCCTCCAGCGCGGCGATCACGTCGAGGATGTAGCGCTCGTGGAAATTCCCCTGCTTGTACGCCCAGTCGCACCAGCCGTGAAACGCCCACTGGTTGCCCATGCGGATGTTGTACGGCACTTCGAAAAACGCCATCGCCGTACGGTACGCGCGCTCAAGGTAGCCCGCCGCATCCAGATACTTCACGAGCGACGGATTCAACTTCGCGATGCGATGGAGGTTGTAGTAGAGCGCAATGTGCGTCACGTAGTCGAACGTGCGCCACATCCGCTCGCGTCCCGAACCGCCGGAGTTGTAGTCGCCCCTCTTGCCGCTGCGGTTCTCGTGCCAGTTGTCGCTGCCGTAGATGCCGTAGGGATAGGGACTTTCCTTGTCGGTGCGCTGCAGCTTGCCCCACACGAAGTTGCGTTCGTAGTATTCGAGCGATGCAATCTCGTCCGCCTCGGGATAGACGACGTTCTTCTCGCTCACATAGAGCGGCTTGCAGTTCGAGGGATCGTCCGATCCGCCCACCACAAACGGATGGGACGCGAAGTCGCCGCGCGCATCGGGCGAATAGAGTTTCCCCTTCGCCCGGTCATACACGCTGTAGAGTCCGTCATACCATTTCGTCGGGTCGCGGTGCTGCTGGTGCTTCACGATGAAGGCGGCTCTCTTTTTGATCACGTTCTCCAAGTCGTCGATGACGAAGAAATGCACCATCATCCGCCGGTCGCCGCCCCAACGGAGGTCAAGGGCCTGCTCGCCCAGCCGGTCGAAGCGGACCTCGCCGATCTGGAAACCGTCGCGTCCACCCGCCGCCGGAAACTTCACCGCCGCGCCCGTGCCGCCCTTCAGCGACGCGATGCCGCCTTTCGTCCGCACCGCGAACTTGACCGTTTCGCCGCGCGGCACCACCATGCCGGGCGCAGACCTGAAATTCACGCCGCCACGGTCGAAGATCGCCTGTTCAACGGCCTCGCGGTTCGCCGCACTCGCAAGCGTGAAACCGTAATCCACGCTCTCGCCGGGCTTGAGTTCGACGGACGAAGACGGGAACGGCCAGGTGTCGGTCTCGCGCGGCACAGAGGTTTCGGAATGGATGAAGTACCATTCATCGTAGTCCATGTACTCGATTCGAGTCGTTCCCGTCGGCATCAGAAGCGGACACGCCCCGGCTCCGTCGAACGGCGCCCAGAAGAGGTACGATGCGGAGAGGTTGATCGATGCATGGTAGGAGAGGTTCTGCCGTGCGGGAAGCTTCTTGTCGATGCCGCACAACGGCAGGCGGAAGGCGAGATCCGTCACGCGCATGGGGACTGTCCCCGTGTTGCGCAACGCAAGGCCCCACTTGAGTCCTCCATCCGCAAGCGCAAACGTCTCGCGCACGGTCAGCGCCTCGTCCACCCGCCACGCCAGCACGGCGGACCGGGCATCCTGAGACTCGATCCGCCCAGGCGTGCGGTGGTTGTCGAAATGCCGCGCCGCATCCGCCACCCGGTACTTCACGCTGAAACGCCCGAGGAACCGTCCCCGGTCGATCACATTGCGCCGTCCGCCGCCAACCGGCATCTCAAAAGCCGTCACGCCCGAAGGCCCAACCGACCACGCCGACGCAGCCGAAGTCTCCGCCCGTACGCCTCCTGCAAGAGCCAGCACGCTTCCGGCAATCGCCAGTACTTTTTGCAACATCATTTAAAATTTCCTCACGAGCATCCCGTTCGTGATTTGAGGGATACCATTTAGCATTGCTTTTCGGGGAAGTTTCTGGGAACCTGCCCGATTGTGAAAAACTCGGACGCTCCCTAGCCGACAAGCCACTTGCCGAGGTTGCGCGCGTCCCAGTCGAAAGCGCAGCCGATCTTGAGGAGCTTGCGCGGATCGGCGGCGAAGCGAGCCGCGTAGCCCTTTTCGTCGATCTGCGCGAGCGCCTCCTCGCTTGTCCCGCGGATCTTGAACTCGAAGACGTAGACGAACTTCGCCGTCTCGACGACGGCGTCGATGCGGCCCCGCGCCGTCGTCACCTCCGACGAGACGCGCGCCTTCAGCATCAGAAAGATCGCCACGAAGAGCGACTGGTAGTACCTCTCGTACTTCACGTGCAGATCGTAGGGGATGTTCTCGAAGAAACATTTGAGCCCCTCCATCACCTCGTCCACCTCGCCGGCCTGAAGCGCCTTGACGATCTTGCTGAACAGCGGACTGAACTGATCGTCCGGCAGTTCAGAAAGTCCCAGCACGAGGAACTTGTTCATCGAATCCGAGACCTCGCGGTTCGGATAGTCCAGCGAATAGACCGTCGTGTCGCCCTGCAGTTCCGCACTCTTGATCGTCAAATATCCCGTATAGTACATGAGCGGCAGCATCCACACGTGTTCGGGTTCGAACGACATCCCCAGCTGGTCCCCGTCGACCTCCCACGCTCTTCCCTCCTCCGGCGGATTGCGTTTGAACAGGTCGACGAGGAACGTCGGCGTGCCCGTCTCGAACCAGTAGTTCTTGAACTTCTTCGACACCAGGCACTTGCCGACCGAGACCGGGTTGAACACCCGTTCGGCGCCTTCCTCGAACTTGAACCCGTCGTACATGTATTCCAGCTTCGCGAACGCCGCATCGGCCGTCAGGTCGTTCGCGGCAGCGAGCGCGGCGAGGTGCTCGGGGAAGTTGGCGCGCACCTCCTCGCGCGTGTAGCCGAACAAGGTCGCGTAGCGCGCGTCCATCGTGATGTCGGTGAGGTTGTTGAGGTCGGAGAAGATCGACACCTTCGAGAACTTGCTGACGCCCGTCATGAACGCAAAGCGCTGGAAGCACTCCTGGGTCTTGACGACGGAGTAGAACTCCTTGAGCGCGTTCTTGAACTTCGTCACCTCCGGCGTGCCGAGATGTCCGAGAAGCGGCTTGTCGTACTCGTCCAGCAGAAGGACCATCTTCTTGGTGGCCGACTTTGCGGCAAAACGTTCGATGAGAATGGAGAATGCATCCGAAACATTTTTCCCCACAGGGTAGTCCACGCCATTGCGTGCCGCTTCTGCTTCCAGGCGCGTCTTCAGCTTGTCCCAGAAAAGCTCGACCGTGTCGGCCTGGCACGAGCCCATGTCGAGCCGCAGCACGGGATAAGTCGTCCACTCGTAGTCGCTGCTGTCGATGGCAAGGCCCTTGAAGAGCTCGCGCCGTCCCTCGAAGATGCACTGAAAGGTCGAGATCGCCAGCGACTTCCCGAACCGCCTCGGCCGCGCGCAGAAGTACTGGGCGAAGGCCGGGCGAATCAACTCGCGCAGAATCGCAGTCTTGTCGACATAGACAAAACCACCTTCGACGAGGTTTGAAAAAGTATAGACACTGGTGGTGATCGGTTTCATATGCCTATTATACCATAATTTCCCCCTTGCGGCAGACGGGCAAACGAGGGAAATCAGCAAGGAGGGTCAACCGAAAAGCTGGGCGCCGGAAAAACCGACGAGGCCCGTGAGGGCGCCGCCGACGATGCCGCCGAGGAGGGCCCAGAAGATGCGCGGCAGACTCTCCTTCACCGCCGCCAGGCGCTGTCCTTTCGCCGTGCCCACGAGGCAGTGCACCCAGAAGCCGCAGAAGATGGCACTGCCCATGTCGACCCACGGACAGCTCGCGTGGAAGGCCTGGTTGATGCAGCCGAACTGCATCGGGAAGCCATCCGGACCCGCGATCTGGTCGGGGTTGATGCCCCAGCCCGGGAGCTTGTGGTTGAAGAGCCAGAACGTGCCGATGAGGAAGGCTGCCGACAGGATGCCGCCGATCGGGCCGAACTTCTCAACGAGTTTCGGCCAGCACATGATCACCGCAAAGGTCGCGAGGAACGCGCCGAAGATGGAAGTCACCACCGAAGCCGGCGTCATCCCGAGCACCTCGGAATAGGTCGAGAGGAATTCGGTCATTTCTGTTCCTCCTCCGTCGACTTCCAACCCGGCGCAACCTGCTTCACAAAATGCGCGGCGATTCCCGCCAGCGCGCCGCCGATCAGACAGCACACGAGCGTCGGCCACACTTTCGCGAGCGCGCCGAGCGCATAGTCGAGTCCGCCATCCACCGGCCAGAAACGGACCACGCCCCACGCGACGCCCGCGCCGAAAATCGGCAGTCCCTGGTCCACCCAGAGCTTGCCGTCCGGATTCTCGATGACGCCGATCCAGTGGTTCATGAACCAGGTGATGCCGATCACGAACGTCGCCGTCAAAAAGCCGCCCATGATGCCGTAGCTCTTCCACATCTCCGGCCACACGCCGAACGAGAGCGCACCGGCGGTCATGCCGCCAATGAATGTTCCCAAATGCCTTTTCATCTTACCACCTCATGAGGATCTTGAGCGCTTCGCCCGCCTTGACGGCTGCCAGCGCCTTGTCGAGTTCCGTGATGTTGAAGCGATGCGTCACGAATTCGGACGCCGCCAGCTTGCCCGCGCGAATCCATGCGCAGATCGGTTCGAGCGCCGCGCACTCGCGCGCACGCGTGGGCCACTGATGCACGATGAGATTGAAGTTGTACGGACCCTTCGCCTTCTGGATCGTGAGCGTCGGCTGCGAGATGACGCCATACACGCCCACCGTGCCGCCCAGCTTGATGAACGGCAGCGCGGCATTGACGATCGCCTCATTGCCCACCGCATCGACCACGCAGTCGAGCGAACCCGGCGCCACGTCCACCGCATCCGGCGCGAACACCGCGTCGGCGCCCATCTTCAAGGCGAGCGCACGCTTGTTGGCCAGCGGATCCACCAGCCCCACCCAGGCGACGCCGAGCAGCTTCATGAACTTCACGAAGGTCAGTCCCACCGGACCCGCCCCGTAGACGAGCACTTTCTGCCCCGGCTTGATCGAAAAATCGTCGATGCCGCCGTACACTTCACGCCAGGTGCAGAGCAGCGCACCTTCGTCGAACGGAATGTCGTCCGGCAGCGGACGCTGGATCTCGCAGCTTTCGAACCAGCCGTGTTCGGCATCCGCCACGCCGTCGGCCACCATCGCATCGTGGTCGTGCACGATCACATACTCGGAAAAGCCACCCCAGCCGCTCGACACGCCCGTGTCGCCCAAAGCGCCCACGAGGCCGCCGATCGCCTTCTGTCCTTCGTGGAATGCACGTACCTTTTCACCCACTTTCACCACCGTGCCGGACGTTTCATGTCCGAGCGCGAGCGGATAGGTGTCCACCCCCGGGAAGTGTCCTTCCACGAGCTTGCGGTCGGTCGCATTGCACAGCGCCATCGTATCCACCTTCACGAGCGCCTCGTACGGACCCGGTTCCGGGGTCGGAACTTCACGCACGCCGAACACACCCGGCTTCTCGACAATCATCGCCTTCATTTCTGTTCTCCTTTTAATGCCTGATAAACGTTTTCAAGTCCGTGATACGCCGCGATCATCGTCGCGAGACGGCGACGGTAGAACGCGACATTCGCCTCGATCGGCGTTGTGGTTTCGTCGACCGCCAGCAGCTTGTCGGCCACGTCGAAGCCGGGGAAGAGTCCGCACGCGACACCGCCCACGATCGCGGCGCCCATCGACGTCGCATCGGCTGTGGACTTGAGCGTGCGAATCGTGCACCCCGTCGCATCGGCGAGCATCTGACGGAAGACGGAACTGCGCGCGCCGCCGCCGATGAGTCGGAGGCCCGTTTCGAACGGCACATGCTGGCGGAAGATGTCCACGATGTAACCGAGATTGAGCGCCACGCCTTCCAGTACGGCACGCATCAGATCCTCGCGCTTCGTCGCCAGGTTCATACCCGCGAACACGCCGCGTGCATCGGGATTCCACCACGGCGTCCGTTCGCCCAGCATGTAGGGCAGGAACATCACACCGTTCGCGCCCACGGGCACGGCGGCCGCCTTCTGGTCGATGAGCGCATACTTCGAGCAGCCCAGACGCGCGGCTTCGGCCGCTTCTTCCGCACAGAGGTTTTCCGCGAGCCACTTGATGCTCGAGCCGGCGGTCTGCATCGTCCCCGACGGATGAAGGTAGCCCGGCACGCAGTGCGCCCAGTTCATCGTGCGCATCTCGGCATCCACGATCGGCTTCTTCACGGTGAGCGCAATCCAGCTCGAAGATCCCATGCAGTTGTAGGCGGAACCGGGTGCCACGCAACCCGCCCCCACGCCCGCGCAGCTGCCATCACCGCCGCCGGCGGCCACAGGCGTACCCGCCAGCAGTCCCGTCGCCGCGGCGGCTTCGGGCGTGAGACGGCCGATGATCGTCGTCGAGTCGACGGCCTCGGGGAAAAGCGTCGCAGGAATCTCGGCGGCGGCAAGCACCTCGTCGCTCCAGCGGAACGTGTTGATGTCGAACGCGTTCGTACCGCTCGCGTCCGAAAAGTCCGTGATCCTGCGGCCGGTGAGGCGGAAGTTCACGAAGTCCTTCGCACAAAGCGTCATTGCCGTCTGCGCATAGACCTCGGGTTCGTTCGCCTTGAGCCACATCAGCTTTTCAAGCGTGTAGGACGCGCTGATGCGATGGCCGACAATGCCGTAGAAACGCGCGAGCCCAAGGCGCGACTCCAGCGCGGCCGCCTCTGTGACCGCCCGCTGGTCGCAGTAGAGCAGGGAAGGACGCAACGCCTCGCCGGCGGCATTGACGGGCGTCATGCCCATCATCTGTCCGCTCAGCGCCACCACGGCGATGTCGCCGGGTGCGATGCCGCTTTCCGCGAGGAGCCGCTTGGACGACTCGCACACCGCGCGCCACCAGTCCTCGGGGTCCTGTTCCGCCCAGGACCCGTTGAAGAAATGCGTCGGGTATTCGACAAGTGCACTTCCGATGCGCCGGCCTTCATCATCATAGAGCGTCGCCTTGTTGCCGCTCGTCCCCAGATCGTGTGCGAGGATGTAGTTCATTTTGCTGCAGCCTTCGTTGTTCCAATTTTCATTTTCTCCCATTATATCATTTATTGTTTCCCGAAAACAAACGGAAATTACATCCCTGCATGCAGAAAATAATGGGTATTACAAATACCAGACAGGCAAGGTCATCAGATTATCTCTCAAATGCATGGGTGCGGCACAATTACAGACAATCGCCCCCGGGCCACGCACCTTTCCCTTAACCCTGTCAAGAACAGTGAATGCCGCCGCCGCATTGGCCTTCGGCGATGAATCCTTCTTCACCTCGACAGGATAGAGCGTTCCATTCTCCTCGATGACAAGATCTATTTCACATTCGCGCTGTTCGACTCCGCCCTCGCCTTTCACCGAGATCTTGTCGTGACCTCGATAATACGAGACGAAATTCCGATATTCAAGTCCAGCATTGGAAAAACTCTTGAGGATTTCCGAAACGACGAAAGTCTCGAACACGGCTCCGGCCATCGCCCCGCACGCCAACGTTTCTGGCGAAAGCCAGCGCGTGAGATAGGCGACAAGACCCGTATCTCGAAAATGGATCTTCGGCGAACGCGTCGCACGCTTCAGTTCGGATGCGGCATACGGCTGAAGAAGATAAATGATGCCAGACGTCTCCAGAATGGAAATCCAGCTTTTCACCGTGCCGACATCCTTACCGATCTCATCGGCGATATTGGAATAGTTGACAACCTGCGCCGTACGGGAAGCTACGGCGACCATGAACTGCCGAAATGCCGTCAAATCATGAACAGCCTTGAGACTCCGCACATCCCGCTCGAGATAGGTCTTGACGTAATCAGCATAATAGGCATTCCAGTCCAGAGACTGATCCTGAAGCTCAGGATAGCCACCACGATGGATGATGTGCCAGATCGACTGTGGTTCCTTCGCCGTTCGGGAACGGGCGACGACATATTCGTCCGTCGGCAAAAACCGCGCATCAAAGGAATCGCCCTGTATTTCGCGTAGCGAGAGCCCATTCAGTTCAAGGATTCGCACGCGTCCCGAAAGCGATTCGCTCACGCCCTGCATAAGCTGATAAGGCTGTGACCCAGACATGCAGAACAACCCCTTGTGGCTGCGATTCTTGTCAATTGCCTGTTTAATGAATCGAAAGAGAACTGGGGCATGCTGAATCTCGTCAATCGTAACCGGCGGCGGATTGAGCTGCATGAACATGCGCGAATCTGTCTTCGCCTGCTCTTCGACGAATGGATCGTCCAAAGTCACATAGTTTCTTCCGGGCAGATTCTGAGCAATCATCGTTGACTTGCCGACCTGCCGCGGACCAGTCACCAGTACCGCGCTACAAGCGTCAACAGCTCGCATAAGCTGACGGTCCATGAACCTCTTGATATAAGCCATCGAGACCTCCTGAGATATTTTGATTTCAATTCAAAATTTTTCAATTCGCCATATATTACCATTTTCTCTTAGGAATTGCAACCATCACCGACGTTTTTTCGAGGGCTTCGGTATAAGTATGGGGCGTTTTTCACCCTTCATGGCTGTATGAAGTACGCAGATTTCACTACGAGACAAACCCACAACTATGCACGAAGAGCCCAAAAAGGATAAACTCCAGGGCATTTCTCCTTTACAGACCCGAAGGGGCTGTGCTAGTATATTGGCATGAAAAATACAATTCCATCTTTTGGCGGGCTGCTCGTGCGGGGGCGGCAGGGCGTTTTTGCGGCGGGTGCGGTGCTGGTCTCTGCGCTGATGGCCTGTTACGGCGGCGACGGTGTCGTTCAGGGCGTTCATACCCACACGCCCAAAAACTATGTGGCGCCGAAGGAGCCGGCGGTCATCGAGCATCTGGAATGGTTCAAGGACCAGAAGTTCGGCCTGATGATGTGCATGGGGCTCTATTCCGAACTCGGCATGATGGAATCGTGGTCGCTCAGCGATCAGGATGCCTCCTGGTCGCGCAAGCGCGTGGAGTGGGCGCAGGGCGACGACTTCAAGCGCCGCTACCTCGACCTCATCCGCTCGTTCAATCCCGTGCGCATCAACGCAGCCGACTGGGCGAAGGTGGCAAAGGCGGCGGGCTGCAAGTACCTCATCTTCACGACAAAGCACCATGACGGCTTCTGCCTGTGGGATACGAAGTTCTCCGATTTCAAGACGACGAACCCCTCCTGCCCCTTCGCCACGAACGCGCGGGCGGACATCGTGCGCCATGTCTTCGACGCCTTCCGCGCCGAGGGGCTCGGCATCTCCTGCTACTTCTCGAAGCCCGACTGGCACCATCCCGACTATTGGGACAACTGCGGCATCGGCATCAAGACGACGCGCAACCCCTCCTATAACTGGCGCAAGGACACGACGCGGTGGAATCGTTTCCGCACCTACACGCGAAACCAGCTCCTCGAGCTGGTCGGCAACTACGGCAAGATCGACGTCCTTTGGCTGGACGGCGGTCAGGTACGTCCGCAAAACGGCCAGAACGTGCACATGGAGGAAATTCTCGCCGCCGCGCGCAAGATCCAGCCGTGGCTCATTTCCGCCGACCGCACGGTGGGCGGTCCTTGCGAGGATTTCATCACGCCCGAACAGACCGTCCCGAAAGTGCCGGTAATGGTGCCCTGGGAAAGCTGCATCACACTCGGCACGAGTTGGGGGTACGCATTCGACGACACCTACAAGTCGGTGCGGACGATCGTGCACATGCTCGTCGACATCGTGGCCAAAGGCGGCAACCTCGCGCTCAATGTGGGACCTCGTCCCGACGGATGTTTTCCGAAGCCGGCGATCGAACGGCTTGAAGGCATTGGCAAGTGGCTCAAGACGAACGGCGCCGCAATCTACGACACGCGCGTGGCGAGTCCCTACCGCACGACAGACTGGGCCTACACGGCCGGCCGTGCGGGCGAGGTCTACGCGATCCGCCTTTGGAAGGACGAGGCGAAGGACCGCGCCCGCACGCTCACGATCGACTGCGACCATCCCGAGAAATTCAGCAAAGTCGTCCACCTCGGTTCGGGCCGCACGCTCGTGCCGACGGTTGTGAACGGGCGTCTCTCCGTCACCGTTCCCGCCGACATTGCCTTCGACGCCGATGCCGACGCCTTCAAGCTTCTCAAGTAATCAGCGTTTTTCCAGTTCGTGCGCGAGGACCAGGAACGCAGACGCGGTCCAGGTGTAGGCCGGATCGCGAAGCGCATGGCCGGTCTTCGCGTCGAAGTTCTCCGAAAAGCCCGACTTCGTGACCAGCTTGCAGAACTTGAGCGCGATTTCGTCCGCCAAAGCATCCTCGCCGCAAGCGCGCAGGCCTTCGACCGCGATCAGCGTGGAGGGACCCCAGATCGGACCCTTCCAGTAGCCGTCCGGATGGTAGAATTTGCTTTGGGTGGACTCCGAGGCGAGGCCCCATTCGGTGATGAAGCCCTTCTCCTTGATGTCCGCGATCATCCGTGCGCGGCACTTCTCCGGCAGGCGCTTGCCGAGAATGAGCGGAAGGCGCGTCACGAGCGACAGCGACTTGTCGTCGAACCCGTTGTCGCGCAACCGGCGCACGCGCGGGGTGCCGTTCTCGTCGAAGAGAATCTTCACCAATGCGTCAAGCATCTTCTTCGAACGGGCCGTCCACTGTTCCGCCTCCTGGTCCTTGCCCAGCGTTTTCGCGAGGTCGGCGAGGCATTCCATCTGGAGGATGAGAAACGCCTGCAGGTCGGGCGTTTCAAGCGGCGGGCGGTTGTGGCAGATCGCCGTGGAGTTGTCCCAGCCCGAATCGCAGCCGTCGAGATATTCGCAGAGTCCGTTGTGATCGAAGTCGCGGCGGGTGAGCCACCAGTTGGTCCACTTGCCGATCATGTCGTACGCGAGGGCCAGACGTTCCGGTGAAAACTCCTTCATCGCCCGCAGCTTCGAGAACACCCAGCCGTGTACCGGCGGCTTGACCGCGAGCCAGAAGATCTGCTCATCCGAGACCATGTCAGGCATCATGCCGTCGACGGTCATGAAATCGAACATGCAGCGGAACTGCTCCCAGGCGGCGTCCTGGTCGCGAGAACCGAGACTGAGCGAGTTGATCGCGTGGTCCCAGCTCCAGGTCTTGTTCATCCAGTTGTTGCTCATCAGCATCATCGGCCGCTTGAACATGCCGCGCGGACCCGCAATGGCGGTCCAGAACAGAATCGCCGCCTCGTGCCGCGCCCATTCGAACTCCTTCGGCACGGAAGGCAGCGAAGCGTACATCCTGTCGAAGCTCGCCTTCTGGGTCTTGACCGCCTCCTCGAAGGAACCCTTCACCTCGACACCGTCCCAGTCGCTCGTATGGATGTCGAGCAGCGCGACCTCAATGCCATTCTTCGACGGATGCACCCGCACGGTATTGCCTTTATCCGGATCACGTACACCCGTGCGCGTATCCATCAGGATGCGGTCCGCATTGAAATGCATGTAGTCGACGACCCGTCCGAATGTCGCGGGGAAATGATACTTCTGGCGCGGATGCTGGTATTCGAAACGGATGTGCATTTCCGGCGACTTAGAACGCACGAGGATCACGTCGGGCCGCAGAAACGCGAACTCGATCGTTCCCTTCTCGGTGTACGCCTCCAACCAGCCCTCGCGCATCGCACAGTTGGAAACGACGAGGTCCTTGCCCCCCACCGACGGTACGAGCCGGCAGAAATTGTCGCGCCAGCTGGTGCTCACGTTGCGAATCCACAATCCGGGGAAGGTATCGAAATGGTACTTGCCCTGCTCCTGCTTGCAGACCGAAAGGAACGATCCGGGCACGCTGTACGGGAATCCGGGATTCCCCACTTTCACCGGTTCCGCCAGAACCGCCGCCGCCGACAACAACAGCAAGGCAAATGCCAGATGCTTCATTTTACTCTTCTCCGATCTTTTGATTTGTTTTCACAACCCCCGATAGACAACGCCAAGAACAATCTTTGAGTGTAAGCGTGTACAGTTCCTTCATCACGAGCTTCTCTCTTCTCAGAATTTCATCAACTCTCTAACCTGTTCCGATTGCATAGTCTAGCAAATCCACATATAAATGTCCACCACTTCGACATAACAGAATAAATACATACCACCACAACCTCTTTTGGCAATTATGGAGGTCTATCTGTCTCGCAGCCGATCTGTACGCCACCCTTCGCGATATAACCAGCCTTTCCCTACGTTCGCTTCGTTTTTGAAAATTTTCTCGGTAAAACCCAGAATAGTCAGGGGTCTGTCCCCCTATCGTCGAGGGGTCTGTCCCCACGACACTGGACGGTCGCCGCGAGACTATGGTTCGGGACCGGTCCCACGCCGTAGTCTCACCGCCCCTGAAACCGTCCCGACCGCAGGGGTCTGTCCCCACACCGCTGGGCGGTTCTGTTCAATCCCGACCCACGCAGTTTTTGAGCGTCGCCTTAGGGCGGCATCAATCGTTACGCTTCGCGGAAATCCAGGTTATAAGGGAAATTTTCACCAAATGCAATTGGAAACTTGCTTTGGACGTAGCGGTTGTCAAACTCCTACCCAAGAAAAACCAAGCCCATGCAAAAGCTCGACGCATTTCCTACGATCTTCTTCGGCGATCTCCCCTTGTCGGAGCATTTCACACGCCACGTATGGACCCTCCATGACAAGCATTTGCACGTCGTGATTCCGAAGATAACCAGAATACTTCCTCGCGCGGCTATCTGACAAAGTTTTCTCGTTTAAGTCAAGTATCCTGATGGAATCGCCAAGCAAAGAGGCCCATGCCCCTGATAACGATGGATTCAAGTAGATTTCGCCAGTACTAAGATGCAGTCTACACGCATCGGGAGGTACGGCAAACGGATCCGCCACAGATCTATCGCGCTTTAGCTTATTGAAGCCCCCCGAGGCAAGACGGTAATTCTTCCATACATAACTCTGATTACGGTGTGAGGAGACCGGATGAAAATGATCGATTTCCATATCATGAATGGTAATTGGCCGTAGCGTATACGCGCAAATGCCATGATATGCTTCATAGAACAGTTCCCGATACGGGGAATGGTTCCACTTGTCGTCAGGTCTTTGACTGGGATGGCTCTTTAACCATGTTCGCCCTGGTTTTGTCACATCCCTGTAAAAACCAGAAACCATCCGTTGTCGATCAACCCTGACCATGCGCACCTCCACGGTATTTTCTCGCCAAACGATCAATGCGATAGACGGTATCGTCTATATCGTTCAGTCTACGCAAACTCAAATTACGACAAAGCTCATCCAGTTCTCGGGCTTTTTCTGCTGGAACCGACTCGTCCCCATCATAAACTTCAAGGATTTCGTTTGCTTTTCGGATCCACTCTGACACTTGACAAGAATGCGTATCTGGCAAGTCAAAAGCATTGCTCTTCAACCAACTTTCAGCAGATCCCTTCTGCTGAAATGGTCTGTTTTCAATTTTCACACCCCCAGATTCTGGCGCAATATCAAGATCAAACCACCTATTGGGAGCATTTTCATCAACTTTAGGCAATGGCAGTTCGGGTTGATCCCCGCAAAACACGTCCTCCAATGCCGCCATCACCAACGGCGAGTGGGTCGAGATAAACATCTGCACATCTGGATTGTCAAACTTCTCCTCTGTACAAAGAGCTTTCACGGTTTTAAGCAATCCGTCCATCACCGACCTTTGCCAACGAGGATGCAAATGCGTCTCAATTTCATCTGCAAGAATAATGATTTGATCTGTTATTGGCAATCCACGGCTCTTTGCGGTCTTCACATGCTGCGAAACCGCCCACACCAGTACGTATGCCAGCGAAGCCATTCGTCGTATTGACGACGAAGCATGTTTAAGCAGAACCCTCCCGTATTTAAGCTGCAGAACAGGCTGCTCGTCGCCATCAGTTGTCCCAACATCTTCCAATTCTGGGAAGTCCACTATGTCGCCATCAGGGACAAGACCCTTCATGGCCATTTTCAGGAGATCAAACAAATACCCATTTTTCGGATTTCCTTGCCACCTCGCCCAATCCTGGAGAACCCCATTGCAAAATGAACTCTTTTCCACGGTCATCGTCGAACCATCCCATTTCGGAGCAGGGGGCCACAGCTCCGATGGCGACAGGACGAATGCCTCAAACTCCTTCTTGTCGTGTTCGTCAGAACTGTAATTTTGAATGGGTTCCCAAACGGCATAACTACCATCGGCCATGGCATAAATAACAAGACCGGCTTTGTGCTTTTTGCCCCTCCTGGCCTTCCACTGGGCGCGTTCCTTGTCATACGAAAAAGTCGCTTTATTGGTTTTCACCTTGCCCGCCGGACGAAAAACATACTCAAGCATCGCATCCTTCGCCCAGATGTCCCTCGGACGCGCCGGAAATCCCTGCGACAAACGACGATTCAAGTCTGCAGGCCAAACTCGGGTAAGGCCAAACCACAGCAAATCCAGCAGAAAGGACTTGCCAAGACTGTTGTCGCCCGTGAATACATTGACATGCGGCGCGAAGACAAGCTCCTTGTCTTCCATCGGGCCTACGTTCTTGCGATTGAATTTCAAAAGCATATCGCACTATCTCCTTCATTTACAACAAACCAGCAGTCTTTCGCCGACTCAACTCTGCCACGAATGTCTGTAAATCTTTCGGTATCTTCATTCGAGCTGCCTGATATTCGCCAATTGACTTTACCATGTCGTCAAGGCTTGGTGTCCCATGATAAACGTTCTGCATAACGAACTCGAAAATCTCCTTGCCAGGAAACTCTTTCTTCCACTTACCTGACGCGAGAAAACCTTTAAACTTCTGCACTGACCTCCCGAGCAGATTCTTCAAGTAGTCCGGCTTGAAAATTCGCCTACACACCGCACTTCGCTTCTTGTACCAAACATAATCATTATCATTGCGATTAGCGCCAATCAAGAAGGCCTCCGCATCTCCCAGGGTGGCAAAATGCACTTTCGGCCTTCGCTTTTGGGGCTGCTTGGGAAATCCATCACCATATTTAGTCTGCAGCTTGGCAAGGACATCGCAGTAGGCCACATCGAAAAGCATATCACATGCCCTCTTCTTACACTGCGTCTCGAAATCAGCCGGCCTCAAGCCACTGTTGATCGCCAGCGTACAATTGGCAAGCGCATTCCAGTCCAGCAGATAATTCTCTATCTCATGATTGGACGAACGGAAAACATGTACATCCGGGTTTTTCCACCTGTCACAATTATCGCTTCCAAAATCACGATCACGCCAGCCGACGGCTCGGATCGAACTGGCAGAATGGTCTTCCCAACTGATCTGCACCAATTTCGTCACGCAGTCGCAACCACCGACTGGTATGACTTGCCACGTAAAGGGAGGAAGCGGAAACAACTTTTGCAGATAGTAACAAGTCCGCCAATCTTCGACCAGAAGATGGACATCAAACGACAGGTCCAAGAACGACATGACGTTAGCCATCTGCCACCTCGTTCTTGAAATCAGGCTCCGGCAGTCTGTCGCTCCTAATGCTTCCATCCTTCAGGTAGATGCGCTCAGTACTGTAAACGGAATCCCAAATGGCCGGGGAATGGGTCGCGATGAAGAACTGCGTACCCATTGCATATCTTTTAAGCATGTACACAAGCCGATGGTGCCAGACGGGATTAAGGTGAAGCTCTGGCTCGTCCAGAAACACAAAATCAATCGGGCGTCCTGTCATTGCCTTGTCGAGAATCAACGTACCAAACAACGACAGCAGCTCAATTTCCCCTGAACTGAGTTCGTCTACGCTGATTCGCCCACCATCTCCATCATTTCTCTTCAGATACAATTCATATTTAGGCTCAACTGACGAACCCAATCGCATCATTTCTTCCATGCTGCCAGACTCAAAGTCTGCCTCAAACGTTTCATCGCTGTTTGGATAAAAATCATGCCACATTCCGTTGACTTCATCGTTGACCTTGATCAGCTTTTGATACATTTCCTTTCCAGATGGATAGCTTGCATAACCAGGAAGATTTACCAAGCCCTGTTTCAGATTCCATAATGCGTTACGCTCGTCCTTGTCAGGCCGACGGCCTTTCTTGTTCACGTTAAGCGCAATTCCATGTACACGTTTTGGAGCTCGCCATGATGAAAAGTACAGCGCTGTGATCCGAGGAGTCGTCTTCTTGTTTTTCGCAGCACCCCCACATGAATCAAACTCGTAATCCGACGAGCCGTCCGATGCCAGGAGACTTACTGAATATTTCTGCCCCTTCAATGGTTCCCGCATGTCAAACGGACTCCCCAGTGCCGTAAGAATGGCCTCAAGGACACTGCTCTTGCCCGAACCATTGAGCCCTGCCAAGACCAGAAAATCGTCATGGTCATCCAACGTCAGGGAAAAATCCCGAATGGCCCGATAATTTTTGATGTCGATCTTCTTGATTCTCATGACCTCTCCTTGACCAGCGGATTCACAACCTCATAATTCGCGATTTTGGTTGCCACTGCGGAAGGAATACCAACCATCCGCTGCAGCCCAACCTTTTGTCGAGCCCACGGCCAATCAAAAATTTCAACAATTTTCTACAGCAAATCACGCGATCCTCATTATGACTCCTCGGTGAAAAAAAACTATCACCGACAGGCGAAGATTCTACCACAATCAATGTCCAAAGGCGAGAACTATTCTTGCGGTTCCATATTTTTATTTTCGACATTCGACCTTCATCCGAACAAGGAGAGAAAATCATTCTCGGAAATGATCGGGATGCCGAGGTCTTTCGCCTTCTTGTTCTTGCCGGATGTCGAGGTCACATCGTTGTTGATGAGGAAGTTCGTCTTCGACGAGACGCTGCCGGCGACTTTGCCGCCTTGCGCTTCAACGTAGGCCTTGAGCGCATCGCGGTTCGGATAGTGGTGCACATCACCTGTCACGACGAATGTGAGCCCCGCACAGCGTCCGCCC
The DNA here is from genome assembly GCA_024405255.1 of Kiritimatiellia bacterium. The sequence goes on from JAKSOY010000004.1 coordinate 20,905, forward strand.
GTCGGTACCGGGGCGGCCTCTTCCAGCGTCACCTGCGCGAACAGGTCGTCGACAACGGCCAGATGACGGGGATCCGCGCACCAATTCACAAAGGCCGCCGATTTTCCGGGACCAATCCCGTCGATCGAGGCGAACACCTCGGGACCGGGCGAGAAGAGATCCGCCGGATGCGCCGCTTCCGCCGCCTTCGCAAAAAGCTCTTTCACCTTGTAGGCGCTCAACAGGCGCTTCGCCACATCGACACCGCAGAGAGGAATCGACAGCGCCACGAGGAACTGCGCGGCCTTGCGCGTACGGGCCTTCTCGATGGCGGCGGTGATCTTCTTCGCGCTCTTCTCACCGAACCCTTCCATCCCCGTGATTTCAAGTTCGTGCGCACCGAGACGATAGATGTCGCCGAAGGTCTTGATCCACCCGCGGTTGACGAACTTCGCCAGCGTCTCGCCTGCGAGACCGTCGATGTCCATCCCGTCCTTGGACACGAACCGCATGAACTTGCGCAGCTCGCGTGCCGTACATTCGGGATTCGTGCAGAGGAGCTTCCGGGTACCGCTTTCCGCCGTGACGACTTCTGTGGCCGCGCCGCAGACGGGACACTTCGCCGGAATCGTAAACGAGCCCACCGCATTCGTCACCTTGACGACCTTGGGAATGATCTTGTTCGCCTTGATGACCTCGAGTTCGGTTCCCTTCCCGCCGATGCCCAGCCGTTCGCATTCCGAGATGTTGCACAGCGACGCACGTTTGACCGTGGTGCCTTCGAGCTGGACAGGACGGAAAATCGCAACCGGCGAAATGGACGCGACCGCGCACGACCATTCAATCTCCTCCAACACCGTCGCCGCCGTTTCATCCTGCCACTTGAACGCAAAGCCCGCGCGTGTCGCATGGTGGCCCGTCACCGAGCCGGTCTGCGCATAGTCCGTATCGTCGTAGCAGACGACAAGTCCGTCGACGGGGAAGGGATTCGTCCGATCGGTCACCAGCTGCGTCCAACGATCGATGGCCGCCTGGATCGACTCAACCATCGGCGCGTCGATGCGTTCGCGTGCAACCGACGAGAGGCCCACCTGATCAAGGTAGTCCATCCGCGCGCCCCACGAGACGAGCTCCTGGTCCGTATGGACAAGCGTGAACGGAATCCACTGCAGGTTGCGTCCCTTGAGCTCGTCGACGTTCTTCAGCGTCAGCGAACCGCTCGCGAGGTTGCGGGGGTTTGCATAGTCCTCCTGCGAAGACGCGCAGAATGCCTCGAAGTCCGCATACGAAATCACGGCCTCGCCGCGAACGACGAGGTGCCCTTGCGACTTGATCTTGGTCGGGATGCCGCGGATGCCGGCGGCGAGATGGGTAATGTTCGTACCGATGTGTCCATCGCCGCGCGTCACGACTTTCGTGAGCGTACCGTTGTCGTAGGTGACGACGAGGGTGAGTCCGTCGAGCTTCCAGGAGATCCAGATGGGACGCCCCTCCGCCCATTTCGCGACTTCGCCGACCTTCTTCGTCTTGGCAAGGGACAGTGCGGCGAACTCGTGCGGCTCCTTCTCGCCCGCAACATCGTCCGCGCTCACCTTGTTCGTGGGGGACTCGGGCAATACGACGCCGGTTTCCGCCTCAAGCGCCTTCAGCTGGTCGAACAGCGCGTCCCACTCGAAGTCGGTCATCAGCTCACCGCGACCGTTGTAGTACGCGTCGGCGGCTTCGTTCAATTGCGCGACCCACGCGCGCATCTGTTCGAGCTTGATGTCCGACTGATTCGACATCGGGGATTCCGGCTTCGCATTCATCCGCAACTCGCCTTTCTCAAACCGTTAGTCGATTCGGACAATGCAGACCGCGTGCGGCGGCACCTGGACCTGTCCATCCGCCGCCACCTTCCAGGTCTGCGCCTCGGGCTTCACACGGTTCTCGGTGCCGACGTCGTTGTAGGCATCGGGCGAATCGCCCGCGAGAACTTTCGCGGAAAGGGACGCCGGGGTGGGTCGTCCGAGCGAGGCGAAGTCGATCGTGAGCGGCAGCGTACGAACCGGGTCCTTGTTCACGACGGCGACGACGAAGTGCGTGCGCTGCGCATCGGTCGTCACCACCGTGTCGAGGGCGTTCACCGCGTGCTTGCCGCACATGAGCGGACAGCAGGCCGTTTCACTCGGCTGCATCAGCGGCAGCAGGTCATTCGTATAAAGCTTGAACACATGGAACGTGGTGCGCTTCACGAGGCCGTTCGGGTGGGTGAACACAAGGCCCGTCGTATTGACCGTCGGCGAGAAACAGGCGATGGACATCACATCGCAGTTCCGCAGAAACGCATTGAGGAAGCAAGCCGTGTAGACGGCGTCCGCCATCGTGTAGGTCGCATTCGTATCGTTCTTGTCGCGCGCCGGAACATCGAATCCGCGGCGGAACATGCCGTGTCCAGGATGGTGCCAGCTGCGCGGATTCCACTCGTCGTAGGCGATCTTCACGCGGCCGGCGAGGCCCGCCTTGGCGATGATGCCGCGGGTTGCGGCGATGGCGTTCTCGGCGTAGTCGGCCCGTCCGACCAGCGCGAGGTAGGGCGAAGGACGATAGTGGAGCCACAGCGGATCGCCGTAGCTGTGGATGCTCACATAGTCGAGGTAGCGCCCCGCGGCGTTGAGCAGCGGCGTGGTCCAGGCGGCGCTCGTCGTCGCAGCCGCGAAGAGCTTGAGATTCTTGTCGACCTCGAGCATCATCTTCGCGCTCTCGCGCACGAAGGGCCCCCACTCGGCCGCCGTCTTCGCGCCCGTTTCGTGTCCGCCCCAGTTCTCGTTGCCCACGCTCCAGTACTTGACATTGAACGGCTCGGGGTTGCCATTCGCCGCACGCATCCGCGCATAGCGGCCGAAGGTGGCATTGCAGTATTCCACCCAGTCGCTCATCTCCTCGGGCGTACCCGTACCGGCATTCGTGCAGATGTAGGGTTCGCAGCCAACCTTACGGCACCACTTCACATATTCGTCCGTACCGAAGGTGTTGGGCTCTTCGACGAACCAGGCCTTGTCCAGCACGCTCTCGCGCGTCTTGCCCACGCCGTCCTTCCAGTGGTAGGCCGAAACGAAGCAACCACCGGGCCAGCGGACGATCGGCGTCTTGATTTCCTTCAGCGCCGCGATGACGTCCGTGCGGAAGCCGTCCGCATCGGCGAGCTTGGATCCCGGTTCGAAGATGCCGCCGTAGATCTGGCGGTGGAAGTGCTCGAGGAAGGACCCGAAGATCATTGGATCGTACGCGCGCGGCGACTCTTTCGTGAGTGCCGCGAGCGAATTGGCATTCAGGGCCGGCGGCGTCTCACCGGGGGCGCAGAGGCGACCCGTGCCCTCATTGCCGTAGAAACGGTTTTCCACTTGATCGAAGAGTCCCACGGCGCCATCCGGCGCGCGGCAGGGAACGAAGTCGCGGCGAAGGCCGCCGGCATCCGACAAGGTGAACGAATAGAGTTTCATCCGGCACGCACGGCTGCGGCGGGCCGATCCCTTGCCGGGTTCGCGCGCGATGTTGAAGTTGAAGATGAAGAATTCGCTCTTACCGTCGTCGATGCGGCATTTGGTATTGACGATACGACCGCGCGCGGGGCCGTTCACCTCCTGCCAGCTCGCCTCGTTCTTCGCGGCCTTGAGGACCAAGCGTCGGCCCCAGACGAATCCCGGCCCCTTTTCCTCATACTTGAAGCGCGTCAGCGCCGCCTTTGCGTCCGCAGTACCCTTGAACGACCCGTAAGGCGCGAAGAAGACAAAACCGCCTGCGTTCAGATGCGAGTCGCCCGGCAAAGAACCGAAGACGCCCGGATAGTCGTTTTCCTGTTCGGGCTCGACCGCGATGTCGCATGTCACCGCCGTGTCAGCCGTATGCACATAACGCGTATTCACATAGGCGCCACCCGAAGCGAACACATAGTCGAGCCGCGTGTAGTCCTTGGGCAAGGCGGCATTGACCATCAGGCTGCCGCCGCCCGCGACGGCCATCAAAAACGCAAGCGTGAATTTAGAGAACATCATTGTCTTATCCTTTTTCTTCTCGTGTACGACTCAATCGAAAGACCGTGACAGTATACCCCATTCCCCCACGCTTCGTCAACACCATTCCGCAGTCGGTTGTACCTAAAAACCAAGAAGCCGAACCACTAGGATGGTTCGGCTTCGAGCAAGGTTTGAAAGAAACTTTCAGAAATTGGGTCGGGGATCATCTCCCGCAGACACCATAGTATATGCTCACCTTCAAACCCAATGACAGGATTTTAAAATAATTTTTAAAATCTTTTCAGCTGGCTCAATCCCAATCTTCTACAAGGGGGCCGTCACTTTCGACGTACCAACTCCAGTAGTTTTCATCGTAGTTGAACGTGAAGCGCACAATTACGAAACGATCCGACTTTGGCAGAAGAATCGGCAGTTCAAATTCCAGCAGAAGTTCATCGTCGTCACCAAAATAATAGTTTAGCAGCGAGAGTTGCGCGGATACGGTTTCCGTCGCCGCACCATAAGGCGCGTAGACCGACGTCACGGCCCCCTTGCTACCTGGCTTCAACACAAGGATCCCGTCCTCAAGGAGAATTTGAGGCTTTATCGACATCTGGGGAAGCGCAATGTCCTTATTTCCCCAGAGTTGCTGATGTGCACAGCCCACCTCCTCGAAGTAGTCACCGTCGTCATCAATGTCGCGCATTGAGAAGTCAATACGCCCAACCCTAACATCAAGAAAACTTTCCCTGTTAATCTCGGCGCGGAACTCCCCTCGCTCGCCTTCCTTCGTCAGCCAGGCGCACGACATTTCACAACAATCCGACGAGATATAGGTGAACGTCGGCGACAGGGTGAACGACGACCCTTCGGCCCCGTTGAATTTGGCGGAAATCTTACCCTTGTCACCGACCGTCAATGTCACGATCTCACGATCCCTCCAGCCATCACCGTTGGCCTCCGACCGGCCGTTGAACGTACCGACCGCCCAATCGGGCAGCGGCAGAACGTCCACAAAGAACTGCGCGGTCTCGTTGATCTTCATTCCATCCCATGTTCCCTTGGCCGTCACCGTAACAGTACTGACCCCCGCCTTGGTCGGCATGCCGACAACCTGCCACACGCGGTCACCCGTTTCCGAAGAGACGACCTTTTTAACGGAGAGGCCCGACGGAAGGCCCGAAAACGTCAACGTAAGCCCCATGTCTTCGGCATATTGAGCCAAATCGGCCAGTCCATAAAGTGCATTCTGCGCATCAACACCCACACCGAAACCCCAGTTTTCTCCACCATACCCCTTGTCGGACTGATCAAGACCGAGATTCTGGAAGAACTCATTCGGCGCGCAATGCGAGAGAATCCCCAACGTCGACGTCGTTGTCACACCCGACTGATTCTTGGCCGTCAATGTTACAGTGTAACGCCCGGGCGGCACCGTACCCGTCACGCGGAGTTCGGCAATGCCATCGCCGCGCTTGACCGCCGTCATTCCCTTCGGAAGACCCGTCACGGCCGTCACTGCTGCACGACTTCCAACTTCACCAGACACCATAATCGAATAGGCAAAGACAGATGCAACAACTCCTCTGTCGAGATCCCACATCCCCAAATCAAAGGCCGGAGCATCCACTTGCTCGTCCTCTTCCCCTGACGGGAAATTGACTCTGATATCCACATACCGATCTTCCGACTTCGGGATGAACCGAGCACGGAACTCATTGGGCACCTCGAATTCGGTTGAATAGTACTGTCCCGCGTCATCATGGAAATACCCTCTGCCATAGCCGACGAACCGACTCTGAGCCGCGACCGTGTAGTCGCCGGCCTGCTTGAGGACATTTTCGGCATAAACGTTGTCCTCTTCCCCATTGTCAGAATACCAACCGGCAAACACGTAGTCACGATCCGGCGTCGCAGTCAGCTTCAACGCGGTACCCGCCGCATAGACGCCCGCCGTTCCGACCTTGCCGTGGACTGCGCCGCTTTCATCGGGCATAACCGTCACATTCACCCAACGCGAAGGAGCCAAATCGACATACACGTCAAAGGCATACGTCTCCTTTCGCGAATACCGCTCGCCGCCTTCGTTCGAATCGTACGAGTAGGTCAGCAGCACCGTGTAGCGCCCCGCCTTCGTCGGCGCGCCCTGAATGTAGTACGAGGTGGTCGTTCCCTTGTAGGACCACAACTCACCCGCCTCTTCATACTTTTTCGGGAACGAGACAAGTTTCAGTCCGGCAGGAAGACCTGTACAGGTCAACTTCGTCGTAACCGTCGACGTCAACTTCTTGGGACGCCCCATCTCATCCTCAACCGTCTCAACCGAGGTAAAGCTTTCCAACGGGAAGACATTGACGAGCGAACTCACCCATATATCGGACAGCATCCTCACCATTCGACAGTCCACACCCACTTCAGCGCCGTTGTCGCCGAGGAAGATCGGGCACTCGTTCCCTTCCATCCAGTCATTCACATACGCGTCGACCGGGTTCGCCGCCCCATCGATGCTGTACTTGTAGGTCGTTGTGGCCTGATAGCCGCTTGCATTCTTGGCAGCTACAGTAAACACCCCCCAGCCGGTCTTCGCCTTCGAGACACGGCCAGTGATACGCCCTGTCTTCGTATCGTATTTGAGACCCGTCGGCAACCCTGCCACCGTGATGGTCGGAAGCGAAGGTGAATAGATGTAGAATTCTTCCTGCACGGAGAAATCGCACTCGGCCCCCGGCTCAAAGGCATAAACGGCATCAACCTCCTGATAGCCATAAATGTCCAGCCTGTCTTCAGAAATGGGAATGAACCGCGCGTAAAGTTTCTCCTCCGCGTTCTGCTTGAGATAGGTGAAGCTCGGCGTGCGATAATCGACAAGGCCCTCGGCTGGACACTCGTAATCCGGGTCAAAATACCAGCCCGCAAACGCATAGCCCTTCGCCGGCGTCGCCTTCAACGTCACCTTCGTGTTGACCATGAACGCGCCAGAGCCCGTCACCTTGCAACCTGCATCCGCCGAAGTCTGGTCAATATCGACATCAAGCTTCGGGAACGGATTCACCGTCATCGTCGCCGTAGCCGTCTCCGTGGTCTTCCCGACCTTGACCGTGAAGTAGACCGTATAGACGCCCGGCACTGTCGGCATACCCGTAATCGTCATTGCGCGAATGCCCTTCTTGGCATCGTCTTTCTTGTTGAACGTCAGGCCCTTGGGCAGACCCTTCACATCCGCCGAGGCGAGTTCGCTTTCGCCGATGAAGTCCGCGAGGTCGATCGGCTCGATCGCCACGCCCGGATCAAAGGCTCCAAAGCTGTCCTCGACCCGAATATAGCCGCTGCGCAAATTGGGGACGGCAATCATGAACGTGGCCGTCGTCTTCGCACCCGACAGGTTCGAAGCCTCGAGCGTCACCTGCGAGCGTCCCGGCTTGAGCTTCGACACGTCTGCGATCTCGAAGTTCATCCCCGTCAGCTTCACGCCCGTCGGCAGCCCCTTCGCCGTCACCTTCGGCAATGTTGCCGATTCCACATTGAAAGCGAAGGTCTGCGACTTCACCCCCATGTCCACATCCCAGCAGCCGCCGTCGCAGTCGATGTAAATGTTGCGGTCCTCCGCAGCCGTCACAAACCTGCCGACAATGGTTCCGCCCCAATTCAACACGGGAAGCGACGCCGCACGCCAGTCAAGCGCCTGTGCATCGGCTTCCCCGATATCTCCCGTCCACGTGGCAAAGTAGTATCCCTTGTTCGCCTTGGCCGTGAGCTTGACCGTCGCGCCATGCGGATAGACGCCCGCCCCGGTTACCGAGCCGCGAGAGGCATCCTCGGACTGGACGTCCAGATAGTAGCAGCCGTTGTCGCGAATCAGAATCGTACACACGGCCTTCTTGCTCGTCCGACCTTCTGTTTGCGTCGCCGTCAGCGTATAGAATCCCGCCTTCGTCGGAACACCCTTCAACACCCAACTGCCGCCCAGCGTGTCGTCTTTCACGAGTTTGATTCCCGCCGGAAGCCCCTTGACATCCAACTTCGCAAAGACGCCCAGCTCCACGAACGCATAGTCACCCGTCCCCCAGTCGTTAAGATCGGCTAAATGCGTGCCGATCTCGTCGTAGCGGGCTTCTTCCGCCTGGCCCACATACCAGCGAACGAACGCCGTAGAAGTATAGCCATTGGCATTCTTCGCCGCATAGGCCACGTAGTAGACCCCCGCCTTCGTCGGCGCGCCCGAAAAGGTCTGCGTCTTCGCGTCGAACTTCACCCCCGCCGGCAACCCCGACACGCTGATCGTCGCCGCCGACTCCGTTTCAAGTTCATAGTAGGCTTCAGCACTCGGTTCAACCGCCTGACCAACGTCCCAATACTGATCGCCCGTTTCAAGCACGCGCAAGTAGTCGTACCGAGCAGGGATGAAACGCGCCACCACAGCCAACGAATCTTCGGAGACCTTCACGCTCCAGCTCGTCGCCGTCGAAAGGCACATGCCCGTTTCGAGATCGAACCAACCGCAGAACGCGCTGCCCTTCGCCGGCGTCGCCTTCAGCGTCGCCGTCTTGCCGTACGCATAGAACCCGGCACCCGCCACCTTGCAGGCGTCCGCCTCGTAGCCATCGATAAGGATTGAAATCTGCGACTGCTGCACATAGTCGACAAGCCGCGTGCCCGAAAGCTCGGCCTTCTCCCACGCGAAGCCCGTCCGTTCCTTCCAGACCGCCTGAAGGACGATCTGCCGCTCCTCCTCCATGTCGCCGCACCACTCCTCCGGCACGACGAACGAGAGCGTGGGCGATTCAAGATCAAGCCCTTCGGGCAATTCATCCCCCCACCGAACCTCCCAATGGTCGAACGCCTCGCCTGCATACGGTACGGCCTGCAGCGTCACCTTCTCGCCGGCCGTGTAGACGCCCGCACCCTTCACCGTTCCCTGCAAAAACGCCCACCCGTAATTCTCATCCGACAGTCTCACTCCGCCAATTTCTTCTGGAACACGCGAAAACGACAACACGTCGATGGCAACGGATTTTTTCCCTGCAGGGAAGAAATGCACCCGAGAAACCTTAGTACTTCCATCGCCACTTTCAGTATAGGTCAACGTCGTCGCCTTGTCTACATCAACGACCCAAACGGTCCCCCATTCCTTACCGTAACGATAGAAACCCTCCACAGAATCTTCAAAGCTAAACGACCGTGCACCACCTAACGACGAAGACTCCCCACATGAACCACCCGAAGAACTCCCCGTACCCGATGAGATACCCGTACCGGAGAAAAAGCCATTCTCACTACCACCCGCAAAAACAAGACGCCCTGCCGAAGGAATCTTGAACGTCAACTTCTGCGGCCGTCCCCCTTCAGGATACAACTTGTAACTCGTGGAAGAACAAGGGGCATCCATCAATTCAGACAAGGCTGGATAGAAATATATCAAAGCCTGCCCGTCCACCGACACCCGACGATCAAGCGCCATCGTCTTTTCCGGGAATTCATACCATTCAAGGCAAACAGGATCCGACCATTGCTCGTTTCCGCCAGATGCCTTGAGGCCGACGCGAAAGACGGGGATTCCGGCCGGCGAAGTCAGCTTGCCGAGCGACACCAGAATCCACTTGCGCGTCGATACGGGACAATTCTCCGGCCATAGCGCCGCATTCCAACAAGCATGCACCACCGTCTTGTCCCGTTCGTTTTCAACATGTAAATCAAACGTATTGTCCCAGTCGTACCACTCCCACTGCTCCATATACGGCCACATCGGCTCCTGGATCGCAGAGAACAGCTTCTCGTCCGAAACGACTTCGACTTTCTTGAATGCCGAACGCGGCATATCCGCATATCCAATAACCGGCACCAGCACATCGCCGGCCGTCACGTTCTCGATCGGGAAGGCGATCGTGTTCTGGTCCTCGGCCCAGTATTCAAACGGCCCTTCCAGCGGGGTCAACCAATAACCTTTGTACTTCCAACCGTCTTCGGTTTCAACTGTGACGCCGTAATCATGCGGCACCCCGATCCACGCCGCCTGCACAAGGCAGACCGCACAGATGACAACAAGACTGAATATTTTTTTCACTGACCACCTCTTTCTTTCGTTGCCAAACCAACCGGAACGGAGAAACACAACACCGGAAGTATAACACAATTTCCCGCCCCCAGTCAATCCACCTTTTGGGAGCCCGTTCAATAGCTCCCTCCCTACCTGTCGTGCACGCCATCCACCAATTCACGGCCGACGGTGATGATGCGCTTACTGATACGCGTCTTAATCTGGCTCACGGCATTGCGGGAAATCTTGAACATCCGTGCGACCTCGTCAATGTCACGGTTCTCCTGTACATAGGCACGGTAGACCTTTCGATCACGTTCCGACAACGCCGTCTTGGTGAGGACATATTCGACCGCACTTTCCAGCACAGCACGTTTCCAATCCTCCTCAATGCTATCGCGTGTGGGCGCTGCGGGCAATACGTCAACCAGCGTCGCGCCTCCCTCTCCGCCATCCACCGGAACGGGAGAATCGATTGAAATATGGCAATCAACCTTGCGTACCTCGTCCTTCCGATGCTGCATACGCACCTCATTGACGATCATGGTGGCGAGATACGAGTGGAAGGCACCTTTCTCGGGCGTATACTGGCCTGCGCGTAAAACTTCTACCAATTTGCCGAGCACCGTCATAACGATGTCGTCGGCATTCTCCGCCCCACCCTTGAAAACCGCGAACTGACGAATGGCAAGCGAATAGGAGTCCCAGAAGCGGGCCCAAGCCGACCCGTCTTGTCCAGGCGGAAGCGTCTTGAACTTCTCAAGCAATGTAAAAGATGTCTTCGGGAAGGACGTCATCACTCGGCCATCCCATTTAGTTTGTCCAAAGCCTTGCCCAGCATCCAGTACATTGTCTCGTCCGTTCCGACCTGAACATAGTTTTCCGGCCACTTGTCGAACGGCGCTTCCGCATCGGGAGAAAACCCTTCACGCAGCGCTTCGAGGTCGGCGATCGCCCGTTCCAACGAAATCTTACCCGCTTGAAGAGTGGCGAATGTCAAATGCGTCAAGATCAAGGCATCGATACGCGTATTGACAATGTCTTCGCGCGACGGCATGATCAAGCGTCCCTCGTCATTCGTCTTTTCCTCGCTCCGCGCCTCGGCAGGGATGTTGAAGAGTTCGTCAAAGTCAACCATCAGACCTGAGGCGCCGCCCATGCGGAGACGTACCTGCCACAGACGTTTGTCAGATTGGTACTTGAACCAGCCAAATGCCATCACCAAGAGACACACCGCCAGCCCGGCACCGACATAGCGTGCGACGTGTCGAGCCAAATGCCCGCGTGCCTTCTCGCGCAGATAGCGTTCCTCCTGTTTCCACTCGAGCTCTTCGCGGTCCTTTTTCTTCTCGTCATCGAAGGAAATGCATTCCCGCCCCTGAGGATTCCCATGCAGCAGCTTCGGCAGAATCCGCCGCCAGACGGGATCGTATGTCTCCAGCGCCGTCAGCACATCCGTACGAACATCACACCACGCCCCCGTCAACAGCTTGTAGATGATGACGCCCAACGCGTAATAATCCGATTCTGGCGAAGCAGGGAGCCCCATTTCAAGTTCGGGCGCCATATAGCCGAGCGACCCCATCACCGTATTTCGGCCATCCCGTATGCGCACCACAGTCTGGACAGGATCCACCGTCTGGCTTATCTTCTCGTCCGTCACCTTCGAAATGCCGAAATCCGTCAACACGACATGACCATCGGGACCGACCAGCACATTCTGAAGTTTGAGGTCACGATGGACGATCCCCTTGCCGTGCACGTAACGCAACCCCTCGCGCAGATCCTCATACCAGCGGGCAATCAACTCCTCGTCGGCGGAACCAGCGGGCAGATCGGCCAGCGACTGGACCTTCCCGTCGGGATCAAGGATCAAATCCATGACGATGAACGGGCGTTTGGTTGCATCATCCATGCCGAAATCCGACACCTTGACAATGTGCGGATGCGAGAGAAGCGCTAGAATCCGTCCTTCAGCCAGAAACCGCTCGCGTACCTCGGGAATGTCTTTCTCGTACGTGAAGAACTTAAGCGCATGACGAGACCCGAGGCGTTTGTTCTCCACCTCGTAGACCTCGCTCATCCCGCCCTTTCCAATCAGGCGAACGACTTCATAACCGCCAATCGTCACGTAGCGTCTCCAGTTCCTTTAATCGCTGTTCTTTGTCGGCCCGAAGATCTCGTCGTCATCGGGATCATCGGCATGCTCGGGATCCTTCCCGTATTTTTCCACATCCTGCCGCGTCTTCATCTCATAGTCGGCATCCGTGAAGTAGAAGTCAAGATTCTCCTGCAACACGCGAATCGCATCCGGATTGCCGCTGTCAAAGATCGCCAAGGCCGTATCAACCTTCACCGAGTTTCGCATGTTGTTCATTTCCATGAAGAAATTATCAAGCGCGTCGGCATCGTTGACCACTTTGACGACTTTCTTCAAAATCTCCGAAATGGCCTTGTCGCCAATGTCGGCGTCCGTCAGCTCGTCCTCAAAGGCAGAAATGGCGTCCGCATTCACCTCGGGATCGGGATCCCCCAGGAAACCCAGCAGTTCCGGCAACGTGTCAGGGCTGAACCACCGCAGCGCCGCAATGATGTCGCGTTTGACAGTCGACGGAACCTTCGCGGCTTCTCCTCTTTGGTAGAACCGCTTTTGAATGTCCATCGCAATTTTAATGACTTCCCGCTTGTTCTCTTGGTCAAGCGCGGACTGCAGATCGGCCAATACCTTCTTCATCTCGTCGGAAAGACGAACCTCGTCGTCATGGTCTGCCACGACAACCGGACGACCGTTCACCACGCGCCGCGGCAATTTCACACGCTCGGCGCTTCCCCCCTTGGCAGGACGCCTCCTTCCGCTCTTTCCATGCTGCCTGTACGTTTCAATCTGCACACCTCGCTCATCCTGTGCAGGAACATCCGTTTCCACAACAGACGTCGGAACAGCATACCAAACCCCCACGCCGACCGCGACCAGCACGGCCAGTACCGCACCAATCTTCTTTCCTGATATCTCCATCGCTTTAACCTCTATTTATTTCAACTCGACACTGAGATAGGTGTCAACTGCATAAGTCATGACTCGACCGTTTTCCGCTGTGTAAGACGCGGTCTCCCTAAATGGACAGGCCCCACTCCAGAACGATCCTTCCAGAGAATTCTGCACATAGACACCTTTCACCGTCAGGGCCACGACCTTTGACTGCGCCTTCTTCAGATAGACCAGAGACAGCCTGTACGAATAAGTCCCCGTTGTCGTCGAAAGGCTCGGCGCGGACACGTCATACGCGCTTTCTTCCCAGGCGACTTTCTTGTCCGTCACCTTCCGCAGCACCAATTCACCCGCCGCAGGCGCCCAAACGAGCCTGAAACCCGTCGTTCCATCTCGCCCACCCGCATCGGAAAAGACCGGCAGATCATCCGCAAGCTTCCAGCCGTCCACCACCGCAAACCCGAGGTTTTTGTCATAACTTCCACCCACGACCGTCGTCTGAAGTCGCCATGCCTCATGCGCAAAAACAGACTTGGGGTCTCCATTCGAGAATATTATGCCCGCATCGTCCGCCGAATACAGATACTTTACGGACGGATTCGTACTGTCAGGCTCGATCGCCACCAATCCCCCCGCCTGATAGGGCGCCTTCGCCGTACTCACATAGAAAACCCACATCCACCCCGTTCCATTGCAACAATCCTGCATGCGCATGACGGGCGAACTGCCAGAAAAAGATTTTCCAGTAGCATCGACCACGGCGAATTGCGCCGTCCCATCCGCCTTAACCGTGACCGTCAGATAACCCGGCGCCGTCGGCGCAACTTCCGCCGGCTCCCCCGCAACAGCACGTAACGCAGCCGTATAGGAACCAATGACCTCATTTAGCAAGGCTTTCCGCTCGGGTGTCTTCCAATCCGTTCGGAAAAGCCAGTACTCGTCACCACCCTCTGTCACGAGACGCACATCTTGCAGAACATCCTCACCATGCTCCCGCATAAGCTTCAACGACAACACGCACGCCACACGACCACATTTCGCTGTCACACAGGCGGCATCGAACAACTCACCATCACGCGCAGTAAAAGCCGAAGCTCTGAACGTGAAATTCGACGCATTCAAAATAAACGCCCCCGAGATGCTTCCCGTCTTGCCTACCGTCAATTGAGCCGAACCCAAACCGGCGACCGTCCTACCCGCATTTGTTTCCATACGAAGGCCGTTGAACGACCCCACGGCCGTACCAAGCGGTTCGACCACACAATCAAGATGAATGGAAGCACCCTTCAACGTCACGTTCTTGCCAGCGACCTTCCCTTGAGCCGTCAGATTCAGGTCAAACTCGGAACGGCCCTCCACCGTCGGCACGCCACGCAACCAGACACCACGCTCATCTGCCACGGCCTTCATGCCGTTCGGCAGCCGTCCGTTCAACACAGACACCATCGCCTTCGTGCCTTCGGGTATGTTCGCCAAAGGAATCGGTCCAACGTCTGCCGTCACGCCCACAGTCAGCGGCGGGCACACCCATGTTCCGTTGTCGGTCAGCGTCCAGTTCTGCGGCGCTCCCGCCGCCAAATCCGACTGCGGCGAGTCCGCCTCGACAAAGGTCACCTTCGCCGCATTCCCCGCCACAACCGCACGCTGGCCGAAGGCGTCCGTATAGACGACATCCATCCGCCATTGCAGATTCTTGCCGACAATCTGCAACGGCGCCAACACGCTTTGATCATCCACACGCGCCCCCGCAACGGTCAGCTCGTTTGTCACTGCGGCGACACGAGGCACAGTTCCCAAACCCACAAACGTTTCCACCATCGGCACTCGCGCCAATTTCGGCAATTCGTTCGTCGCCAAAACTCCCTGCAGGAAGAACGTGTCGCTCACCGGAACAATGGTTTTGTCGAACGGCTGCCCTATTGCCAGCTTCCACGCATCAAGCGGAACAACTTTCACATCAGCCGAAACAAAAGAACCCGCCTCGCCAGCCGAACATGTCAGCAGCAGAGTCTGGCCGGTTTTGGGTACGGCGACTTCGATTGGCGTGTCGAATGTTTCAGCCAAAACGGTACGCCCAACCGTCAACGACGCCTTCGCCCCCCGATGCAGCCCAACTCCGAGTACCAGAACCGACGGTCCTTTCACCCGCAGCGTCAACTTCGAACCTTTCGCCGTCAACACGTCGCTACGGAACAGAGCCCCATCCTCACGCGCACTCGGATCATAGCCATAAAACCACATATCCCCCGTCTGCGAGGCGATTTTCTGAAGGGCGGCCACGTTGTATTCGTCAAAAGTCTGCTCCACCAACTCGTCACGACGGATAAAATTGATCGCCGTCACTCGACCAGTTCGCGCTCCGCCCTTTACGGAAAGCGAAAACCGTCCCGTCCGATCTTTCTGCACGCCCTCCTCCGCCGGGAAAGTGTACGTAAAGTTTTTCGGCTCAATGTCCCCATGCATCCACACCAGATTCGTCACAACGACATTTCTGAGTGCCGAATCCGTGATGGATACCGTCCCGGTCACGCACCCGTCGCTTCCCGAAGTACGCGTCACAATGGCGCTGAACGCCTCGGCCTCCCGCAGGATCGGCTTCTCCCGCTGATAGGCCTCGTCAAACGACAAAGTCCCAGGAACAGCTATCCTCGCCTCCTTGATCGTCACCACGCAGTTCGCCACAGCCTCGGCCACCTCGCAGTGGCGTTGCGGCGACAGTTTCACCGTAAACGAACGGTCTCCTTTCCAAACGCCTGGATCGACAAGCGGGATAGTGATCTTCTTCTCTTTTTTTACTTCTCCCGCGCCCCACGACAATACACCCTCCGCCAACGCATAATCAGCCGGATAAACGGCTGTCCCGTCCGTGGCCGCCCATTTCATTGAAATGTCGGCCGCCTTATCGGCCCCGGAAATCTGCACAACAAGATCCACGGTCGCACTCGTACTGCGCACGGCGACCGAGGTCGTCTTGAACTTGACCGTCGCCGGAGCCATGGCATATTCGCGGCTTAATGCATAGCCGACAACCTCCTCAAGCGACGTGTCGGCAGGCTGCACCTTCAAATACCATGTTCCAGCCTTCAACATGGCTGTGAAAGGCTTCTCTTCCAACGGGTCGACGACTTCCGTCACAACTGCGGATGCGTCCGTCGGCTGCGCAAAAATCGAGACCTGCAGCGGAACGGCCTTTTCCCCCTCCGTTCGAGTGAAATGAAATATCGTCTGATAGCCCGCGCTGACACCAACCTCGAAGCGGAACCAATCTGAATGATCCACGATTCCCAGCGTGTGTTCTCCCGCCGATGAAGGCGTATCCTCGCACTGCGGCTCGGCAATCTCCGTCGCCCCCTCCGCATAGTCATCCCTTTCGTCCCATTCATCCGCTTCCATGATCTGCCGCGCCCGTGTGAGCACGTAATCCGGATTGGCAAATGTCTTGCTGACCGAAAAGCGCCCCGCGACGCGCCCGTTCGGGGCGATCATCAGGATTGTCGGATAGCCGATTCGACGGTAAGTATTTGTCGTACCAGGCTCTGCCAGACTCGCACACGACTGGACAGCAGCCCCTGGCACCGCATATCGATCCTGCACCAGATAACGCGCCTCGATTTCGCGCTGTCCCTCTTCCTTCGTCAATCCGGCCTCCGCCAGATAGTCTTCATCCCACAACCAGCAGAAGTTCGATTCGCCGTCACGGTACGGGAAATCCAACACCGTACAGTAGAACCCCTGCTCGGCGGCAAAATCTTTCCACTCGTTCTGCTCCAGTACATTCGCCTCAAGCGGTTGACAGTGCGGACACCACCACATGCCCGAAAAGAGCATGACCGTCCATTTCCCCTCTGTCTGCGCTTGATTCAACGCCGCCTGATAGTCCATCGTCCAAACGCCTGGCTGCGCACCACGCCACTGAGGACGAATCGACGACGCATGTACATCGTACCCAGGTTTAAACGCACCCTGCGAAAACAGAGGTGCTACCGTGATCAACACGATAGCAACTCGCTTCAAAATACCCCTATAGTTATTCAAAGTCAACATCTCACTCGCTCCAGCCTTCATTTTCAGGCGTTAAGAACTCAAGTCCGAAGAGCAACCTGTAGGACGCATTCCAGGTAACATCCTTATTCGTCGCAGGATTCTTGATCTTCGTCGGGGCCAGATAGAAACCCGACAAGGTCGCATCTTCGGCGGTCAACGACGAACCGCTATCACGCGTCATCACCAAAACGCCCTGATGCTTAAACGAACCGACCTTCTTCTGATCCGTATCGAGCCCGTCTTCGCCGATGACGCCAGCGTAGATATCCATCGTTCCGTTGAAGATGCCAGTGGCCTGCTTGAACGTCATCGTAAACTTGCACGGATTCACGCTCGACGCCCAGTCGATCCACTTGGTCTTCTTGCCCTTGTCGTCAAGACGATAGTTCAGCACCGTCTTGTCAACCGTGAAGGCATTCACGGAAAGATCGAGGTTCAACCCCGAGGTCGCCCCATCCTGGTCGTACACCTTGCCGGCGTAGGCGACACAGCTGTAGGTATCACCCAGTTGCGCAAGGAGTTCCGACGGCAACGAGTCCGTATCCTCAAGATCCGCCATCGCGAACGCATACGACTGATAATAGGTCTGCAGATTCACAATGGTCGAATAGTAGCCTCCGACCGGCGAGAGGCTGATACCAAAGCCGGAGAATTCCCCGAACGCGTAAGCCGACGTGTCACTGGAATTGAACCAGACGAGTTCACTCATCGAGTCCGCAACCGGAATCAGGTCGCCTTGCTTGATGTCGGCACCATCCACGCAGGTGTCGATCGCATCGCGCAACACCAGCCTCACCCAGCCGCCGAATGTCGTCGTGCCCTTGCCCAGGTAGACCGGCACCAGCATCGCAGTTTCAGCATGATCGTCCATCGACACCCAGTATGCCACCGAAGATCCCGAAACGGCTGTTCCGTCCGCCAGCACGCCTGCAATCTTCACCTTCCCCTTGGCATCGACCGTCAGCGTCAGATAGCCATGTCCCTTCGGTGCTTCTTCTGCCCCGTCAACGACAGGCAGTGTCATCGTGTAATAGCCAACGAACGGTTCCTGCAGCGCAACAAGGTTCGCAAACTTCGTGTTATCACGACGCGCCTCACCCTGATACCCGACACCAAGGATGTTCGTCTTCTTGTCGTCGGCCTGCATGTTCGCCGTCATCTGCAACGTCATCGGAATGTCCAACGAAGCCAAATCGTTCGTCGTCGCCCGACAGGTCGTCACAACGAGCGTGTTGGTGTAGGTTGTCGTACCGATCCTCGTCGTCGCCTGCAGCTGCGCCGTCACGCCGTTGAACACAACACCCTCGATATTCGTGATCTGCGTGGTGGAATCCCAGCCCGTTCCAGTGAACGACAACGCCGTCGCACCCACCGTCACCTTGGCCGTGATCTTGCCCGCATCTGTCGTCGTCACCGTCGCCGAACCGAGCGAACGATTGGCCGTCATGGCCGAATCCAGCAGCTCTTCTGTATTCACCAGACCGGTGAACGTACCCGTTGCCAGCTCGATTGCCGAGACATGGAACTTCAGACCCTGCGCAGGCCCCGTGACCTTGCCAACCTTCGATTGGAAAGATCCGTAGAAGTCGCCCACCTTGGTCGGAACGCCCCGTACGAACCAGGCCTTGGTCGTGCGGTCCTGCTCGAGTTTCACGCCGTCCGGCAGCTTCGCGCCGCTCACGAGCGACACCGTCGCTCCTTCGCCGCCCGCAACCGGAATCTCAACCTTCACGCCCTGCACGAGTTCAACCGTGCCGCCCTGCATCACGATCTCCTCAACCGACTGGCCCTGCACGTCCGTACCCGACAACGCCACCGTCGGCGCCTCGATCGGAGACGTCTTGAACGCCCACACCGTCTTGTTCGTCGCCACCAGGCAGATCTTGCCTTCGTCGTTGAGCATGGCCGCGTCAACACGCCACTTGTAGGCCGTATTTTCCTCGAACATGATGCCTTCGCAGCCCGTGCAGTATTCGCCTTCGCCGATGTACGGTGCGGCCGTGCTCTGACCGGGTTCGCTCAACGAGGAAATCAGCGCATCCTTCGTGCCGATCTTCTTCTGGTCCTTGTCGCATGTCAGCAGATAGACAATGCGGTCGTTCTCGGCTTTCCCCCAGGCCAGATGCACCGAGTTCGGCATCACCAGCTCCTTGTCGCCCAGCTTCGGCGAGACAAGCGTCGGTGCCGTCAGCGGCTCCCACAGGAAAGCCGTACCATCCGTCTGCGGCATCAACGCGATATAGGCTTCCTCTGTCGCCGTTGCATCGCGCTGCACCGTCAGTTTCACCGTCACCTTCGCCGTGCCGCCCAAGTAGCGGTCCACGCACAAATCGCCCGAACCCGCCAAATCGATCTTCTCCTTATCGATTTGGCACGTGTAGGTCGCACCCGCGCCAAACGCCTGCGGCTGGAAACGCAGATGTCCAGGCGCCGGCACCGTGAATGTCAGCTCGGCCTTGCCCTTCGCCGCAGGCGTAATGCTGCGGAATGTACCGGACTGATCGTAGTACCAGGTATCCTTCGCGGCCGCCTTCAGCGTAACGCCACTCTCCCGCGTGAAGGTTGCGCCATACTCTTCAGCCGTCTGGACGCACTCACCATCGCGCACCGTCACCGTCGCAGTGCCGTTCTTCACCGTGGCCGCTCCGTCGGCCCGGATCGCCGTCAGCTTCACCGTGAACGTCTGCGGCGCAAAATAGCCGTCCGTCGGCCGCATCGTCGGAATCCGAACGGCCTTCGTCTCGGTATCGCCATCTTCCCACCAGATTTCCTGCGCGTCGGCGACAACGTACTCCTGACCGACCGTCTGCCTCGCCGTGACGGCCACCGTCACGCCAATCGCCTTGTCGTCACCTAACGTACGCGTCACCCACAACACGGCGTTCTCGCCGGCATCGACCGTAGCCTCCGGCTTCGTCGGCTTCTCAAATGCCTCCATGCCCTCGCCATGGAACGCGAACTGCACCGTACCCGACGCCGCCTTCGAAGATTCCGTCAGCACGATTTTAGCCTCGTTCGCCGCCAGCAGCGGACGATACTCCGAAGTCTCGTCGAACTCGTCATCTTCGATCGCGTCGATCCGAACCTTGAACGTGCGGTCTTCCTCCCACTCGTCGATGAGATCGGGGATCAGCTTGATCTTGACGTCTTGCGCCTTGTTGTCACCGTCCGCCCACTCGAGAACACCCGTCGCCGGCATATAGTGCACATTCTGCACAGCCGTACCCGAGACCGTTGTGTAACGTACCCGCACGCGTCCTTCCTTCGACGTACGCGAGAACTTCAATGTCACATAGCCGGCCTTTTCACCGACCTTATACTCGGTCTTGTCGGTTTTCACCGATCCTACATTGCAGCTCGTCGCCGTCAGGGTATAGGCGGCATCGACCTCTTCCGTCCCGACATCGCGCGTCACAACGGCATAATAAGTACCGCGTTCCTGCGCAACGAACAGGATGTCGTCACCCTGCGCAACCGCCTGCGTCAAATCCTTGTCGCGGTAGACGGTGACAACCGGCGTACCCTCCGAGGCATTGAGCTTCAGACCGTAGTAGGTTCCCTGAACAACCGTCAACTTGAACATGTCGGCAGGATCGGTCGTCCACAGACTGCGGCTCACCTCCACAGGCTTCTTCTGCGTCGGCGCAAGCGCCACTGCCCCGTTCACGACATCGTCCTTCGGATCGGCCGTGTCTTTGTACTTCAACGTGACCGTCTTGCGCCCCTCGTTTCCAGCCTCGACCGTCGCCATCTCGTCGGCCGGCTTCGTCCAGCCAGTCACCGCCGTACACTGGATCTTGTATTCAACACCCGCCGGCAGCAGGATTTCAGCCCCCGAATTGTACTTGTTTCCCGTCTCCGTCGAGAGGTACCACTGAGCCGTCGTCGCACCCTTGATTTCGACTTTGAGGAATCCATAGTCGTCACCGCTCACCCAGGCATAGAGATCATACGGCACATAGCATCCCTGTCCGTCTTGGACAGTTGCCTTGACGTAATAGGTCGTATTGCGATTGGCCGTGAACTCAACCCCCTCCGTCGCATCGCCCAGGTCTTGCACCAACGTCTCCACGCCGGCAGCGTTCACCGTGTAGACCGACAGAACGACCGGACGCTGCTCAAGGTAGAACTCTTCCGGCGTCACCGTCTTCAGATTATAGGTGATCCCCGCACGCGCCCCCAGCACATACCAGTCCACATGGTTGGTGGCATCGAACAAATGCGACGAACCATCGTCCTTCAACTGCAGGGCGCCTTCCGTCGTCTCATCGCCCAACACAAAAGAAAGCGTAGCTCCCGTCAGCGGCTTGTCGTCGGTCTCCTGCGGAACCTCGCCGAGATCCCAGTAGGTCAACTTGCCGTCGATCAGCACGGATTCAGGCGTGGCGCCAATGCCCAGATCGGTCAAAACGAGGTCCTTTTGGCACACACCCACATAGTACTTCCCCGATTTCGGCGGCAGAAAGGCAAACGCCTGACCGAGAAGCGACGTGTCCTTGGCGAAGTTCACGCCTACGATGACGCCGTTCGAATCATAGACCTCCAAAACGCACTCTTCCGCACTCAGCACCTCCGTTTCAAAATACGCCATACGGCCGGCCTTCAGTTCGACCGAAGCAAGCGACGTATCGATGATTTCATCGTAGAACTGCCCATTGGAGTCATTTCGCGCACCCACCTTGATGTCCATCGCAACGCCATCGGTCAACTCCCCGACACACGTATGGTCGGCAATCGGACGCGACGGATCCATGTAGGCCTTCACCGTGAAGGGAGTGCCATCTTCACCATCGATAATGAGAAGATGCTTCCCGCTTTGCGGCGGAATGCCGGCGAACTTGAACGACGTTCCGTCGGGCGACGTTTCAACCACGCTGAAGCTGTCGAGCGGCGAATCTGCATCGCCGAGGCACATGCTCGCCGTACCCATCAAGTTCGTTTCCGCCAGCCCCGAAATCTCGAACACATACCGGCGGCCCGCCGCCAGATTCACCGAGTAACAGTAAAGCCCGTCGTCAGCGATGAAGTTTGCCTTCTTCTCAAGCGGCTTTGCCGAACCTTCGGGAATCGTACCGAACGCCACAGGATTATCCACGCACCCAGACGGGACAGGTTCCGGCACAATGCCAGTCGCCGATGTCAACGTCACCTTGGCTCCGGGCGGCCCGTACAGGTATACGTGAAACCCCTTGAGCGTATAGAGCGGGAACTCGGGATCGTAGTCTTCGCCTTTCACAAGGTTCGCCCACACCCAGTCGTCCTGCGTCACAAAGAGTCGTGCCGCTGTCGGCGTCCGCACATCGGGTTCGCAGGTTCCCAGACTGTCCTCGTCGTACGGGAATTCCGAGTCATACTCCATTTCAGGGTCGCGATAGTAGTAGACCAGATCGATTTCCGTCGCCTCGGCCTCTTCAGCTACCGTCTCCGTCATTAACGTATAGGCGACGCCTTTCGACAGGCCGGAGACATCGTACTCCGCCATGCCCTCTTCATCCAGCGTGATCGTGGCTTTCGTACCCACCTTATAAGTCGCAGCCGCACACGAGAGTCCACAGGCAAGAACTCCCCACACAAGCGCATTCAATATCTTTTTCATGATTCCGCTTCCTTTCATTAATGAGCATCGGCTTCAACTACCGACACCATCCATTTTTGATTTCCTTCAACTTCGGTACGGGTAAACTCAAGCACCAGTGCATTCTCCAACCCCGCCAGGTTGAATGCCGCACGGAACGACGATCCTGCCCAGTAGGCCGTCGACGAGGCCGACACACGACGCGTACCGACCTTGCCCGAAGCACGCATGGTGCCATTGGCAGAAGTCTTCACGGTGAGCGTCAACTCCTTCGCTTCGTCCACGTAGTCAAGCGTCTGACTACCCAGATCCTCGTTCTCGGCGAACACACCCACCAACGGTCGATCGCACCAACCATCACGCGTCGCCTCGGCCGCTGCCGTAATCCCCGCATCGTCGACAAAGAACTGGAGTTCACCCGATTCGGAAATCGTCACCTTCGCCGCCTTGCTTCTCTCACTGCCACGCTGGATCATCACATCCGACGACGCACCTTCAGTCAGTGCACCGCTGATCACCCACGACACGTTCCCCGGGAAAACAAGCCGTCCCGACAGACGTCCCGTACTCGACACGGAGAACTTCGCCGTTCCCCCAATCCCGTCCTTGAGCGCTTCACCGAAGAAGGTTCCCGTCTGGAAGAACGTTCCACCCGGCGTAAACGACACGTCGTCGATCTCCGCCCACGAGTTCGCCGCCGTGGCCGTGAAGACGAACTGAACGCTCGCCACCCCCTTCGGAATCGCCACGGACTTGAGTCCATCGGAAAGACTCTGAACATCCGCCACAAGTCCCTTTACCTTCACAACAAGGTCGCCAGCACCCGTCACCTTCGAACGGAACACGAGCTGCCCCTCGCCCTTCAACGAAGCCGACATCACCGCCGTCTGTTTGGCCGCCGTGAGCGTCTTCGTGCGCAAGGTGCCCGACGTCCCCGCCAGATACCAGCCATTGGCCGCCGTCGAGAATCCGACGTTCGCACGATCGACCGCGTATGTCGACAACAGCTGATCGTCATCCGCGATGAGGAAGTTCATCGTCGCATTCGCCGTCTTCGCCTTCTTGTCGCTCACCGTCAACGTCAACGCCTTCGTCTGTCGCGACAGGCACACGCCATCCGACACCGGAACTTCGACATTCACCCACGTCTCCGTTTCCAGATCGGCCATCTCCGCCGTGTACGATCCCGTCTTGTCCTTCCACGCCAGAGTCACCGTCACCGCGCCGGCATTGCCCCCCGTACGCACGACCTTGACCGGAACCGTCGTACCCGCCGTCACTGTCAACGCGCTCACCTGATACGGATACTCGGTTTCATTCTGACGATAGCCGTCGATCACGAACGTACCAACAGCACCGACATCCGATTCGAGAATCGTCACCGTCATTTCGGTGAGGGCCCCCTCCAGCGCCTCAGAGTCCGTAAAATCAAGCTTGATCTTGAAATCCTCGCTCGTTCCCTCGTATTCGGCCGTCAGTTTCTTCAGATCGATCGTGGCATACTTCACCGACGACGTCGATGCCGATTCATCCCATTCCAGGACCTGCTGCGCCGCAACGTAGTCTTCACCCGCCTTCGCCGTACCATCCTCCGTCACAACCTTCACCGAGGTCGGCAACGGTACGTCCATGTCGCACTTCACGCCGACACGAACCGAAGACGCAAACTCGCTCACTTCGACCGAACCCGTCACGAACGAAATCGTCGCCGGCACCCACTCGCGGTATTTGACACCATATTGGATCGACACGAGTTCATCCGACGTCTTCTTGACGATGACGGCGAACTTGCCATCGGCATTCGCTTTGAACCGATAAGGCGCCGCTGTGCACGCCTCCAGCGCAATCTCGCTTTCACCAGCCTCGCCCGGTGCCTGCACGAACACCTTCACGGCCGTCGCCGCGTCCGGCAGAAGGTCGACGATCTGAACCGCATATTCAACCCCCTTCTCAACCGGGAACGAATAGTAGTCCGCCTTGTCCGTACCGTTCAGCGTAGCCGCAACCGCCATCGGCCGACGCGGGGTCTTGCCCGTCTCCTCGTCCAACGGCAGCGCCGTAGCGTTCAATGCCGAACCATTTGTGTTGTCCTCACCATCCCACTCATCGAATTCAGGCATCGACGTGGACAGCTTCACCGTCAATGTCAGAATGGTCGATTCCACCGCCTGCGATACCGGTGCCTTTTCATCGATGAGAATCGTCAGCGGAATGTCGACATCCGGCTTCCATGTGCCGTCGTCCTCGCGCACGCGCAGCGTCAACGAGGCCGTCTCCGCACCAGCGGCGAACGTCACTTTGTTCGTCATCGCCACAACACGCAGATCCGGCGACGCGATTTCCACGTCCACCGTCACCTCTTCGTCCAGATTCTTCGAACGGATCAGACGAATCGGAACCGGCTGGCTTCCCCCCTTCAGGGATGCAACCGCCAACTCGTTCGTCTCGAACGACACCACCGGCAGCGTCCATTCGCGCCACGCCAGCGAATAAGTGTAGACCGTCGACACGCCGCCATTCGGCGGAACCTCTTCATTCAGCACGCCAACCACGAGATCGGCCGATTCGGCCGCCGTGAAGCGAACCGTCGACAACGCCTTCATCGTCAGGTTGGTAAACGGCTCCGTCGACGTACCATAGTACAGCGCAATCGTCGGATCGCTGGCTGCATCGGCCGGACGCTTCGCATAGTCCGTCACTTTGAGCTGGTAGATGCTCCCCGCCGTCAGCGTCTGGAACTTGTACCAGTCGGCGGCATCCTCACCGCTCAAAACCCGATCCTTCACCGACGCCTCGTCGTCCGTCATCGGCAGCACCGTCGCCGTGGCGCGCGTGTCGTCCGCCGGATCCGCCGCATCCGTCGGTTTATCCAAGTCGCCAATCGTCACCGTCGCCGTTTCCGTATTGGCCGCATCTTCCTGATTGACGGCCGTCACCGTGAACGCCTTCTCGCCCTGCGTACCCGCAATGTCGGCAATCGGCACCGCGATTTCCGCCTCGACCTTATCCGCGGCAAACGTCACGAGATTCGACACACCCGTGTAGTTCACACCGTCAACGGCCGTACCGCCCGTCGTGTAGACAACCGCGGAAACAGCATCCGTCAGACGGCCTTCACGCGTGAGGACCAGCTTCGCCGTACCTTCGTTTTCCTTGACAGACAATGCCTTTTCGGCGAACGCAAAGACGACGTCCTGGTATTCACGGTATTCCAATTTATAGGATCCACTCGACGACGCCGTTGCCGCCGACAGACTGATATACATCTTGCCCGTCTCCGCCGCCGTGAAAACATACGGCGTCTGCACGAGCTGCGCGGCCGGCATGCTGGTGACGCTCTTCGTAACCGCATTCGAGACGGTACACGTGAACGAGCCAGCATCCTCCTTCAGCTCGCTGATGGCCAGGCGATACTTCTTCCCTTTCTCAACCGACATCGCCATCCAGTCGATCTTGTCGCTACCCGTGGCATCCAGCGTATGCTGAGGCGTCACCGCCGCGTTTTCCGTCACCACGAGCACCGTCGCCCCGCTCGGCACGTCGTCCGCCGGATCATGATCGTCAGATGCGTCCGGCGAGTAGCCGGCGAACAGCTTGTCGAAGAACTTCGTGTAGTAGTCCCAGCTGTAGCCGCGCCCCGGGAAGGTAATTCCACCCTTCGTCGGGTCGATGACCGTTCCGTCTTTCTTCTTCCAGTAGCCGCTCACCATCGGATACCCCGTCAGCGTACCGACCATATTGGCGAAAGCCTTCGGTTCGGCACTTCCCCAGTTACCCAGGTTCGCCGTCACATGGACGAACAGATAACCCGATTTGCTGACCCACGAGATGAAGTTCCCGTTCAACAAGACGCTCGTCATGAACTGATCGCAGAACGTACAGCCCGTACTCGACCCGATGAGAATCACGGGGATGTTCTTCTCGTCGGCCAGTTTCTTGACGGCCGCCACCACGCCGCTATCAAGGCAGAGGTAGTTCGGTCCCGTGGGTATCTTCTTGTACGTGTTGCAGTACATAATGCCCGGCTCGATCGTCGCTGCGCCCGTAATGCCCTTGACGATCTCCCGCCCGCCGTCGTAAAAGACTTCCGCTGCGGAAGCAACGAAAACCCCGCCTACAGCCAGAACGACTGAGAGGAGGAATTTCGAGAACGCCTTCATTTTCATTTTGACTCCTTATTTCACTTTCCTGTTAAAGGGGGACGCGGCCCGGCTGCACGAGGATTGTCCATCCACTTCACTCCATGGCCGTAGAATACACCGTACTTGCGCTGCAATGCGTCGGAAACCGGCACGACGACGGCCTCATTGCGCCGACGCCGAATGTCCACCCGAAGCTGGTTCTTTTCGGGGACCAGATAGCCATGGTCGCGGTCAACCGCAACGCGCACACCCGTGTAGAGCGTCGGCGTCGCAGCCGTCTTCGCCACAACGTTGCTCACATAGTAGATATCGTATGTGTTTTCGAGCTCCAGAACATCCGTCCAGTCGCCGACTTTCGTGTTGCGAAGTCTCTCCGGCACGATCTCGTCGTCTTCGAACCCCGTTCCCGGCGAACTCTCGAAAACCGACACCGTGAAACCTTCAGGCACCTTTGCCGCATTCTTTTCCTCGTCGTCGGAGAAGACGACCTTCTGGGCAATCAGCTGCGTGCGCAGCTGCTGAAGTTTCGCCTTGCGCGCGGCGTTCGTCACAGCACTGTCGCCATTCAACTTGACGAGCCTCGCATGAAGTTCGTCGACTTCCGCGTCTGTGACCTCCAACGCATTCGTGAAAAGCACGCGAAAAAGCGCCCGGTTGACGGCCTCCTGCCGCACACGGGCTTCCAACCCTCCCCGTCCCCCGGGGTAGATCTGCGCCAGCCCGTTCAGATCCGTTCGCAACCCCTGGCAGAGATTCGTGATCGCCCGGCTCGAAACCGCAAGATCCTCTTGCGTCGGCACAATCCGACGCGCCGTCGCCTCCTGGAAAAACGTCGTGCGGTTGACCCAATCCCCGAAAAGAACCCGCCGCAACGACACGACACTCTCCTTGAATTGCTGTTCACCTTCCGCCGCCGACGCCGAATTCGCCCGCATCAGCGCCTGCATCAACACCAACTCGGCCTCAAGATCGGCCTTGCGATAGGCCGAACCGCCCACCGCAACGAGCAAGGCATTCGCCGAGAGGTCGGCATACGCCTCCGACGTCGCGTTCGTCAGAATCTGACCTGGCACAACCGACGCCGCCGAATCGGCCTTCTGCCGATTCGACTGTCCACAACCGATCCCTACAAAAAGTAGAAGAATCGCTACTGTTAAAATCTTGCTCATGCTCAACCTTGCCTTCAACCCGGCATCTGTTTTCTTCTTTAGACAGAACATCTTTCTTATTAGGTGAACGGCAAAGCTTATTCTAACAAAAAAAAATAAAAAAGGCAAGATGCTAAATGAAGAAGTGGGCGGCGAACGAATCGCCACCCACTTCTTCCACTCTAACCAGTCTTAGATTACTGGAGAGCCGCGAACGCGAACGGGTAGACAGGAACCGTCTTGTTCGCACCCGGAACCATCATCTCATAGCCGCTGCCGAACGTCTTGCGGAAGAGCGTATCCGCATCGTCAAGACGAGACTTCGACTTGTTGTACTTGAGCGACCACGTACCGCTGACCGCATCGTACGACGGCGACTTGGGCTCGAGACCCTGCCAGGTGTTGGCCTGACCCTGATCCCACGTCGAGGTCGTCGTCCAATAGGGCGTCTCAAGGCAGGGCTCATAGCACTGCGTCTGGAGACCGCACCAGTTAGCCGCCGTCACCGCACCCGCGAGATTGCCGGAGAGGTTCTTCAGCTGATCCCCGTCACGCGAACCGAAGCCGGCGCAGAGGATGGAGTACGCACGATACTCGTCGAACTTATCCTGTTCGATGAATTCGATCTGCACGAGTCCTTCAGCGACCTTGCTCTTCGCGAACGTCTTGCCACCGATCCAGTTCAGGATGCTGAACTGGTAGTGCTTGGTAGGCGTACCGTCCCAGTACGTACCCGAGAAGACCTGCTTGTACTTCTTATCCGACGTCGCCATGTAGAACATCGCACCGCCAGCCGCTTCGCCCGAAAGGAGCGCGTCAGCCGTCTTCACATTGTTGTTGGCCTTGTAGAGGCACGGATCGCACTCGACGAACAGACCCTTGAACTTACGGCTCGCCTTCACGCGATAGTACGCATCGCTCGTCGTCGAACCAACGCAAAGGTTGCCCTTCTCCTTTTCTTCACCCTTCTTACCATCGACCATCTTGACGCTCGCGCAGAAGTCGTACACGCGGCAACCTTCCGGGACGACCGGAGACGGACCAGGCGTGACAGGATCGCAGAGACCAGCGACACCGGCGAGGCCGAGCGAGGCAATAGCCGCAAACATGAGTTTCTTCATTTTTTGTTTCTTTCTTTTTGGACTTTCGTCCGATTTGCCTTTTCCAGCTTCGAACACTCGCTCGCAACCTTCCAAGACGTTAACCTTGCGCCCCACGCATCTTCCAGCCCCGGCTTTATTGACTGCCAGGTTCCTAGGCACTGACAATCGGCCATGGACCTTCTAACGCTTGAGACGCCGCATATTGTAGCACAACCTTTTGACGTGTGCAAGAGGGAAATGAAAAAAAATTAAAAAAGTTTGTCATTGTCACCCATCCTCCGCATAGGGGTCAGTTTTCCACCTCGTTCAAGCGTCGTTTACGACATCTCTCCATCGTCGAGCGCGGTGATGCGTTCAAATTCGCGCGCGTTCATTTTCAGCAGGAACGCCTCGCCGCCCGCAACGACTTCGTTCGCAAGGAAGCGCTTCGATTCGAGCAGTTCGTCGATGTGGTCTTCGAGCGTGCCCGCGCAGATGAACGTATGCACGAACACGGTCTTCGTCTGCCCGATACGATACGCCCGGTCGGTCGCCTGGTTCTCCACCGCCGGATTCCACCACCGGTCGAAATGGATGACGTGCGTCGCGCGCGTGAGGTTGAGTCCGAATCCGCCCGCCTTGAGCGAGAGGATGAACGCATTCGGCTCGGCATCGCCGTTGAACGCCGCGATCTCCCCTTCGCGCTGCACGGGATTGAGCGCGCCATGCAGGAACGGAAAGAGCCGTCCGAACGTCTCCTGCAGATGCGCGCGAATCGCCCGCCCCACTTTCGCGTACTGCGTGAAGATGAGGCACGACTCGCCCTGCGCGAAAATCTCGCCGAGCAATTCGTCGAGCCGCGCGAACTTGCCTTCGCCGTCGCACACGAGCTTGAGTTCGGTCAACAGCGCCAGCATCCGCCCGCGCGACGGCTCGCCCGACGCCACATCGTTGCGGAACCCCGCCAGCGCCGCTTCGTAGCGCTGCCGCTGCGCAGGCGCGAGCGGACAGTACTCGCGCACGTCCCGCTTCTCGCCGAGTTCCGCCGCCACGCCCTCATCCGTCTTCAGCCGCCGCAGCATGAACGGCTCGAGAATATGCCGCAACCTCGCCGCCGCACCGCCGTGGGCGTTTTCACGAATCGACTTCGTGAACGCCTCTTCAAAGTCTTTCCGCTCGCCGAGGAGGCCCGGGTTGAGCACTTCTTCAATGGACCACAGATCGTTCGCGCTGTTCTCGAACGGCGTGCCCGTGAGCGCGACTTTCATCGGCGCCTCCAGCGCACGCGCCGCCTTCGCCGCGCGCGTGTCGGGATTCTTCACCACCTGCGCCTCGTCGAGGACGAGCGCCTCGAACGACACCTCCGCCAAAAGGGCGAAGTCGCGCACGAGAAGCGAATAGCCCGTCACCACCACATCCACTCCCTGGCACGCGCGCCGGAACATCCCGCCGATCGCCCGCGTGCCGCCTTGATGCAGCACCACCTTCAAGCCGGGCGCGAACTTCCGGAACTCGCGTACCCAGTTCGTCGTCACGCTCACCGGCGCCACAATGAGAACAGGTCCCTTCCCGCGCCCCTTCCCGCATTTTTCGTTTTCCGTTTTCCACTTTTCATTCAAATGCAGGATCCAGGCGATGGTCTGCACCGTCTTCCCCAAGCCCATGTCGTCCGCGAGGCACGGACCGAACCCCCACCGCGTGAGGAACGCCAGCCACGAGGCGCCCCGCAGCTGGTAGTCGCGCAGCGTCGCCTTCAATCCCTTCGGCGGCGCGAGGATGCGGAACTGGTCTTCGCCGCGCAGTTCGTTGAGCAGCCCGCGCAACCAGCCGTGCGCCTTCACGTCGGCGACGCGCAACCGCCCCGCGCGTCCCGTGCCGAGCGCGAACGAAACCGCCTCGCGCATCGTGAGTTTCTTCGCCTGGACGGACTGCAACGCCTTGAGCGCTTCGCGCAGGATGCCGCGGTCCACTTCGATCCAGCGATTGCGGAAGAAGACGAGCGGCGAACCCTGATCGAGCAGGAACTGGATTTCCTGTTCGGTCACCTTCTCGCCGTCCACGCGAATCGTCAGCTTCGCACCGATCTTACCGCCCGGCAGAGCCTCCGCCGGGTCAGACTTCTGCCGAGCCGTTTCCAGCGGCGTCAGATCCGCTTCGGCCGTCAGATGCTCGCCCGTCACGCCGTCCGGCATCACCACGGCGAACCCTGCCGCCGCCAACACCTGCGCCCCCACGCGCAGGAACGTCTCGGCGCCGGCGCGATCGAGTTCGGCCCGACCGCCCTGCAGCCCCGCGAGCGGCGGAAAGAGCGCGGCGGCCTGTCCGAGCGAAATGTACCCGAGCCAAGTCGTCGGCGGCGCCGCCAAGGTCACATACCACGCACCCTCTGCGCGTTTCGGCGGCACCAACGCGAACTGCAGCGCCGCCCGATCGGCGCCGGAGACGACAAGCGGCGCACGCCAGAGCGTGAGATCGCGCATGAACGCACGCGTCTCTTCTTCGCGGGGCC
This sequence comes from Kiritimatiellia bacterium, assembly GCA_024405255.1. The sequence continues at coordinate 52,402 of JAKSOY010000004.1, forward strand.
ACACGACTTCGCCCGTCTCGCTCCGCAATGCCGCGAGCCACGCATCGTGGACCGTCTCGTGCCGATGCGAATCGTCCTCAAGCGCCGTTCGACGCGCACGCCGAACGAGTCCGTCAAGACAGCGCGCGGCAAAGGCTTCGGGAATCGCCGGTTTCGTCTCGGACGCATCCGGCACAATCGGCACGGCCGTGCGCCACCGCGCGAAATAGCGTCCGCCTTCCTCTTCCAGCGTCGGCAGATAATGTCCCGCCGCCGCCACACGCGCCGCCGCGCGGAAGACCTCCGCGGCCGTCAGCACGTCCGCCCCGAGGAACACGCCCGCCTTGAATCGACGCCCCCGCACGTCGCTCAGAAACATCAAAAGGTTCGGCAAGGACGGCACCAGCCGATCCGCACGCGCCCCGCCTTCTTCAAATCCATTCGAGAACCACACCACCTCGCGCACGGCCGCCCGCAGGTCGTCACCCGACAACGGTACCGCCGGGGCACCCGATTCCTCCGGTGCCTCCGCAAAGAACGCCGCCTGTCCGGCCGCATCGATCTCGAGGTGTATCTCTACCACATCAACTCCTCAACTTTTCAACCCTCCGCGAAAAGCAAGGACGAAAAATCCACCTGCTGAATGAAAAACGGACCGGTCAAACCCGCCGATCCGTTTTCAGAATGGTGAAGGGCCGAGGGGGCTCAACCCTTCACGCGATGTTCAGCTCATTACTTGAGAAGCGCCGCCACGGCCGCACCGATCATCGGGGCGTCGTCGGGGCAGACGGTGAGCGCGAAGGCGATGTTGCGCTGGGCGAGCATCGCATCGAGTTCCTTCTGCACGATCTCGGGGAAGGACACGACGCGCGTCTTGTAGTACGTCGAACCGTCGATGCACACGCACACGGGCGCGCTCGGGTCGGTGCCGCCGCCCGTCTTCAGGATGAAGGCGGCCAGATGCACGGCCGTGAGAATCGCCGCACGCTCGAAGACCGGCGTCGCGAGGCGACGGGCCATCGCGCGATCGGCCTCGTCCACGAACACCTTGTCGAGCGGATTCGGCTTGCCGTTGTCGTACTTCGCGCAGAAGTTGTCGAGGTCGTAGCTCTCGAGGGAGCCGAGGCCCTGCACCGCGGCCTTCGCGGCTTCGGAGAAGAAGCCCGCCTTCGCCGCAGCCTTGAACACTTCAAGACCGATCTTGCCGAGATAGGCGCCCGCGATCATCTTCTCGAAACGCTGGCTGCCGCAGTCGGCCGTCTTCTTGTCCATCGCTTCATCGAACGCGCTCTGCGCAATCTTGTTGAAGCCGCCGGACTCCGTGTTGATCGCCATGGCGCCTTCCGGCGGATTGGCGAGCTTCGGGATGTTGTTGTTCTTCTCGATGTAGGCGACGTTCGTGCCCGTGCCGAGAATGAAACCGAGATAGGCGCTGAACTTCTGGCCCGGCTTTTCCGTCGCCTTGCCGGCGAGCAGCGTCGCAACCGTGTCGTTCACGACCTGGATCTTCGAGGGCTTCGGATCCAGACGCTTCGCGAGTTCGGAACCGACCCACTGGCCGACAATCGCCGGCGCCTGGATCTGCTTCGTCCACACGAGCAGCTTCGCATCGCCATCCGCCGAAGCTTCGGCCGGATAGGAGAAGCAGAAGCCGACCGCCGGGTCCTTCGCGAACGGACGGCAGCGATCGACGTGGCCGGTGAGGACCTTGTAGAAATCCTCTTCGGAGACAAAGCTCTTCGCCCCGGGCATCTCGCCCTTTTCCTTGTTCTCGATCTTGATCTCGCCCGCCGACGGAATCGTCACCGTCGCACCGCGCAGGTTCGTGCCACCGGCGTCCAGCACGGTCACCGGCGTATCCTTCTTGATGTCGCCGTAAGGGGAGGTGTAGGTCGGAATCATCTTGAGCGAGGACGGCTCGCCGGCAAGACCCGCTTCCATTTCCTTTTGGAACGCGGCAATGAGACCCGCACGGTCCAGAGATGCCGTCGCGAGGCCATTCGATTCGAGAAACTCTTCAGGTGTCTGCATAGTCTAATCCTTTCTGATGATGAATAATCATACCATAATCAGCGGACCTCGGACAAGTGAAAACTTGGTCACGCGGTCGGCTTCTTCGAGTAGTACTGGTGGGCCTGGATGATGGCGATCAACGCGAAGAGCGCGATCATCATCTCGCCGCCTTCTTCAAAAGCCGTACAGAGAGAGGAGCAGGCGTCGATGACCTTTTCCTTCGGCAGCCCCTTGGCGTGGCGGTACCACGCGGGCAAACGGTCCATCAGCTGCACCATCACGCCGCTTGAACCGAAGCAGCACATCGTCCAGGCGACCGGATGAAGCTTGAAGAAGCCCTTCATCAGCGGCCCGAAGAAATAGGCCAGCGTCGCAAAGAACACGCCGAAGAAAGAGGTAAAGTAGAAGAGCACGAACGCCCGCGCCGCGAGCGGTGCGCCGGGATTCGTCAGGAACCGCATCTTGCAGGGCGTCCCCGTGAGCGGCGTGCCGTTGGGCTTCACGAGGCCGTACACGCTGCCATCGGCATTGACGACCTGCGGGAAGAGCGCGTGCATCGCCCACAGGTGCAGATCGAGTTCCTTGACCACCGCCATAAACGCGACAATCGACACTGCCGTGCACAAGAGCGTGCGACGCGCGCGCGAGCCCGTGAACGGACACTTCCACCAGACGAGCGGAATGATCGCCGCGAAGAACGGGATGGTCGCGAGCTCGAACGGAGAGCGTCCGTCATTGTCGAACGCATGGTGAAGGGCCGTCGGATCCATCACCAGCCAGGTGACGAACAACGCCACGGCGCAGAGGATGAAGACGAACGGTCCGAAGAGGAATGAATGACGAGAATTTGCTATGTCCATGGCGGATATTATAGCACGATTTTCAGCGCGACTCAAACCATTCAGGACCGATTACGCGGCCGCAGAGATAGAACTTCTTGTCGTTATACCAGAGGATGCCCTTCCCGTCCACCAGACAGTAGCTCGTATAGAACGAGTTGCCGCCCTTGCGCGGCGCGAAGAGTTTCGGTTCTGAAAACTTCACGGGCTGTTCACCCGTGGGATCGAACGTGCCGGCGATCAGATAGAGCGGCCCCCGATGCTGGTAGGCGTTCTTTTTCGGATCCTGGAAGTTGAAGGTCTGGTGAACGAGCGCGAAGTAGATGCCGCTCCCCGCTTCCGGACCCTTCCAGTCGTACATCGGGCACGGGGAGCGCGGATGCAGGAACGGCTTGCCGGACGCATCGCGCAGGATCTTCGGCTTGCTCCAGGTGCGACCACCATCGCGACTCTGCGACCACACGGGGGATCCGACCGACGAACGCATCAATGCGAAGAGGCGTCCATCCGGCAATTTCACCGGCGCGGCCTCCTCGATCGCCGGTTCATGCGCGCGGAATCCACCCGCCTGCTCGAGATCCTTCGCCGAGAGCGCGGCGCGGTTTGTCGAGAGGAAGCGGATCTTGACATCTTCCACGGCGGGATTCTCGTCGATGTTCAGAAATTCCCAGAATTCGATCTTGCAGCCGTGGCGGTCGTCGTAGGGGGCCTTGCCGTGACGCGAACAACCCACGAAGTAGTGTCCGTTCTCGCCGAGACGGAGCGGACGCTGCCAATTGCACCAGCTGGGGGGAATCAGGGGATCGGCGGGATCGGCGTCCATCCGTTCGGTGAACGGCACGAGCTTCGGCGCGCTCCAATGCACCCCGTCGTCGTCCGAATAGGACCCGAACATCAGACCGCAATGGGGCCCCCGGCTCGTCGTCTGCTGATTCCAGAAGCAGTAGAGTCGTCCGCTCTTCGCGAGCATCGGCTGCTGCCAGCTCGCGAGCAAGGCGGGGCGATTCCGACACGGCGATCCGGCGAGAATGACCGGCGGGGTCCAGGTGACGCCATGGTCGAGACTGCGCGAAAAGGCGATGTGCTGGTCGACATCGGCCTCGCGCGAGGCCTGGGTCCAGAAAGCGTACAAATAGCCGTTGGACGGGTTGGAAATCACCTGGAAATGGTCGTTATAGGTGTCACCCGGTTTCGTGCCGTCGCGCAATTCCGTCGCACGCGGCTGTTTCGGCACGAAAACGACATAATCGGGAAGATTCACGAGAATATCACGCGGCGCCTCATGCTCGCTCGGCGTCCCTTTGAGAAAGGGGAGAATCTTGGCGGCCCGCGCCTTGTCCTCGGGGGTCTGTCCCCGTTGGTTCGAAGGATCAAAGCCACAAACGAGCGTCCACTTGTTAAATTTAAACTTCTCGCCCTTCTTCACGGACTTTTTCCACACATCCGCAATATCGCAGGCGTGATCGCCAAAAGCCTGGAACGGGCGGCCCGGTTCCTTGACGAAGCCGAGCGCCGCAAGGGACTGTCCCTGAGAAAGATGTTTCCCGGCTTCGGGCGTTGGCGTCACCACCTCGAGCGTTCCCTCCTTGAGCACCTCAAAAGGGAATCCGCCGTCGATCGACTGCACGAAGAAGGCCTTTCCCTTCAGGCGGGCCGCACAAGCCGGCGTAATCGTAAAGGTCCGGTCGGCGAACGCCACCGTCCCCGCCTCGATGAAGGCCGTCTCACCCCCGTCGACCACACTCAGAAGCGCACCCTCATCTGCAATTCCCGCGAAAGCGAAGATAATTGCAGAAATCGCCAACGATAATCTCTTTTTCATCTTTTAATCCCCTTTCAATCCCCTTTTACCTCCGCTCAACCACCTTTCACCCGATAAAAAAACCCGCTCCAGGGTATGGGGAGGACCTGGAGCGGTAACGGACAGTTGGTTGGCTTTGTCCGATTGGGAGTAGGCAGCCGCCACCGACAATCTACATCCTCTACAAAAAAAATCAAAATAATTTTCGTCTGCATCCATTCCGCCAATCTGTGCTATAATTCTCATTGGTCATTGGGGACAGACCCCTC
>JAKSOY010000040.1 GCA_024405255.1 Kiritimatiellia bacterium
GATGGGATATTTGATAAAATCATCCTTGTTAACTCGTAAAAGTTGATTAACTTGGAGGTTGAGAATGGTTTGTTCGAATGTGGGAGAAGTGTTTCGGCATTTCTGTGTCGTCGTTTTGACGAGCGCGGTTGCATTTGGCGTTCAGGCGTTGCCGGATCCTGCCATCAAGATCACGTTTGACGACACGTCGTCTACGCAGTGGTATCGCAGCACCGGTACGGGCGGCCACGGTAGCGGTAAGGCCTACAATAGCGGTGGCAACTATTCGGTGAACGGCAAGAATGCCATTGGCAATTTCGATGCGACTCGGCTGGGGTATGGCCTTCGCGACTGTTCGCCGTGGGGCAACATCGTTTCCCCGGGAACGACATTCACGCTGGGCCTCAGCTTCAAGACGGTGACGGCCCCCAATCACATCCTGTTCTGCCTCGGGGGAATGCGCGGCAATAACGAGACGTTGCTCGTTGTTTCCAAAAGCGCGAACAGCATCTGCCTCGCCGTCGAAAAAAAGACGGCGATCCAGCGGACGTTTGAAATTCCCGTGGCGGATGTGACGCGTTATCACGCCTACGTCTTCCGTTACAACAACGGTACGGTTACCGCCGAAGTCGACGGTGTGGCCGCGAACGGATCGATCGCCTATTCCCACAGTTCCAATCTGTTGCAGATTCTCGGCGGCTACAACAAGCAGAATGAACTTGCGGCTTACCCGCATGGCTGCGGGACGGTGAACAAAGACACCTGGGTTGTGACGACCCCCAACCCCGACAATGTCGTGGACGACGTGCGCATTTGGACGGGGACGCTGCTCACCGAGGCGGAAGGACTTGAATATGCCGCGCTCTTCGGCGATTCGGACGAAACGCTTGACGGAACCACGCTCACGATCGGGAAGGGCGAGCTCCATTCGAGCTATCCCGATTTCCAGGGTTGCACATGCGTGGAGAAGGTGACGACGGGGCTGGCGCGGTTCGATGCGGTGAAGACCTTCCCGGCTCTCTCGGTTCAGGCCGGCGAAGTGTCGTTCCAGAATGGACTGGCCGAAGCGTATGAGGTCACGGGCGCTTTGACGCTCGCGGGCGGGACGACGCTTGATGTGGATGTTGCCGCAGACAGGTGCGATGCGTTTGCGCCCGGTTCGCTCGACCTTTCGGGGGCGAGCGCGGCGAACCCTGTGCGCTTCAATTTCCGTCTCATAGGGGGGACGGAAGCGGCGCAGGGCCAGGTTTTGATCTCGAATGGCCTGGTCGCGGGCGATGAGGAGAAGTTCGCCGCTGCGAGTGGCGTAGACGCGACGTTTAGCGTGCGCAACGGGGCGCTCGTTGCCGATCTTGTCCTCGCGCCCGAAATCAAACTGACCTTCGATACGCCCACCAATCCGGCATGGCGAAACAACGAGGGTTCGGATACGCGGGTCGTTTGGGGCGGCAACTACTCCCCGAACGGGAAGAACGCGATTGCGAATTTCGTCGATACGAAACTCGGGAAGGGCATCTGGGGAACTTCGCCGTGGTATACCAGTGTCAATCTGGGATCGGAATTCACCTTCGCCACCCGGTTCAAGACGGTTGCGGCGGCCAATCATGTCCTCCTCTGCCTGGGATCGATGCGCCAGGGCAATGCCGAGACGTTGCTCGTTCTTTCCGAAAGCGCGAACAGCATCTGCCTCGCCGTCGAGAAAAACTCGGCGATCCAGCGGACGCTCTCGGTTCCCGTGGCGGACGTCACGCAGTACCATTCCTACGTGTTCCGCCATGCCGCGAACGGTGCGGTGACGGTGGAAGTGGACGGCGTGCCGGCTGCGGGGTCGATTCAGTACACGTTTGCGAACAAGTGCTTCCAGGTGCTTGGTGGTTACAACAAGCAGAACAATCTCCCGGCTTATCCGCACGGATGCGGCGTTGTCAACACGTCGTCATGGGTGGTGACCACGCCGAACGCCGACAACGTCTGCGACGACGTGCGGTTCTGGTCGACGCGCCTCCTCTCTTCCACAGGCTCTGCCGCCGACTACTACCGAACCTTCGGCGACATCGATTGGAGTCTGGAGGGAACGACGCTCGTGGTGCGGAATGGCGAAGTGGCGGCGACGCTCGTCCCGAACGACTGCACGCTCATTTCGAAGGTGACGGATGGCACGATGCGCGTGGCCTCGATCACGGCGTTCACAATGCCGGTGACGGTTTCGGCGGGTGGCCTTGCCTTTGCGGACGGCGCGGCGAAGACGTATGCGTTCGATGCGCTCACGCTCGCCGGCGGTACGCACCTCGGGCTCGATGTCACGACGACGGCGGCGGATTCCCTCGTTCCCGCCACGCTCGATCTCACAGGGGTGACGGCGGAGGCGCCAATCGTACTTGACTTCGTACTTGATGAAGACTCAAGCTTTGCGACGGTGCCCACGTTGATTGCCCAAGGCCTTGCGGCCGGCGATGAGGCGAAGTTCACCTATGCGGGACTCCCGGCGGGTACGCTTGTGCTCTTTGTCGAGAACGGTGCCTTGAAGGCGCGCTATGCCGACCTTTCGCTTGTGGTTACGGCCACCTGGACGGGCCTCGGACGCACGGGAGACCGTACTGATCCGGCGAACTGGGAGTGCCGGAATGCCGTCAACGACGTGATGCCCGATCAACTTCCCACGGCTGACACGGTTGTGACCGTGCCGGGTACAACGGCCGGCAGCTTCAGCTTGGCGCGGGGCGAGAGCCTCGTTTGCAAGAGTCTCTCCATCGGTTCGCCGATCGCCCTTACGTCCGACTGCGATTGGACGGGGGTGCCGGTCGAAGCGTTGCCGGCAGGCGTGACCATCGACCTCCTCGGCCACAATCTGCGCCTCCTGCCGCCGACGGCGACCACGCCCGCGCTCACGGTGACGGATTCGCTCACGCCGGGCGGCGCCTTGTTCCTCGACGTCGATGCGGGAGAAACGGCCTCCGTCGACAATGCGCAGTTCAACGTGACGGGGAATGCGCGGTTCATCAAGGATACGCCCGGTACGCTCAACTGGGTGGCGGGCACGATTGCCGCATCGGTGCCGATGTTCATTTCAAACGGCGTCTTCCGCCTCGCGATGGCGTCGCAGAATGTGTTCGGTTCGAGCGGCACGATCACGATCGCGAACAAGGGTCAGCTCGATACCTCGAACAAGGGTGTCGGCTCTCTCGTCAATCGCACGTTCTACATCGAAGGCGAAGGTCCCGACGGGAGCGGCGCGCTGCTCAACTCGCAGAATACGGCCATCAATATGAAGACGGCTTTCCTCACGGGCGATGCCACCTTCGGCGGCAAGGGACGCCTCGATTTCCGCGCCGGTTCTGTGGGTGGCTCGTGCAGTCTCCATGGCGAGGACTATACGCTCACGATCAAGAACACCTCGGTGGTCGCGTTCTGTGGCGGTAATTCGTCGATCTACGTCAAGCGTGTCGTGGTGACGGACGGCGGTTACTTCCAGCCGTGCGGCGACTCCACCGGCGATTTCGCCATTTCCGAGAAGATCGTCCTGACGAACGGCGGCAAGCTCATCACCTGGACGAACAAGGCGACGCCCTACGAAGTCAACGTGCCCGTCGAAGTGGGCGAGGGCGGTGGCGTGATCGGAAGCTTGCAGAACGAGTATAAGTTCAACGGCAAGGTGACGGTTTCGGCCGGCAACACGCTCAAGGTGCAGGATCGCACGGGCACTTTCACGGATGTGGAAATCGCCGCCGGCGCGACGGTCAACGTGTTGAACGGCACGAGCACCAACCTCGGCTTGGCGGGGACGCTGCTGAACAACGGCACGTTCCTCCTCACGAGCGGTACGGCCCGCTTCCTTGATGCCTGCACGGTGCTCGGAACCGGTGAGATTCGCCTGGCGGGCGGTACGGCAACGCTCCTCGCACGTGCGAGCGGTTTCAAGGGTAAACTCGTTCTTGAAGACGGCACGCTCTCGGAGCAGGGCGTGGGGTCCTTTGCGTCCAGCACGGTGATCGACCTCTCGAAGAAGACGGGAGGCGACTTCTCCTACGACAACCGCAACTGGACGGGTCCGGAGAACGCCGATTTCGGCATCTTCTTCGGTGAACGCCTCAAGGGCATCCATCCCAACGACAAGGTGATGTCGTGGACGACGCGTCCCTCGGTTCGTTTCCACGAGGTGAACGGAAAGTTTTCGTTCGCCCGCAAGGGCGACGGACTCTACGTCGAGAAGGGCCTCATCGTGCTCATTCGGTAAGAGCGCCAACTGACAGATTTCTTGACAACGATATTGAGATTTTCTATAATGAAAACAAGTTTTTACAAAATAAGAAAAGGGAGGTTTGTTATGTGTCCATTCAGTCGACAGGTTCGATCTGTGTTGATTGCGGGATTTACTCTGCTCGGCGGGTTGCTCGCCGGCGCGGAAACGGCATTGCCGGGTGAATATGTTTCGTTGGAGTGGATTCGGTCGACAGGAACCGAGTACATCAATACGGACTACATCCACGATGCGAGCACGAAGGTAACGTGCGATGTCAAGGTGGATGCATCGCAGCCGTCGACTTGGTCCGGCGTTTTCGGTGCGCGCAACTCGAGCTACGTGCGTAACGCCTTCGTCTTCTTTGCGAAGTCGGGCAAGACGAACTCTCTGCCGGTGTTCAACCGTTCGGGTATCGAGGATTTCGCCGATCCGTTTGTGTTCGGTGTGCGCACGACGATCGTCTGCGATGGCCGCGAGGCGGCTTGGTCCACGGCGGATGGTCCCGTGGGCACCGTCACGGCGACGGGCAAGGTCGATTCGGGCGCCAACACGATGCTCATTTTCAATCTCAACACGGCGGGAATACAAGGTGTCACGCCGGATAGTTCGTGGTGTCGGATGACGCTCTACAGCTTCCGTATCGAGGATGCGCAGGGCCTGCAGCGCGACTTCGTGCCGTGCCGCCGTCGCCTTGACGGTGCGGCCGGTCTCTTCGACCGTGTGAGCGGAAAGTTCTTCGCCAACTGCGGCACGGGACGATTCATTGGTTCCGACGAGGGCGAGGCCTGGGTCAACTATGCGGTGAGCGACGGTCGGCAGAAGGTCCGTACCGACTACACGATGGACGATGACACGACGGTCTTCTTCGACTTCGGTCGTCCCGTCTACGCCAACTCGACAGCCTTCTTCGGTCTCAAGTGGTCCAGCAGCTGCTACCTCTTCAACCAGCAGAGCAATCGCTTCTACTTCCACAGCGCGGGCGACATCTTCACGACGATGGATCCTGCCGACGGCACTTCGCGCTATACATTCACGGTGGACGATTCGAACATGGCGACGCTGCGGAACCTGACGACAGGCACGAGCCAGTCGTTGCTCGTTTCGCGCTCGGTGGCGAATTCGACTGCCGATCCCATCCTTGCGATCTTCAGCGACAATGCGGGTGGACATCAGTCTTCCTTCCGTTTCTACGGCATGGACATCGACCACGCCGAAGGTGCGATGACGCGGACCTTGGTGCCGCAGCGCCGTCTGCGCGCCGCACGCGATGCGAACGCCCGCGTGGGTGTTCGCGACGAGATGACGGGTGCCTTCTATCCGAACACGGGCACAGCCGAACTCGGCTACGGCTACGCTTTCCAGCCGACGGAAAACGGCTTCGAGGTTCTGGACGGCACGGCCGAGGCGGATGATGCGCTGGCGGGTACGAACGTGGTGAAGCGTAGCGCGGGTACGTTGAATGCCGGCGCCGTGGCGAACTACAAGTCGTTCAATCTGGCGGAAGGTACGCTCTCGCTGGCTGACGGCGCGGCGCGTACGACGACTGTCGCGGGCACGCTGACGCTGGCGGGCGGCGCGTGGCTCTTCTTCGACGTGACCGCCGAGGGATGTGATAAGCTTCAGACGGGAACCGTCGACCTTTCGGGGGCGAGTGCGGCGAATCCGGTTACGGTGTCGCTCGTCTGCGCGGCGGATGCGGCGTTCGGTACGGACGGCAAGCTCACACTCGTTTCGGGCGGCCTCGCGGCGGGCGATGCGGCGAAGTTCCAGGCGGTCGGCTTCCCGGTCACCCTCGCGGTGGAAGGCGGCGCGCTTGTCGCGACCGCGTCCCGTTCGGTGCCGATGACCGCGCGCTGGATCGGCGGCGGCGACCGTACGCGGGCGAACGACCCGGCGAACTGGGCGTGCACCGATATCACGGGTGCGCCGATTGCGGGTGCGATCCCCACGGCCGAGACGACGATCGTTCTCGAATCGCCGACGACGTTCAACTTCCCGGCGGATTCCGCCGTGCCGTATCGCGCGCTGCGCGTGGAGGGCAATGCGCTCGAACTCGCGGCGGCGGGCGATTGGCGCGGACTCGATCTCGCGGCGCTGCCGGCCGGTCTGGCGCTTGACCTCAAGGGATTCGGACTCAAGCTCAACTGGAACCGCACCCCGACGGGCGCGTTGTCCATCGCGAACAGCGCGGCCGCAGCCGAACTGGTTCTCACCGTGCCGAAGGCAACGGGAACGGCGAACGGCGCGGCGACTTTCACGGGGGCGCTCGCGCTCGTGAAGGACGGCGAAGGTTCCTTCATGTGGACGACCGGCAAGCTTGCCGCCGACATTCCGATCACCGTCACGAACGGTGTGTTCCGCAATGGCTATACGGCGAACAACACGGCCTCGAAAGACGTTCTCGGTGCGGGCGGCACGATCACCGTGAAAGGAAAGGGCCAGTTCGACCTCAACTACGGCGCGGGCGGTGTGGCACCGACCTACAATCGCGAGTTCCGTCTTGAGGGCGAAGGTCCCGACGGCGAGGGCGCGTTGGTCAACTTCAACTCGTCGACTTCCAATGGAAATCATTTGAATCAGGTCAAGCTGACGGGCGATGCCACGCTCGGTGGTTCGACGCGTCTCGACTTCCGTGGCAAGGGCCCTCGCCTGGACGGACCGGATTACACGCTTACGATCAAGAACACGTCCGTTGTCGCGTTCTGCGCGGGCGATGCAACGTTGAATGTAAAAAAAGTCGTCGTTACTAACGGCGGCATCTTCCAGCCGTGTTCCGACGGATGTGTGATTAATATCGGCGAAGGCGGCGTGGAACTTTGCAATGGGGGTGTCTATTCCTCGTGGAGCGCGAAGAATGTGACCTATACGTTGAACACGCCGATTCACACGGGCCTGGGTGGCGGTGAAATCAATTCGCTGAATTATTGGTTCAGCCAACAGGGAGCAGTGACGGTGAACCCGGGTACTACGCTTTCCATCGGTAACAATGGCGGCTGGTATTCGGCGATCACGAATAGTGCAAACGGCACGCTGCGCATCGGCGAGACGGCGAAGGGCGCCGTGACCACCGGGGCTTGGCTGCGCGACTGCGGCATCTTCGTGAACAACGGTCTGGTGGAGCAGGTCGCGGGCGAGCTCTCGCTTGGCAAGGACGCTTCGCCCTGCCTCGAGGCCGTGAATGCGGGTACGATTCGTACGCGCGGCGGCACCTTCTTCGTGCAGGCCGATACGGCTCTTTCGGGCAACGGTGTTCTTGACCTCGGCGCGACGTCGACTGTCAATTGCAGTTTGGCGGCTTATGGCGGTACGATCCGGCTCTCGGGTGGCACGGCCGCGTTCACCCAGATCGGTACATTTACGGGTTCGCTCGTTCTCTCCGACGGTACGCTCAATTCCGATCTCGCCGCGTTTCCGGGTACGCTTGTCGTGGACCTCTCCGACAAGGTGGGCGTTTTCGACCTCTCCACGCGGAACTGGCCTGAAAAGACGGTTAGCGACCAGCGCGTGGTCGTGAATGTCGGCGCACGTGACGTGGTCATTGGCGAAAAGCTGATGAGTTGGCAGACGACGCCCGCATGGCAGTTCGTCTTCGACAACGACCACAGTTCCGTCACGCCCTATGTGGCGGCCGACGGTCTCTACTATGGCTACTCGGAAGATTCCACCTATGTTACTTCGGCGCGCTGGACCGGCGCGGCGGGGAACGGCGACTTTGGCGATCCGGACAACTGGTCGTGCTTTAACGTGGCAAACCGCGAGGTGCCGAACGGACTGCCCCTTGATCGTACGCCGATCGTACTCGAGGCGGATGCGACGGGCGGTTGGACGGCATTCAACGCCGAGGCGTTCAAGGGAACCATCGACCTGAACGGCCATGCGCTTTCGCTCTATGGTTTCAACGGGACAAGCGCGACTGCCTGCCAGGTGACCGACTCGTCCACGGGCGAGCGCGGCGAAGTGCGCTTCACGATCGGCGCGGGTACGAACTACGTCCACAAGACGATGCCGATCACGGGCAACGTGCGCGTGGTCAAGGATGGCGATGGTACGCTCACCTGGGGTGGCGGGACCTTGGCGGCCGACATTCCGTTGTTGATTACGAACGGCGTGTTTAAGCTTGGTATCAATACAGCGAATGCGTTCGGTACTTCGGGTACGGTCACCATTGCCAACAAGGGACAGCTCGATACGGCGAATATGGGGGTTGGCTCGATGGTTAACCGCACATTTTACGTCGAGGGCGAAGGCCCTGACGGACGTGGTGCGATGCTCAATTCAGCGAACACAACCATTAATATGAAGACGATGATCCTGACGGGTGATGCCACCCTCGGTGGTGTCGGTCGTTTCGATTTCCGTGCTTCAAGCGTGGGCGGTACGTGCAGTTTGCATGGTGAAGACTATACCCTTACGATCAAAAACACGACCTGCTTGGCGTTCTGCGGCGGTAATTCGTCTCTGTACGTCAATCGTGTCGTGGTGGCAGACGGTGGCTATTTCCAGCCATGCAGCGACTCAACTGGCCAGTTCTCGATTGCCGCCGGCAATGTCGATCTGGTGAACGGCGGAAAACTTGCGATGTGGAACGGGAACAGTAAGACTGTCTTTACGGTGCCAGTGTCAGTGACGGTCGGCGAGGGCGGTGGTTTCATCTTATCTGACGCCAACGCCTACAACCTAACTGGTTCCGTCCATGTGACGAATGGTGGGACGCTCACGATCGGCAAGAATACGGGAACGATTGCCGAACTCGTCGTGGACGAAGGGTGTACGGTTGCGATGCCGACGGGCGCGGGAACATTTACGGTGGGTGGAACGTGTACGAACGCGGGTACGATCGAGCAGAACGTGGGGACGTTGACGATCGGCGGCAATACCTCCGCTGCCGTCCTTGCGAATACTGGACTCTTCCGTGTGACGGGTGGAACTTGCACACTCTCGCAGGGTTGTACGGTGACGGGCAATGGTACCTTCGACTTCGCCGGCGGTACGGTGAAGGTCAGTGCGGACATTACGGGTGCCCGCGGGGCGATCCGCGTGGGCACCGCGACGGTGACAGTCGATTACATTAACCAGTTCATGGGTAAGTTGGTGTTTGTGGACGGTACGTTCAATCCGAACCTCACGGGATTCGCCGGCGAAATCGTGTTGGATATTGCGGCGCGTAATGAGCCGTTTGTGATCGACCAGCACAACTGGTGCGCCTTCCTGATGGGCCGCGCGGTGACAGTCAATCTCGCGGGTCGCGAGCTCACGCTCGGCGACAAGCTCATCCATTGGTCCACTTCGCCGAACGCGACCTATGCGTTTGACGCCGAAACGGCAACAGCTGGCATCACGCCGTATACGACGGCGACAGGGCTTTTCTACGGCGCTGACCCCGATTCGCCGGATGCGGCTACGGCTACCTGGACGGCGGCGGCGGGTAGCGGACAGTTCCTCGATGCAGGAAACTGGACCTGCTACAATGCGGCGAAACGGATGATCCCGAACGGTGTGCCGCGCGCCGATACGTTGATCACGCTCGCGGCCGACGTGCCGGATGGTGCGTGGCGCGACTTTGTGGCCGACGCCTACGTGGGGTCGATCGACATGGCGGGCCATGCCCTCACGCTCTACGGCAAGCACGGTGCGAACATTACAGCTTTCTCCGTGACAAGCTCGGGACGCAGCGATCCGGCGCCTCTCACGTACAACATCGACGAGGGTATCGCCTATGTCAACCAGACGGTCACCTTTGGCGGTAACATCTCGTTCATCAAACAAGGAGCGGGGTCGTTTACCTGGGGCGGTGGTACGCTTGCGGCGGCCATTCCGATTGTCGTTTCGAACGGCGTCTTCAAGCTCGGTATTGCGACGCCGAACGCGCTGGGTAACGGCGGTACGGTCACGATCGGCGGCCAGGGACAGATGGACCTCAATATCACGGCGACGACGGGACAGTCGCCCGTCTTCAGCCGCACGTTCTACATTGCAGGCGAAGGCCCTGACGGTTCGGGTGCGATCGTCAACAACGGACCGAAGGGACGCTGCGGTAACCATCTCAAGATGGTCTACCTTACGGATGACGCGACGATCGGTGGTGTCGCGCGAATCGACTTCCGCGGCAAGAATCCGAATCCGACGCTTGATTGCGGAAACCACACGCTCACTATCAAGAACAAGGAGTTGATTGCCTTCTGTGCAGGTGCCGCGACGCTTCGTGGCAAGCATGTGGTAATCACCGACGGTGGCGCGCTTGAACCGTGTTCAGATGGGTGCGTGATTCAGGTAACCGATCCGATCGAGGTCAAGAACGGCGGTATTTTCGGGTCGTGGAGTGCAAAGAATGTGACCTATCAGTATAACATTCCTGTCACGGTGAGCGAAGGTTCGAATACCATTCGCAGCGATGCGTACTGGTTCAACAATTCTGGTATGGTGACAGTGAACGTGGGTGCTGAACTTTCGCTCGGAAATGAAGGCGGATGGTACAAGAATGTCGTCAACCACGGTACGTTGAAGATCGGTTCGAGTGCCTCGAATGCCTGGTTGCGGAACTACGACTGGTCGAATAAGCAGCCTGGCACGTTGCTGAACGACGGTCTCATTATTCACACGGCAGGTATCCTGGCGCTTGGCAGCGATCAGAATGCAACGTGGAAGAGTGCAACGGTGAACGACGGTACGATCCGCACGAGCGGCGGTACGTTCATCATCAACGCGGCCTCGTCGATGTCGGGTACGGGTACGCTGGAACTGATCGGTGGAACGCCGCAGATCAATGGTTCGTTTGAAGGCTTCTCGGGTGAGGTTTGGGTTACGGGTGGCGAGCCGAAGTTCAATTCGGTCGAGACATTCTCGGGGACGCTGCGTCTTGTGGATGGTGTGATGACGAATACGCCGCTCGCGTCCTTCCGCGGGACGACGATCTACGACCTCAAGTCGCGTGAAACGCTGCCGTTCGACATCGAGGGCAAGGGCTGGACGGATCTGCCGCAGGGCACGCGTGTCATCGTCGAGACGGGCGATCGTCGTTTCCATACGGGCGACAAGGTCGTTTCGTGGGAGACGAAGCCGGAGAATCTGTCGGGCCTCTCGTTCAAGCTGGCAAGCGGTCAGCCGGGTGCGTTGGTCGGAACGGATAAAGGCGTCGTCTTCATGACGGGCCTCACGATCATCCTCCATTGATCGTCAGACTGCTGCGTAGGCAAAGAACACGTAAATGAATCGTTTCCGACAGTTCCTGGGTGTTCTTTGCTGCGCGGGTACGTTGGGAGCTCTGGCGACGACGTCTTTCACGGCTTCCTTCGACGGTTATCGGGCGGGCGAACCGCTGGGAACGACGAAGGGGGCTACGGGCGGTCGCTGGTCGACATCTCTCGGCTGTGCGACGAATGTCAGTACGGCTGCGGGGAATCGCATGCGCGTCGACGGACGCGTGCGCTTTGACGCATCACAGGCGCAGGCGGAGAACTGCGAGCAGGTCGATTTTCAGTTTTTCGTCGATGCGGAACTGTCCGAGGGACCGCCGAGCGAAAAGGGCGATCTTGGCGGTTTCGCCGTGTGCTTGCAAGCAGGGTTCCCTACGCCGTTTGTGTGGGGTGAGGGACAATGGCAGGCGTATCCGATCGATGGGGGTTCCTTTGCCGCCGGCGATGAGGTGCAGGCGCGGATGGAGGTGCGGGAGATCGCGGGCTTCAAGTTCGTGAGCTATCTCGTGCGGAGTCCGTCGGGTACGTGGCTGCGCGGTGCGACGGCGGAAGGGCGAAGCTGGTTCAAGGGCAAGCCGACGGCGACGCGGCGCGGGGTGAGCTTTTTCGGACAGGGCGACATCGGTTCGCTGTCCGGTACGGCGGAGAACCAGGCGCATGGCCCCGTACGCGTGTGGACGGGCGGTGCCGCCGGCGAATGGGAGAATCCGGCGAACTGGCGTGAAATCCTTTCGGGCGATGCAGCGTTGGGAACCTTCAATCTCATCACGAACCGCGTCGCGCTCACATGGGGCGGTGAAACCGCTGATGTCTCGTTCTGGGCGCAGTTTGACGGCACCAACGTGTGGGGGGCGGATTTCGCGACGACGGTGTCGTTGAAGACGACGCGTCCACGTGTCGGCAAAACGCTTGAGCCGACGTTTTCGAACTTCCGCGGTCTACGACCGCACTTCGATTTCTCCTGGTCGCTTGGCAGACTGGACAAGGTGTGGCAGACGCCCGCCACGCGCGAAACGTTCACGCCATCTGCGACGGCCTACGAGAACTGGATCCGCTTCGCCGCGCGTCAGAATGGACGTGAGGTCTATTCGAAGGAGTTCTTCTTCTCGAAACTCCCGGTCTGCTATCTGTCCACGGACGACGGCGCGACGCCGTCCGAAAATAAGGAAGAACATGCGGGGCATCTGCTCGTACAGGGAAACGACGAATTCAAGGGCGACATGTACGACGGCGCGATGACGATCAAGGTGCGCGGCAATTCGACGAGGAAATATGTGAAGAAGCCCTATAAGATCCGTCTGGACGAGAAGACGAAGATGTTCGGTCTCGGCAAGAAGAACCGGCATTGGGTGCTGTTGGCGAACTACAACGACATGTCGCAGCTGCGGAACAAGCTTGCGTACGATTTTGCGAACGAGATCGGAATGCTGGGCATGCGTTCGACCTGGGTGGACTGCGTGCTGAATGGCGAATTCATCGGATGCTACCAGTTCTGCGAGCACATCCGTGTGGACGAAGACCGGGTGAACATCTTCAACTGGGAGGATTTCGCCGAGGATGCGGGGAAGTCCACGACGAATCTCTCGTGGATTGATTCCGCGCGTGCGTCCGATCCGTCGGCCTACGACATCTCGGGCGGCTATCTCTTTGAATTCTCGGATGAGAACGACGAAGTGTCCGGCTTCACGATTTCCGCCGGCCTCCTCAAGATTCCGACGATGGTCCATGCTCCGGAATATGTGAAGACCTCGCCGCAGATGTTTGCCTGGTGCAAGTCATTGCTGCAGAATTTCTTTACGGCGAATGTTTCGTTGAACCATCTGTCAGGTGAAGGACGCCACTGGAGCTGGTATGCGGATGTCGATTCGATGGTCAACTACTGGTTGGATGTCGAACTCTTCGGCAACAAAGACCCGCGTTTCAAGAGTCGCTATGCGTACATTGACATCGGCGGGAAGATGAAGATGGGACCGGTGTGGGATTTCGACTGGGGCAGCGACTCGTATGTCGTTTCGGGCGATTGTTCGTCGGACCCCGAAGCCTGGTCGTGTACGAACGGTCCGCGTCCGTCGGATTCGACCTGGAAGAATGAAAACGCCTGGGTCACCGGAGCTTCCTTCCTCAAGGAGTGGACGAGCGATCCCTATTTTCTGATGAAGGCGTATGAACGCTACTGGGAGATCCGCGAGAAGTTCGTCGCCGTCATTGAAGAGGGGGGCGTACTCGACCAGTCGGCGGCGTTTTTGAAGCCGGTGCTCGCGGCGAACGATGCGCGTTGGCCGCGCACGCGCGGAAATGTCGAAGATACGTCGCGGCTCAGGTCCTACTATCGCCGGCGGTTGCCATGGCTTGACCGGCAGTTCAAGAGCGTGCCGAAGCTGATGGCGTCGTTGGCGGTGGATTGGCAGACCACGCCGTACGTGGTTGATCCTGTGCGGATTTCTCCGTCCGTCGACGGGCGCACATACGCCATTCGGGCGCAGCTTCAGCAGGCGGCGACGGTCGAGGTGTTTGTGAACGGCGAGCGTCTGGGTTTTTATCACGTCGTGGATGGTCGTTTCGGCGGGGTTCGC
Organism: Kiritimatiellia bacterium; assembly: GCA_024405255.1. Next base: position 13,986 of record JAKSOY010000040.1, read on the forward strand.
GTCCTGCGCAGCTTGTTGACGCCGCGCGTCGGGAAGCTCAACTGCATTTCCTTCATTTCGTATAGCTCGACGGGTGTGCCCGTCGCACGAAACTACCTGCTTGTTCCCACCTCTCCCGCCGGAACGACCCTCCTCCTACGCTAGGCGCGTCAGAAAATCCGATCGCCCCAGACCGGGACAATGGCCGGGCTGCCGGCTTTCTCGGCGTCCGCCTTTGCCCTGAGGCCGTCCGCCCAGGTCCAGCGGCAGTGGCCGCGCGGATGGCCGAATTCGTTGAGGTGCATGGGAACGGCCAGCTTCGGGTGGAACTTGTTCACGCCCTTGGTGATCGGCCATTCGTTGCAGTAGGGGTGGACCATCCAGATGTCGGGACGCCGGCTCGGATTGAGCTTGGCCTCGTCCGCGGCATCGCCCGTATGGTAGATGAGCCAGTTGCCGACATGGATTTCGAACGACGTGATGAAGTCGATCATGGTCTTGGAGTGGTCCACGAGCGCCGTGCGGATTTCCACATCCTTCAGTTTGAGCGTTCGCGTCCCACGGGTATAGCCGCAGATGCCTTTCCCGTCCTTCACGCCGGTGTTTTTCTTGAAGTTGGAGACGACCGTCTTCCCTGCACCGTCCATTGCCCGGTAGAATTCATTGGAGTAGTGGTCGCCATGGTTGTGGGTGATGAGCGCGAAATCGAGAAGCGGCGCAATCTCCGGAGCCCGGCGGTGCTTCAAGTCGATGGAGAAGCACGATTGCTTCGTCTTCACGATCACGCCCATGTTGTAGATGAGCCAAATGGCGGGCTTGTCCGTCACTACGGTCTCGCGGACTTCTTTCAAGACCTTGTCGAAGGCCGCGTCCAGACGGCGAAGTGCCGCCTTGTCGGTCGGCCCGCCTTTGAGATAGTCGAAGAACATCTTGGGCGTCACTTCGTCGATCTCGGCCTGAAATTTATCGTAGTCCGGCCCTGTGGCGCCGAAGGACTTCCCCAACAGCGACACGGCGGCTGCCGCACCAAAAGACTGGATGAACTCTTTTCTCGTCATTTTAAATTGCTCCTTTTCTCGTTATCTTACCACAATCCGCTCCTGGAAGTCAAGGACGCGCGGCCGCCGATTCAGATTCCCTGTTGACATTGAAGGGCAAAAGAGAGATAATGGCAGTATCGTAATGGAGCAAATCGGTTCTGCGGGCCTCTGGATGGGACGAGAGCGGATTTGGTCCAAAGGTTGTCATCAGATGAAAAGGATCTCTATGAACAAGATTGTTTCGGCGGTTGTGGTGGGATTGGCGATGGGCACGGCTTTTGCCGACCTGTCCATCGTGCGTGAATGCGATGCGGACGAAGGACGCGGCAAGGACGGGATTTTCGTCGTCTCGCGCGGGGCGGACGATCCCGTGACGAAACCGATTCGGTTCGTCTTCTCGGTCGGCGGCACGGCGAAGCCGGGGTGGACCTACTGTTCGCTCTGGGGCGACGAGTGCATTCCCGCGGGGGAGAAGTCCGTTCGGATCCGCATCATCCCGCTCGACGACCCCGAGACAAAGAACGACACGACGGTGACGCTGACGCTCCATCCCTCCACCGGTGCCTACAGGGTCGACCACGCGAAGGCCTCGGCGACGCTTAAGGTGCTGAACGGTGCGACCTTCGGAGGATACAACCGCCGCGATGCGGGTCCGTGGAGTCTCATTGCGCATAGGGGCGGGGCCGAGGGACGTGCGCCCGAAAACTCCAAGGCTACGCTTGAGGCATGCGTGCGGGATGGCTTCGGGTTCGAGAACGACCTGCGGATCACAAAGGACGGGCGCTTCTACCTTTCCCATGACGCGAAGACGGACATCACGGGTCTTGCTGACTTCAAGGATTCGCTCAATCTCCTGAAGCCGGGCATCATCAATCTGGTCGACTGCAAGGGCCTCAGTTCGTCAGTGGACAGAATCCTCGATGAGATCAAGGCGACGGACGCGCTGAAACGAGGCGGCTTGTTGGCGTTCTGCTGTTTGGACGCGAAGGGGTGCCAGCGCATCGTCCGCGAGGCTCCAGGCGTCGAGGCGTGGCTGTCGCCGGGGTGGCCTCGTGGGAAGAGGTGCGACGCCGAGAAGGAGGCGATGCGCATCATCAACCTTGTTAAGGCGAACCACTGCCAGGGCATTTCGCTCGGTTGGAACGAGACGGTCTGCACAAAGGAGTTCTTTGATAAATTCCACGAAGCGGGCATCGATGTTCTCGTTTGGACGATCGACGACGCGCGCATGGCGAAGAAGGCGATCAACCTGGGTGCGCGCTGGGTGGCGACCAATGCGCCGCGCCGTCTCGTGAACGAGTTCCCGCCTGCGAATCCGCAGTAAACGGGAGCTTCAATAGAAGCGGATGGATGTCCGTCCGTTGTCAGCGAACAACGAGTCGGCGCGTGCGCGTACCGTCCCGTTCCTCGCCTCCACCCACACGGACGGACGCGGTGCAGGGGGCGTTCGACGCGCAGGAGGTTGAAAAATGGGTAAACTCTATTGGATTTTCACCTTGACTGTAGAACTGGGAAAATGTTAGAATTCTTTTATGAAACCTAATATCAAACATTTTGTGATAGCGTGTTTTTGTGGTGTTGCCGTGGGGGCTGGTGCCGCTACGTGCACCTGGATCGACGGCGCGGCGGGCACCTGGGGTGAGGCCGCGAAGTGGGTCGAGGGCGTGGTGCCTTGCGATGGCGATTCGCTGTCGTTCGGGGCGACGACGGGCGCGATGGACGATCTCCAATTGACGACCCTTGCGGCGATTGCCAAGACAGGGACGGGCGCGGTGACGCTCCTCGACTTGCCGGGTGCGCTCGCAATCGGTAAGTTGTCCATGGCAGGTGGTACGTTCACCTTGCGGTGGCGCGACGACACTCCGCCTGAAACGCCCATCCCCGCCACATCGGCTTTCGTGGGCACGGTGGATCTTGGCGGCGCGGCACTCAAGGATTCGACCAGCATCGCGTCGTCCGGTGGGGCGGTGACCCTCAAGAACGGCCGCTATGCGATGACGGGTGATTTCCCGGACAATGCCTGGAACTGCACGGTCGACGAGGGGGCGACGCTCGACGTGAGCGGCCGGATCTACGCTGGGCAGGCGGCCAAAACGTGGAGGTACCTGACAGTCAAGAACGGCGGCGCGATCAACTTCACAGGTACGGGCACGTCGGTTCTCGGCACTTGGTACAATACACGCTGGATCAATGTTTCATTGAGCGGTGGGAGCGTCTTCAACCATGTAAATGGCGATGTTTGGGCGGGGGCGTCGGGCGTAGGGGTGGTGACGTGCGACAACAGCGCGTTCGATCTTGGAGAAAAGACGTTGCGCTGCACGCGGCCTTCGGACAACACCGGCAAGGCGAAGAACAATGGCACTGCGCGTGTCACGCTCACGAACCATGCGGTGTTGCGGGCGAAGCAGATCACCTACGGCAATCCCTCGGCGACTGGTACGGGCACAGAAGGTCGTACCGACGGTGAATTCACGTTCAAGGCAAGTTCGGGTACGACCATCTACGTGGCATCGATTGAAGGCCAGAGCAATGTCTCGAATGCGAACATGACTTTTGACGACGCGACTATCGTACCGCTGGAGCTGGCGAATGCCGCACTTCTGAAGGACCACGATGAACGAACGACGGCGGCGGTGCACATTGCGGCGGGCGGCTTGACGATTGCGAACTCGAACGAGGTCGACATTGTTCTCGCGGCACGCATTGACGGTGCAGGTGCGCTTTTGGTCAAGGCGAACAGCTGCCTGGTGTCGGTGGAGCGTCCGATCGCGTGCGCGGCCGTAACGGTGGAGAATCCGGGGCGCATCGACCTGGACTGCGAGGGGGCGATTTCCACCGGTAGGCAGGTGACGTTGCTCTACACGGAAGTGCCTACCGTCGGGCAGGTGGTGTCGTGGGAAACTCGCCCCGAAGGGGTTGTTTTCACGCTGGCGGGCGATGCGGCCGGCGGTTATGAACTGGAAGAGTCGGAGAATGGCATCGTGGTCAAGGCAACGGGAGCTCGGCCGGCCGTGAATGCCTACTGGAGGGGAACGGGCGAGGATCCGTCGAACATGCTTGACCTCGCGAATTGGGAACTACGTGATGCGGCGGATGCGGTGATGACACAGGGGTACATCGACGGCTCGACGACTTGCCATTTCCAAAGCGGAGCGCTAGCCTTCGACCTCAATGCCGCGTTCACGTGCCGGATCCTCTACATTGAAGGCGAAGCCGTGCTCGATGCCGACCTCGACTGGACGGCGGCGGTACCGTTCCAGGTGACGGAAGGGGCGTCGGTCGATCTGAACGGTCACACGCTCGCGTTGTCGTCTCTGCAGAATATCCCGGGGGTGAAATCGACGTTCACGGGCGAGAGCGGCGGGGTCGTCTTTGACGTCGCTGCCGGTAAGACGAATGAGGTGGTGGGGTTGAATCTCGTGAATCCGGCCGTGCTCATCAAGCGAGGAGCGGGTACGTTGCGGCTCGTCGATCTCGCGGGACAGCCCGTCCTGAAGCAGGAGGCGGGCACGACGCTCCTCGCATGGACGGGTGAGCCGGCGGTGAACCCGTTTGCCACGACGCCCGTGAACGCCGTTTTGGGAACGTTGAGCTTGGGCGGTGCCACGCAGACGTTCGCGGCGGGCATGGGAACGATTTTCAAAAATGGCACCGTTTTGCTGGACGGTAACTACACGACGTCGAATGCGCGATGGTCCTGGCCGAGCGCGAACGACATCTATACGGTGGGCGCGGGGGCCGAGGTCCATTCTGCCGGCGAATGGTACCAGATGAACAAGCAGTGTCCGCAGTTCTACGTGAAGGACGGCGGTATCTTTTCGTACGAAAGCACGGCTCTGTGCAAGCTCGGTTGGCGTTACACGACGCGCAACGGCAAGATCTACCTTCAGAACGGCGGCGTGTGGCGCATGAACAAGGCCGATCTCGGAGTGGGCATTTCGGGGAACGGTTATCTGTATGTTCAGAGTGGCAGCTTGTTCGATGCGCCGACGCGGAGCATCTACCTGGATGCGTGGTATATCGCAAGCGACGTCGGCTATGGCTATATGGAAGTCGTCGGTGGCTCGCGGGTGAATGTGAAAAAACTGCTTTTCGGACAAGACGGGCATGCGCAAGGTAATGTACGCTTTATCGCCAAGGAGGATTCGCTGCTTTGCCTTGAGTACATGGGACCCGACGGAACGGCCACCTTACCGAGCGGGTTGAATGTGACCCTGGAAGGCGTGACCATTGTGCCGATGTCCGACACGACGCCAGAATCGCCTCTGTTGAGCGACGGGCAGGACTATGACACGGCGAAGTTCCACGTCAACGGGGCGGGCCTCTGCGTGAGCAATGTGAACGAGAAGACGCTCGCGTTCGACGCGAAGTTCGACGGAGCAGGTCCGTTCGCGGTGAAGGCGTTCCGTCAGGACATCGCCCTCGCCTCCACGTTGGCCTGTACGAACGTGGTCCTCACCGACATGCGCACGATGACGCTGTCCGAGGGCGCGCAGCTTTCGCTGGATGGGGGAACGGTACGGCTGAACTATTCGAACGGACGCCCTGTGCGTTGCGGCAAGGTGATCTCTTGGACGCCGGATACGCAGCCGACGGACGTCGCCTTTGAGCTGGATGAGGTGACGCATCGTCAATTCCTTCTTGAAGTCAAGAGGGACGGCGTTTACATCGCGAGTGGATTGGTCCTGTACCTTCGTTGAAGAATCTGTGGGGACAGACTTCGACAGTAAACAGGAGCTTCAATGAAATTGGCGATTTCTGTTTCGAGAGTTCTCTTTCCAACGACGTCCCTTGCTGTAAGGGTGTTGTTGCGAGGGGCGTTGATCTGTGTGTTGGCGACGGCCGTTGCGGCACAGGGCGAGACCGAGGTCGAGCGCGAGACGATCAGTACGAACGCGCTCATCTCGGTGAAGCCGCATCTGCAGCTGATGGGTGAGACGTCCGTCGGTGTCGTGTGGACGACGCGTGAGAAGGCGGACGGCTGGGTCGAGTGGAGCCAGGACGGTGGGGAGACGTGGCGGACGGCGTGGAACCAGCGCGACGGCCTCAAGGTCGACGCCAACGACCGGATCCACAAGATCGTCGTCGAGGGTTACGATCCGGCGAAGCCGCTCAAGTATCGCGTCCGCTCTCGTGCCTACAAGTCGTTCGGCCCGTACAAGGTCGTCCATTCGGGTGTGGAGGGGATGCACGAGGGCGGCATCAATGCAGTGCTGCCGTCGAACGGCGTGCTCTCGTTTGCCGTATTCAACGACGTGCACGGCTATCTTGAGACGTATCCGAAGATGCTTCGGATCAAGGAAGCGACGGAGGGGCTCTCGTTCACCGTCTTCAATGGCGACATCATGAGCCATGTCGACGATCCGGAGAGCCTCGAACGCGGCCTTCTCGGACCGCTCGCCTACTGTGCGGCGCATACGCAGGCGCCGATGTGGTATCTCCGTGGCAACCACGAGACGCGCGGCGCGTATGCGCGGCACCTCAGGGACCATCTCGCGCTGCAGAACGACCGCTACTACGGGGCCGTGACGCTCGGGCGGACGCGGTTCGTGTTCCTCGACACGGGCGAGGACAAGACGGACGGCCATGCTTCGTATTCGGGACTCGTGGACTTCGAGGGCTACCTCGCCGAACAGACGGCTTGGCTGAAGCGCGAAGTCGAGAGTCCCGCCTGGAAGACCGCGAAGTTCCGCGTCGTATTCTCGCACATTCCGCCCGACGTGCGGCTCATGAACAAGGAAATCAAGCTCTGGAAGCAACCGCTCCCGCGCATCCGCGCGCTTCACGACGTGTTGGAGCGGGCGGGTACGACGCTGGTCGTAGGCGCCCATATGCACATGCGCTCCCTGAGGCCGTCGGGTGACCTTCATCCGTACGCGCAGGTGGCCGGTGGTGGCACCATCAAGGACTGGACAGGTGGCTACCACGAGGCGACGCTGACGCGCTGCGACGTCCACGAAGACCGTATCGTCGTCCGCCAGTTCGGTTCGAATGGCCGCGAGATCGAGCGGATGGATGTCCGTTCCAAGTGATTTCGGTTTTCCCTGTTGACATTGGAGGTCAAAAGAGAGATAATGGCAACAACAGAAAACGAGTAAATCGGTTTTGTGCTTGGAAACCCTGGGAGGGGCGAGAGCGGATTTGACTAAAAGTTTGTTGTCTGATGAAAAGGAACTCTATGAACAAGATTGTTTCGGCGGTTGTGGTGGGATTGGCGATGGGCACGGCTTTTGCCGACCTGTCCATCGTGCGTGAATGCGATGCGGACGAAGGACGCGGCAAGGACGGGATTTTCGTCGTCTCGCGCGGGGCGGACGATCCCGTGACGAAACCGATTCGGTTCGTCTTCTCGGTCGGCGGCACGGCGAAGCCGGGGTGGACCTACTGTTCGCTCTGGGGCGACGAGTGCATTCCGGCGGGGGAGAAGTCCGTTCGCATCCGCATCATTCCGCTCGACGATCCCGAGACGAAAGACGACGCGACGGTGACCCTGACGCTCCTGCCTTCCACCAGCGCCTACGCGATCGATCCGGCGAAGCGTACGGCAACGCTCAAGGTGCTGAACGGTGCGACCTTTGGCGGACACAACCGTCGCGACGCGGGTCCTTGGAACTTCATCGCGCACAAGGGCGCGGGCGAGGGACGCGCGCCCGAGAATTCCCAGGCGGCCGTCGAGGCGGCGGTGCGGGATGGTTTCGGGTTCGAGAACGACCTGCGGCTGACGAAGGACGGGCGTTTCTACATCTCTCACGACGAGCAGAAGGACATCACGGGCCTTGCGGACTTCAAGGGGGCGCTCAAGCTGATGAAACCGGGCGTCCTCTACAAGGTCGACTGCAAGTGCGGAAGCGCCGGAATCGACCGGATTCTTGAGGATCTTAAGGCGACGGATGCGCTGAAGCGTGGTGGGAAGTTGGTGTTCAACCTTGATTTGCCGGGATGCCGGCGCATCGTTCGCGAGGTCCCCGGTGTCGAGGCGTGGATGGGAATGGGCTGGCGTCGTGGACAGAAATACGATAGCGTCAAAGAGGCAAAGCGCATCGTCGCTTTGTCGAAAGAGTGGAACTGCAAGGGTATTTCGCTCCAGTGGAATGCACAAGTCTGTACCAAGGAGTTCTTCGACATCCTCAACGACGCGGGCATGACCGTCGACGTGTGGACGATCGACGATGTGCGCACGGCGAAGAAGGCGATCAACCTCGGCGCACGCTGGGTGACGACCAATGCACCGCGGCGTCTCACAAATGAACTCCCGCCTGCGAATCCCCTCGAATCCGCGGATCGCAAATAACGGAGGGAGTAAACGGTGAAGACAAGACGGGCTTGTATCGCCACCTTGGGTGTTCTGTTGGCGCATGTTTTGGCTGCGGCGACAGAATATCCCCAGCCGATGGCCTTGGCGACGGAGCAGAAGGAACATCGGCTGGTGCTGCTTTCGCCTTGTGTTGGCACGAACGACGATTCGGTGATTCGTTGGTCGTGGTCTCCGAAGAATGATCCCGGCATCAAGCCGACGGATGTCGCCTGGTTCGACCATCCGGACGAGTGCAAGCTTCGTGACGACGGTCGTACGATCTTGGTGACGGCCTCCGGCGGCGCCTTTGCCGACCTCGACGTCGCTACCAGACGTGTTTGTGCCTACGGAAATGTCGGCGGCAATCCCCATTCCGTCGATCGACTTCCGGACGGCGCCTATGTCGTCGCCTCGTCCGATGGAAACCGCCTGACCGTCGTTGACGTGAAGGGCGCCGAGCTCAATCCGTCCAAACAGCGGAAGTCGGTTTTCCCCCTGCGCGATGCGCATGGTGTCGAATGGGATGCGCGGAGGAATTGCCTCTGGGCGATCACCGTTTGGGATGTCGTGCGGTATTCCTACGACAGTGAACGGAAGTCGCTGACGCCGATGAACACCTATTCCTTCAAGAAAATCGGTTTCGGCGGTGGGCACGATCTCGTCCTTTTCCCGTCCCCGAAGGGTGACCGTCTCTGGTTGACGGCGCACGAAGGGGCCGCGTCGCTCGATCCCGATACGGGTGCGTTTGAAATCATCTGGCGGGTGGGATGTCCCAGCGTCTCGCGGTACGGTAACTACCGGCTTTTTGTCAGGTCCACCGAGCGCTGGTGGACGGATGCCGTGACGGCGCGTCCCGTTTCGCCTCCGGACAAACCCTTGACCTATCGTCTGAAGGGTGCGCGTTTCTACAAGGTGAAGCTGCTCAAGCCGTCTGCCGTCTGGCGGCTTGATCAAGGAGAGTGAATGATGAATCGGTTGTTGTTGATTTTGGCGTGTGGCATCGCCGCAGTTGTCGCCGAGGCGCGGCAGGGCGAGATCCGTCCGGGCGAACTCTGGTACGACACGGCGGGACATGTCATCAACGCGCATGGCTGTGGCGTCCTGTTCGACAAGGGCGTCTACTGGTGGTATGGCGAGCACAAGGTCTACGGCAGTCGGGGCAACCAGGCGCATGTCGGCGTGCATGTCTACTCGTCGACCGACCTTGTGAACTGGGATGACCGCGGCGTGGCGCTCGCGGTCTCGGACGATCCGGAGAGTGACATCGTGGACGGTTGCATCATCGAACGTCCGAAGGTCGTGTTCTGTCCGAAGACGGGCCGGTATTCGATGTTTTTCCATCTCGAGTTGAAAGGCCAGGGGTACAAGGCCGCGCGCGTCGGCATCGCGACGGCGGAGCGTCCGGAAGGGCCGTTCCGCTTCCTGCGTTCGCTCCGTCCGAACGGCGCGATGAGCCGCGACATGACGCTGTTCGTCGATGACGACGGAAAGGCCT